>CAZBTI010000132.1:6110-9866 GCA_964494395.1 uncultured Acidimicrobiales bacterium | reverse complement strand
AATCTTAAGCGGGATGGGGCGCGGTTATCCCATCGAATTAAAACACTTTTCGGATACAACACAATTCTTTGTTTCGTCAAAGATAAAGCCAAAATCAATTCCGCAAACGACGCGGTTTTGAATTTGATGGCTTAACTCAATTATTCACTGGATAGTAATTCGCTGACAATCTCTTCAGCAAAGTCAAATTCCGCGAATTGGCAGGCATCGTAAATTCCGCCCGTACTGAAGACGTTGAACTCTATCACTTTGGCTCCGATCAAGTCGATTCCTGCCAGCGAGATTCCGTTTTCCAAGAGCAAGGACGCACAGTACTCGACCGTTGTTCGCTCGTCCGGTGAGAGGAAAAGTGGTCGGGCGGAACCACCAGCATGAAGATTCGCACGAAAGTCTCCTTCGGCTGGGATACGATGAATTCCTGCGGTGTGACCGTTGTCTTCGATGATGTTTCCGTTGACGACAACTACGCGTTTGTCGCCTGGTTCGTCGCAGTGGATGAAATGTTGAGCGACGACGCCGCGAGATTGGAAGGTGCTGGAAACAAGCTGTTCCAAATCGGCTCGGTCGTGTTCGACTTTTATTACGTCCTGTCCGCGTGAACCGACTAACGGCTTAACGACGCAAGTTGTTTTCGACTCTCTTACAAAGCCGGCGATCTCACTGACAGAATGAGCCACAATCATCTGAGGGCGGAATTGAGGTGGTAGAAGTTCAAGTGATGCCTTGCTGGCAAAGAGCTTCAATTTGTTGGGCCGGTTGATGACACGAACACCAATAGTTTCTATGGCTGAGCAGAATTCTAAAAACGATTCGTGTAGCGATGAGCGAGCTGTGTCACGACCAGGGTTGGTTCGAATCAAAACAACATCTCCCGGTTCAAGCACGAACCTGCGAGATGAATCCTGTTTTGATTTAGCGATATTTTCGATTGCGTTTGAGCCGAGCTTTTGTTCAGAACTATTGCCGCCGAGAGAAAAGCCGTTGATCGAAAAATCGTTTCCGTCGGCGTGGCCAACAAACGAGAATCCTTCGACGTTCGCAAGACATACTTCATGGCCTTGATTGAACAGACTGGCAATCAACAAAGCTGTTGTTTGGCGGTAGCCGATCTCTTCGACACGATTGACGACGACAAAGACGCGCATGGCTAAGCTCCGGACTTGCCAGGTTTTGGCTTGGTAGTTGGAGAAGCGACTTCCGGCAGCGGTTTGTCGAGCGAGCAACCGCTGACTTCGACAAACTTCTGTCGACCGGCTTCGTCCATCAACACGCCAAGGTGCATGATCCTCGCGCCGGTCTGGCCCATCGGATTTACGCAATGGCCGATTACTACACCGTCTTCGGGTGCAAAGTATTCTTCCACCAACTCGCCAAAAATGTTGACTTGGGTTGCGATCAACTCGCCCTTTTTGACCGAGTGCGTAATCTTGTGATTGACTCGCATCATTCCACCACGCTCGGTCAAAATCCAATACGACTTTTGGCAAAGCACAGGTGGCTTGTGAGCGACAATGTTTTGCTGCTTCTTTGAAACCATATCGACGTGTCGTAGGATTCTTCGGATGCCTTGAAGCGTTCGCTTGATTGGGTCACGCTGAAACGTCGCGGGGTCACAAATCTCGATGGTGATCGCAGGAATTCCATTTTCAGCCGCAACGCCACGAAGTGTGTAATCGGACGCCGGATTGTCAACGATAATTTGCGGCTGAAGAAGATAAGCCATCTGAGCGGTCATCGGCTGGCTAAGATCGGCCCGCACGTATAGTGAATTGACGCGACCCTGACTGGCAGTGTGCAAGTCCAGCAAATAATCAAAATGGCTGGTGATGCGATCGACCAAATTGTAAGCGTAAACCTGCGAGAGTTTCCCATTTGGTTTGCCCGGCATAATGTGGTTTAAGTCTTGGCCATCGGTAAACTCGCGCTGCTCAGCCAACAATCCCGGCATGTTGGCAACGATGACGCAAACGATGGTGCCGCGGAGGGTTTTCAGATTGATCTTTTGCAACAGCTGATGAATAACGGGAATACCGTTGAGTTCGTTACCATGCAGCGCAGCGGTGATGCCGAAGATTGGGCCGTCCTTTTTGCCGCGAGCCACAACGACCGGGACTTGGATCGAGCGGCCAATCGCGTTTTCGACAAGCTCGATGAACAGCTTTGTGAATTCGCCTTTAGTGCAAGATTCTATTTCTAAGCGGTCGACTCGCTTGACCTGTTTAACGTGTTCGTAGCCGTTGCTTTTGGGCTCGGGTGGCATCTCATTCAAAACGTAATTTCCTCATTGAAGCGGCGATCTGGATTGATCGAGCCAAACAACTTTTTGCGAAACTTGCCTTTGGTGTTGATAAGGCCCTTTGACATGTTGTCGATAGCCACGATCGACATAACCGATTGAAGGTAGCTTTCAATCAAGTCATCAAGGCCAAACCCCAAGCGGTTGAAGTCGCGACTGTCGACCAGTAACAATCGCTCGGGCTGAGTCGTAAATGATCCGTCGGCTTGTTTAACCGACAAGTTTGTTCCGAGCATGTCCCACGAGTCGTCACCGGCTTGCAAGTCAGTCGTCAACGGCTTGCGGGCTCGGCGAGCGTACACAGCAACGGGAAAGAAACCGTTAGGCCCTGTGCCAACCATGAAACGAATATCGGCTGCATAGAGATTGAGTCGTTTGTCTGGCATCGTGCCGATGTGGAATAGTCGTCCGTATTGGCTTTGCGAACTCCACTTGGAATTGCCAATCAACGATTGAACAATGTAATGATCGTAATTGTGTTCCAACTCCATGAACGCGTCGAGTTCTTGCTCGCTGGTGATCGTATAAACGCCTTGACCAGCGTTTGAGTAGGGAACTTTAACGACCGCGATTCCACCCATCCTCGAAACCCACAATGGGACTTCTTCTTTTGAAACGTCCCAAATGGTTTCTGGTGTGTTGATCTTCAAACCATGATTTATCTGTGACGCGTTGTAAATATCATACGCCTTGGACGCAACCAACTTGTTTCTCCCGCCAGCGAGACATACCAGCACCGGGTTGTAAATCAAAGTCTTCGTCACCGGCGGAATTCGATTCCAGGGTTGCTGGGTTACATATCGAAACGCTGCTCGAATTGGAATCCGTTCGCCTTTGTACAGCACATACAAGACTCCGTTTTCAAACTCAGCCGTTCGACCAACATCGGAAGCATGAAAGGGAACGAGCCAAACATTCTTCTGTGTAAGCTCTGCCAGTGTTGCGGCATAGCCTGAGTTCTCCATGTGGTTCTTGTCGTACAACACGGCGAGGTCACCTTTGACCCCGCCTTTGCGCTTGCGAACTTGTTCCAGGAATGAATCTTTGAGTAATCGTTCGTAGCCAGCTTGCTCAACCGACTCGTTCACGCGCGGCATTGATTTCTGGCCAGACGGGCACGAATTCGTTTCAATGACAACCACGCTTCGGTTGCCTTCTTCCGAGGTAACATGAAACAAGTCGCAACCGCCCCAACGAAAGTACTTTGGAACCGATTGAAGCAATGTCTTGACTGCTTCGGAATCAACTTCCGGGTGAAGGTGACAGAATCGAGATGCGATCCGCGCATTGCCCATCTCCATCAGGTTCCGCACTAACGGATGAATGTGAGCGTTGAGAACTCGTGGGTAAAAATGGTTCTCCGGCTCAAAATCTCCTGGAGTAATGATGGCTGGCTCTTTGAGCATTCGAGTTTCCTGATGCGTCGCCGCTGGATAATTTGAAACGTAGGTCACGTATTA
>CAZBTI010000132.1:0-6010 GCA_964494395.1 uncultured Acidimicrobiales bacterium | reverse complement strand
ACAGGACCTGAAAGCAGGATGTGATTGTCGAAATCGTTTTCGACTAAGTCCACAACCCGGATGACGATGGCCGTTACGTTGTCGCGTCCGCCCGATTCATTCGCGAATGCGATTAGATTTTCGACACAAGTATCTGCGTCATCAACGTCGAGGAAACTAACAATTTCGCGCTCGTCGGAGAAATACCGGCTCAAGCCATCGGTGCAAAGTAGCAGAACATCGTCTTCGGCAAGCTGGAAATTAAACGCGTCTATTTCGACATCTGCTTGCCGTCCAAGGCAACGTGTCAGAACGTGTTCAAAACCTCGAATGGCTTCAATGTCGCTATTCAAGTTGATCCAATTTGGATTCTCGCGGATAAACTCTTCGAACAATGTATGATCGTGGGTTAGTTGTTTTGCAACTTCGAAGTGCTTGAGATAAAGCCGTGAATCGCCGATGTGGCCAACGAAAGCAACGTCTTCGACAATCAATAGCAGGGTCATCGTGGTGGCCATGCCATCAAGCTCAGGAGAAAGACTTGCGTAGTGGATCAACTCATTACAGGCATGAGCCACCGCATCAATGACTACCTCGTTCCAGGTATCTCGGAAATCCAAGTCACGACGCTGAGGCATTTCCTCTACCGTTACAGCGGTCTTTAAGAAATTGACTGCGAACTCAATCGCCTTTTGAGAAGCAACTTCACCAGCAACATGGCCACCCATTCCGTCACATATTACAAACAGGCCAATAGAAGAATCAGCGAAGAAGCTGTCTTCATTGTTCTCTCGAACTAAACCCAGGTCAGATTTCGCAGCAACTTGAATAACCATTCTCTTTGTTTCCCAAACGTGATTGGAACACTTTCGTATCCGCTTGAACTCGTCGCCGTGGCCGCGGTCTCAAAGTGAAATTCACCGTCCACCCCGGCCACACGTTGTATTCGTGTCGATCGTCGTAAAGCTAGGTGGCACTCTCATGCTCTCGATCAACATTATCCCAATCGTCTCCATCCAGGTGACGAGAATCATCGTCGTCACGATCTACATACATATCAAAGTCAATTTGGAAGTCATCATCGGCGATTCGAACTCGTTCCAACCGGTATTGTGATCGTGTCTTCATTTCCAAGTCCTTATTTCGATTGGATAGGCTTCGGTTCCACTGTTTGCCAGACGCTTTTTTATTTTCACGTGACATTTTTTGCCTCGAACAAAAAGATTGCCGACTCGTTTCTGATTGAGTCTTGAAAGGCCAATTGCATTCCTCGTGCCAAACAAAATCATTTTTATTTCTCAGTAAACCAACATTTGCAGGAGCCATCTTGGGAAGTATCCACGACGGCAGCACAGAGCTTGATCTCGTTGGTCAATCTTTGCTCAGGCTTGGACGGGGAGTGAGTGATAGCGACTCCGTTTTCAGATCGACTCGATGATCCAACGCAAAAAGCCACTTCGAATTCGAAGCGGCTTTCTGGTCAACGTCAGTTGAGAATGGTTGAAGGCTAAGCTGCCTTCTTTGATTTGGCTGGCTTTTTAACCGCCTTTTTGCTGGTTTTAGTTGCCTTCGCTTTAACAGCCGCAGGCTTCTTGGTTTTCTTTGCAGTTTTGGTCTTGGGTTTCGCTTTTGCTTTTGTGGGCATTTGTTTCTCCAACAAAATACGTTTCATTGCCATCAAGTTTTGAACGGTCGTTCGAGGAAAGACTTGCGACGCTTTCGTGCAAAGCAATGGCTGTGCCAATATTTGAAAACAGCGAAAACTATACGCTGTCACTAATAGCCTCAGCACACCTAAAAGCATGCCCGGATTGTTTCCGCCAACTTGATCAACAACGTCAGTGTACTGCACTTCGTAGTGGGAAAATGAGCTTGTGTTGGCTTACAAACGGTTTGTTACATTGGTGACCGTGTCGCTGGCTGGAACCTCGGGAATGTCATGTAAATAATCAGCTACTTTTTCCGCCGTTAGCCCTTCGAACAACCTGCGTCGTTGCTCGCGAGGCAATCGAGAAAGCAGGATCAAACGGTTGGCTGGGCTTAGCCCCGTCAGGAATTGATCGGCACTATCCATCTCGCTGGCTTCGATTAGCTGCTCGGCATTATGCAGTGCGGCGTCCAAGTCAAACGGCATCGAAATGGTTGGTGTGGCTTCAGTCATAAAGGTTTTAGGGCTTTTCATGGTGGTTAAAAACTGACCACGCGGGGCAATTGTTGATTCGGATTTGAAAGCTAACAGGGCATCTAGGTATTGCTAACAACGGTACAACCGCAGCGACCTGTCGTTTTGCACGGTTTTACGCAGGCCGGATTTGTAGCGGAGAAACTTTTGACGAAGTTAGCAATTGGCACGCCATTTGTATTGCATGTTGGCCAGACAAACTCAAATCGGAATTCAGAATCCAGTTTTCCGATTGGGCGTCGCTGATGTTAGTCAAGAGTTTCGTGTTCAAACATTATCTGGCAAGGTACGTCCTGCCCACAAAAATAAAGAGTACAAAATCGTGACATAAGATTGGCGACGCCCTTTGTCTTGCGTCTTTTCCTGTTATGGCAAAGCCTTGCCGTGCTGGTTCAACCAACAAAGTGAATCGTCGGTGGTATGAGTCTTCCGAACGTCTTTTGACCGGTAGATGACCCACCACATTTATGGCTGGAGTCGACGATTGTCGGCTCCGGCTTTTTCCTACAAGAGTTCGCCATGAAAATCCTGGTTCCCGTGATCCACTGGTCGGTCTCAAGCGACGCCGCTTACCGAATCGGCGATATTGCTGATTCATTGAAGGCAGACATCCTTGTTCTTTTTGTAGTTCCAAAATTTAACTCGGAAAGTTACAGGCGAGGGGAAACGGCAATCGAGATTTTTGAAGAGGCCGTTCAAGAATACGACATTGCCGTGAGCGGGTTTGTCGTTACTGGAAGCCCAACTGAAGCCGTGGGCAAAGTCGCCAAGTCTGAGCAAATCGACATGATCATGCTCGGAGCCAAAAGCGAAGAGGAAAGTGGCTGGCGGCTCTTTTCCGAGCAACTACATCCTAACGTAACCTGTGAAATTCACCTGCTCGATGACGATCGGACGTCTGACATTTCACTGACACCATCCAGCAGCTAACGACGCAGAATATTTTGCTCGCCTATCGAACCTAATCTTCTCCAATGAAGCCAGTACTGTTTCTGCTCAACGACCGCTGGGCCATCAAACCTGACAACACGACGTCGACATTGATGTTGGCTTGTCACCAACTGGGCCATCCTGTGTTCGTGACTGATGTTGTTCATTTGCAAGCAACTAGTTCGACAAGTCTGTTTGCCGAAGCGTTGGAGCTTCCGACTCGATCGGAAATCAGCACAACCAAAAAGCTTGCCAAGCAAATGGCTAAGGGCAAGGTTCGGCGGTTGGATCTTTTGGAAGTCGCCGGAATTTTCATCCGCACCGCACCGGGAAAAGACATCGTTCGCAGTTGGGCCCATCGACTGGCTTTGGAAGTCATGCGGCTGGCCTACGACAATGGCGTGCAGATTATCAACAGTCCCGTAGGGCTTCAAAAATCGTCAAGCAAGCTTTATACGGTTTGCTTACCCGATGAGTTCGTGCCAAAAACGATGATCTGCCACTCTCTCAAAAGCGTAGAGACTTTTGCAAAGGAAATCGACGGGCCGTTTGTGATGAAGCCGTTGATGGGTTCTCAAGGACGAGACGTCTTTTTCTTGGACGGTTACGACTCGCTTAACACTCGGCAAGTCGTCGACATTCTCGGCAGAACGGGTTACCTCGTTGTTCAAGAGTACGTTCCCGAAGCCGTCGATGGAGACATTCGTGTTTTGACGCTCGACAAAGAATTGATCTACTCCGAAAAACCAACAGGAATTCGCCGCACTCCGGCTCCAGGTGAAATGCGAAGTAACATTTCGCTCGGCGGTACAGCGAGTCCAGTTGAGTTGACAAAAAAACAAACATCCATCTGCAAGAAGATTGCCAAATTGATCAGCAAAGACGGAATTCGATTCGCTGGACTGGATTTAGTTGGTGAGAAGATCGTCGAAGTCAACGTGTTCAGTCCCAGTGGCTTGCAGGATCTTGGGTTAAGCCACCAGCAAATTCAAAACGTCATTCAGAAGTTGCTCAAATAGTTAACGGCTCAATACCTTTAAATCAATATCCAGTTGTTCGTCAAACTCAATTCTTGTTTTGGAGCACTCCGTGTCAGCTAAAATTAAGCTAAGCCAAGACGTTGAAAAACATGTCTTAAACATTAGGAAATTCGTAGAGGAACCAAGTTTGGCTGTGATCACAAAGATCCAGACATACTGTAACGCGAACGGTTGCTCCGAGAACGTGCCATGCTCAAGCAAAATTGAGCTGATTCAAATCCGCGACCGATTCGCACGAGACTTTCTTGGGCTCGATTCTTCCTGTGGCGAAATAGGAATCAAGAAAGTGTGCCATGCGATGCGAGATGTCTACCCGGTTCGGCGTGTCACGTTTCTGTATTTGTTGGCAGAGTTTACCGACTCGATTGAACGTCTCGAATAGCTCGTGCCCAATTTCCATCATTGGTTCATTAGTCGTCTTCAATGCGGGTGGCAATGCTGCGGTTGATTTGAATGCCAAGTTTTTTGATCTTGCTTCTCAACGTCGTGCGAGTGATCCCAAGTATGCTGGCGGCTTCAGCCTGATTGCCTTGCGTTGTTTCCAAGACCTGAGTGATCAACTCGCGTTCGATTCGTTCAATAACAGTGTCGTAAACATCTGACTCGCCAGACTGGATTTTCTGCTGCACCAAGCTTTCAATTTCAGATTTAAGCGAGGCTTCAACAGTCATGTCGTTGGCTGCCTCAACCACCGGAGTTGACGTTCCGAATTTTGGCAAGAAATCGGGAATCACCACTTTACCTGTTGTCTGCAAAACCGAACGTCTGACAACACTTTGAAACTCGCGAACATTGCCGGGCCAATCGTATTTCTGAAGGCGTTCGATCGACTCAGGCGAAAACCGATTGACTGACTTGCCGAGTTCCTCGTTGGCAACCTGCCGAAAGTGCTCAAGCAGATAAATCATATCGCCATCGCGTTCGCGAAGCGGCGGAATGTCAATTGTGTAACCGTTGAGCCGGTAGAACAGATCCCCTCGAAACTGACCAGCACTCACCATCTCTTCAAGATTTCGGTGCGTGGCCGAAATCAATCGCACGTTGGTTTTGATCGTCTGACTTCCGCCGACCCGTTCAAACGTCTGCTCCTGAAGTACGCGAAGAAGTTTGCTTTGCAGCACCATTGACATGTCGCCGATTTCATCAAGGAACAAAGTGCCGTTGTCACACTGTTCAAACTTTCCAATCCGTTGACGATCTGCACCAGTGAAAGAACCCTTTTCGTGACCGAACAGTTCGCTTTCCAAAAGCGCATCAGGAATGGCGGCGCAATTGATCGCCATGAATGACTCGTCGCTACGGTTGCCAAACTGAAAAATCGCTCTGGCAACCAATTCTTTTCCAGTTCCGCTTTCTCCGCGAACGAGAACCGCGACAGATTGACTCGCCACGCGGCCAATCGACTTGTAAACATCCTGCATCGCCAGACATTGCCCAATCATCGCATCGCCATCTTCATCGACTGGCGAATCTGGATTGAGCGTGATTGGCTCAGCGGCAAAATATCGGATCTCCAGCGCCCGGGCAATCGCACGTCGCAATTCGTTTTCATCTAATGGCTTAACCAGATAATCCAACGCACCAAGCTTTGTGGCTTCGATCGCTTGGCGACTGTTGGCTTTGTTGGCAACCAGAATCACCGGCAGGTGTTGATCCGCTTCAGCAAGTTGTTGATACAACTCAAGACCAGAGTTGGATTCAAACTCGACATCGAGAATAACGACTTCAACCTGCTCATCATTTGCTTTGGCAATCAGCTCAGAAGCATCTTGAGCAACCAAAACTGCCAACTCAGAGTCCGCCGCCACTTTCTCGATGCCGGATAGAGTTTCAGGATTTATGTCTGCGATGAGAATTGTTGGCATGTGTTTTCCAGGTA
>CAZBTI010000131.1:0-9885 GCA_964494395.1 uncultured Acidimicrobiales bacterium | reverse complement strand
TCGATGGCTTCGGCGGCAGGTGCCGAGATTGGCGAATTGATCGAAGACACCGTTGCTGAGTGGGACGCCGATGACTTGATCGAGCGCATCGAACCACCCTTTGGTGCCGACCTGCAGTTCATTCGCATCAACGGCACGCTCGTCGGTGGTCTGGCGGGTCTTGCCATCTTTGTTGCCAGCGAGTGGATCTTCTAACGCAGGTGCCTGAGTCTGTCTGGTGGGGCTACGGTTTGCGGCGAGACCCTTAATATCTGACAGGAAAAGTTCATGAACGTACGCATCGAATCGGACACCATTGGAGACATTGAAGTCCCCGATGACAAGTACTGGGGCGCTCAGACCGAGCGAAGCCTTGAGAACTTCCCTATCGGTGGCCAGAAGATGCCGATCGAACTCATCCGGGCGTTCGCCCACCTCAAGAAGGCCGCAGCGCACGTCAACGCAGAGACTGCCGGTTTCGATCAGGACAAAGCCAACGCAATTGCTCAGGTTTGCGACGAAATTCTCGCTGGCGATCTCGACGACCAGTTCCCTCTCGTCGTGTGGCAGACAGGTTCGGGCACCCAGAGCAACATGAATGTCAACGAGGTTGTTGCGAACCGCGCGACCGAGGTCATGGGCGGCGATTTCCGAACCGAGAAGCTGGTCAAGGCCAACGACGACGTCAACATGAGCCAAAGCTCAAACGACACCTTCCCAACGGCAATGCACATTGCGTCCTACGACAAGATCGTCACCGAAATGCTTCCCGGAGTGCAACAGCTCCGCGACACTTTGCATGCGAAGTCGACCGAATTCATGAAGGTCACCAAGACCGGGCGTACCCACACCATGGATGCCACGCCGTTGACCCTCGGCCAAGAGTTCAGTGGCTACGTGACCCAACTCGATCGCGGCATGGCTGCAATTGCCGACTCGCTCGTTCGCCTAACCGAGCTTGCGCTCGGGGGAACCGCAGTCGGCACTGGTTTGAACACTCCCCCGGGTTACTCAAAGAACGTTGCGGCAAAAATTGCCGAACAGACCGGCCACCCGTTCGTCACTGCGGAGAACAAATTCGAGAGCTTGAGCGCGCACGACGCCATGGTCGAGATCAGTGGCTCGCTGCGTCGGCTCGCTGTCAGCTTGATGCACATTGGCAACAACATCCGCATGCTCGCTTCGGGTCCACGGACCTCGATTGCCGAGATCACCATTCCAGCAAACGAGCCAGGCAGCTCGATCATGCCGGGCAAGGTCAACCCCACTCAGGTCGAGGCACTGACGATGGTGTGCGTGCAGGTCATCGGCAACGACAGCGCCGTTGCGGTTGCGGGCACTCATGGCCAATTCCAGCTCAACGTGTTCAAGCCCGTGATGGCGTACAACGTGCTCACCAGCGCCCAACTGCTCGGCGACGCGTGCAAGAGCTTCAACGATCGCCTGGCTGTCGGCATCGAGCCCAACCACGCCCGCATCGAAGAACTCGTCAGCAAGAGCTTGATGCTGGTAACTGCGCTCAGCCCAAAGATTGGCTACTACAAGTCCGCCGAGATCGCTCAGACTGCCAACGACAACGGCACGACGCTTCGCGAAGAAGCGATTGCGCTCGGCTATCTCAGCGCCGAAGAATTCGACGAAATTGTCGTGCCCGAGAAGATGGTCGGCGACCTGCCGGGGTAGATCTCGATCTTTCCCCGGCAGTGACTGCCGTTATTGATCAGCTTCGGCGAGCTGTTGCTCGATTTGCTCGACGATGTCTACATAGGTTTCCAGCGACTGAGCACCGTTGACGAGGAACTGGTTCTCAAAGACAACGGTTGGAATACCCGTGATGTTCAGTGCTTGAGCGCTCTTGTATTCCTCGAACACCAGCTCTTGCATAGCCTCGGCGCGAGACGCAATAGCCTCGTTATAGGCAACGGCATCGACACCGACCTCGACAGCAAGCTCGGTGAGAATGCCCGGATTGCTGATGTCGCGGTTATCTCGGAAGTACGCTGCGGTGATGCGGTCGTGGTACGCCTTGGCCTTGTCGGGAGCCAGCTCCTCGAGAACCTTGTAGGCAACCTGAGCTTCGATGCTCGAGTGCGGCTGCGGGTCGTCAGTCACCCACGGGGTGTACTCAAGCTGTGGCTCGAACTCTTTGGGACGCATCCAGCCTTGGGTGTAGTTGATGAAATCTTCGCGTGCCCATTCACGTGGTCCGGTGCGCAGCAAGAACGCCTTGCGCGTAATCTCTACGCGATCACCGAATTGTTCCTTCAACCTGTCGAGACGCACGGTCCCGATCCAACACCATTCTCAAATAAAGTCGGAATAGAAAGTTATCTGTACCGGTCGCATTCTTTGCTCCTGTGTTTACTAGATCTTCGTGAGTACTAACGGATCTTCGTTTAGTACATGGTCTGGCGGTAGAAGGATTCCATGTTGTCGTCGATGATCTTCATCTCTTCGGGACTCACGGGGCCACTCTCGGTGTGATCGAGCATGACCTTGGCCATCGTTGGGAACTCGCTGCGATCTTGTTGCTCGCCCGGGTCCCAGAGATTCGATCGTCGTAGGGCCTTGGCGCAGTGGATGTACACCTCGTCAACTTGCACCGCAATCGCAATCTTGGGGACGCGACCTTTGATGTCCATTGTCTTGAGGAGGTCAGGGTCTACCGTGAGCTGAGCCCCTCCGTTGATACGCATTGTTTCGTCAAAGCCTGGGATCAAGAAGATGAGGCCGACCCGAGGGTTCGTCACGATGTTCTTGAGTGTGTCGATGCGGTTGTTGCCGGGCCGGTCAGGGATGAGCAGCGTCTTGTTGTCGTCGAGGACTTTGACGAACCCGGGGGGATCGCCCCGTGGGGTCACGTCGGCGTGGCCGTCGGCTGATTGTGAGCCAATGAGCATGAACGGCGAGCGTTCAATGAAAATACGAGCGTGCTCATGGATGTAATCCAGGCACTTGCCGGTGACGAACTCGTTGGCAGGGTGAAACAGCCGAGCCAAGCCAGCTTCGTCGGAAACCAGGTGGTCGGGATTGAGTTCGATTGGGGTTGTGGCGTCAGTTTCGTTTGTAGTCATGTCGCTACCAGCAATGCAGCAATGACATTGCCTGATTTGGTGGGCAGATTGTTTGCGCCGCCAGCCCTGCTCAACAGCAACGAGCCCTGCAGAGCAGCGAACAGCGTCGCGGCCACTGCAGGAATTGGGAGCGTCAGGGCAATGTCGCCATTGTTCACACCGTTGGCGAGTTCTTCTTCGAGCCATTTCTGCTGAGAGACAAAGAAGGCGTTCACCTCAGCGCGGGGTCTTTCTCCAATGTTCAGCCATTCGGCTGAAACAGCCCCGGCAAGACACAGCCGGTCGTTCTTGGCGGTATCGGTAAACACTTCGGCATAGGCGTGAATACGGTCGACTACCGGTCCATCGGGAATCGCATCGACAATCGCACCAAAGCGTGCTCGGTAGTCGGCGGCCACCGCCGCCACCAACTCTTCCTTAGTGGGGAAGTGATGGTGGATCGACGGGGCCTTAATACCGAGTTCTTTTGCTATATCGCCATAGCTAAATCCGTTGACCCCCACTTGTTGAATGTGACGCGTTGCAGCGTCAACTATTTCATCGCGTATCGGTCGTCCGGAAGGTCGTGCCATGGCAACAGTCTACCTCTTGGGAGACTTGGACTAGTTTCGTCCAGCCATGACGCCACCGTCGACGTCCCAAACCGCACCGGTTACCCAGCCGAACTCGTCGGAGAGCAAGCGATCGATAACAGCAGCGACGTCTGCGACTTGGCCAATGCGACCGATTGGGTGGAAGGCGTTGAAGCTGTCCAACGTCTCGCGCATTGCCTCTGGTGGTACGAATGATTCGTAGACTGGAGTCTCGACGATTGCTGGCGAAATTGCGTTGACGCGGATGTTGCTGTCAGCGAGTTCCATAGCGAGATGCTGGGTGAGCGAGTGAAGGCCTGCCTTGGCCATCGAGTATGCCGATGAAGGCGTTGCCTTGATTGCCTGCTTTGCCCACATCGAGCCGATGTTTACAATTGCGCCACCGCCGTCTGCGGCCATCTTTGCAGCCACTGCCTGGGTGATGAAGAAGATGCCACGGTTGAGCTCGTGGTAGATGTCGTAGTCCTCCATGGTGTGGTCGAGGAACGGCTTTGGCGAGAAGTGGCCAGCGGAGTTAACCAACTGGTCGATCTTTGGGCCGTTGGCAATCTGTGCGTTGAATGCATTGCGCTGTTCGGTGTTGGTGATGTCGAGCTGGATTCCTGAAGCGGTTCCGCCGCCGAGTGCGTTGAGCTCGGTGACCGTTGCGTTAAGGTCTTCGAGGCTGCGAGCAACGACGGTTACGTCGGTGCCATTGCTGATCAATCGAGCAGCAGTAGCTCGGCCCATACCGGTTGAACCACCAATGATGAGTGCGTGTGTCATATATATTTCTCCAGAGTCTAGTTAGTAGTAGACAGTCGACGATAACGGCAGATTGCGGGAAGAGTCTATCTCTTACTAGACTCTTAGACTTTGCGAACCGGCTATGGTCGGACGAGAGCGGAAAAGGACAGGTGCAGCTTCAATGAAAGACAACAAGCCATTCCTTTCGGTGTTGCCAACGCCCAAGAAGATGATGCGCGAAAAGGCGTTGAAGAAATTCGCCGAACAGGACGGCAATACCGTTCCGACGTTCACCGAAGTGGAGAACGACTTCGTGCACTCGCTCGAAGATGTCCTCGTCAGCTTTCCTGCCGTCGACGTAAAGGTCACGAACGCCACCCGCACTGGTAAGGCTGCAGTTCTCGTGACCGGTGGGCTCGGTCAGCACAATGCCCTCTTCGTTATCGAAGACGGCAAGGCCAAAGACGTTGCCAAGGACTACGGGCTCGAAGGTCCAACCAATCAAGCGGCATACGGCATTGCGATCGGCGACATCAACAACGATGGCGAAGACGAAATCCTGATCGGTATGGAGAACGGTATCTACGTCTACTCCCGTGACGCCGGAACGGATCGCTACACCCAAACAGAGCTCGACATTGAGCTTCCCGAAGCCGACCGTGCAATCCCGCTCAGTATCGCGCTCGGCGACACCCGCAAGTCCGGCAACCTCGACATGTACGTCAGTACGTTCATCAAGCCAAAGTTCATGACCCCGGTGATCTACAACGATCCCACAACGAGCACCGACAATGCCTTCTACGTCAACAACGGTGACGGCACGTTCACCGAGGCGACCACCGAAGCCGGCCTCACCCTTCACCAGAACTGTTTCGAAGCGTCTCTTACCGACTTCACCGGCGATGGCTACCCCGACATCGTTGTTGCCCTCAACACCGATCGACCACGGATGTGGGGCAACAACGGCGACGGAACCTTCACCGAAAAAGACCTACCCGGAGAGTATGGATTCTGGATGGGCTTGGCCGTCGGCGATACGAATGGCAGCGGCCTTCCCGACTTCTTCCTCGCCAACTCGGGCAAGTCGGTGCCACAACACTTTGCACGCGGCGATCTTCGAGACGACCAGGTGAGCGACCTCGAATCTCGGCACTTCCGCAATCTTGGCAACTATGAGTTCACCGATGTAACCGAAGAGACCGGCACGGTCACCGAGGCGTTCGCATGGGGCTCTGTGTTCGCAGACTTCACCAACAACGGCCACCTGGATCTCGTCGTGACCGAGAACTACGTGCAGTTTCCAATGAAGCTCCACGAGGTTCTGCCAACGGCTGGAAAGCTCTTTCTCCAGGGAGTGAATGGCAAGTTCGTGCGAGCCGAGCAAGACGCCGGCGTTGCCAACTACCACTTCGGGTATAAGCCACTGGCCGTCGACCTCACCGGCAGCGGCTACAACGATCTGGTCATTGGCAATCTGCGCGGACCGTTGCGCATCTTCCTCAACGACCTCGGCTAGCCCGACCTGAGCTAGCTCAACTCGCGGGTGAACGTCTCGATTTCGCTGTTCAGTTCATCGACATCGATCGTTCGATCGACCTCGACGTGGGTAGTCCGCCAGGTCGAGGCTCTTTCTACCGCCGCTTCAATTCGACTTCGCATCCCCGGGTTGCTTTTGGCGAGAGCGCTGATGCCCGCAGGGTCGGGTGGAGCTAGCAAGATGTCGACGCCTGCGTTGAGCGCTGCAATGGCCACCTCGGCATCGTTAGGTGCGCTCGTGCGCGCCGATGGCATCCACAACGCGTCGCTCATGACTAGTCCGCTGAATCCAAGGCCAGTGCGCAACTCGTCGATGATCGCTGGCGACTGCGTGGCGATTCGGTTGGTGGGGTCGAGCGTGGGCGCCCGCATATGGGCGACGAGAACGCCGGCTACTCCAGCAGTCACCGCGGCATCGAACGGCATTCGTTCTTCGGCTCGCCACACACCGGCTTCAATATCGAGCGAGGGTGTACTCACATGACTGTCGGCAGTGACCCGACCGTGTCCAGGCCAATGCTTGGCCACTGCGCGCACGCCATGTTTCTGCGAACCGTGTTCCTGCACACCGCGTAACCATGCCGCGGCTAACCGAGAAACAACTTCGGGGTTGGGGGCGAAGGCCCGGTCGCCAATCGCCGCGTTCCCAAGTCCCAAGTCGGCAAGGGGCCCAAGGACCACGCCAACCCCGTGCGCCCGAGCAGCGCGAGACGTGAGCTCGCCAGCCCGCCTGGCCACTGCATCGCTACCCGTACGGCCAATGACCGCCGGCGCTGGTAACGCAGAGACGGGAATGCGACTGACCGCTCCGCCTTCTTGGTCTGCAACGATGAGCAAAGGTTCGAGCTCTTCGATCCGAGCGACCTCTTGGACGCTTTCAACAAAGTTCCGGAACCTCTCCGAGTCGCCGAGCATCCCGAGGTCAACATTGCTAAATCCCTCGTGAAACGGGATTCGTTCGACAAATACAAGGCCTGCCGGTCGGTGCTTGGAGATAACCTCAGCTGGCGTGGCAACACCGTAGATCGAGCGGTTCGCAGCAGCTTGTTCGTCGGTGGTCTCAGTCGCTGTGCTTCCGTAGACTGGCAGCACCATCGTGGCCGCAGCGAGATTATTCAAGGTTCGTGTCATTCGTGGGTTTCTCGGGGAGGCCAAAGATGAGAATTGCTCCGACGCCGTTAATCCCCATCGATGTCGGTGTCAGCGGAGTGAGCGTCTTCGCGAAGCTGGAGTCTAGAGGTCCGACAGGAAGCATCAAGGACCGCACCGCTCGGTCGATGGTCGAGACTGCTGAATCGACCAACAGGTTGCTCCCCGGCGGCGTCATCGTCGAGGCAAGCTCAGGAAACACCGGAATCGCAATCGCCGCGTTGGGAGCCGTTCGTGGCTACGACGTCAACATCATCTGCTCTCCGAAGGTCACGAATGAGAAGATCCAAATTCTCGAACTCTTGGGTGCCACGGTCCATACCTTTGACTCCGATACTGACGAACGAGGCTGGACGTTCGTCGATTTCGGCAACGATCTCGCCGAAAAGCTTGGCGGGATCTTCCTCAACCAGTACGAAAACCCCGCAAATCCGCGTATCCACGAAATGGAGACGGGTCCTGAGCTGCTGAGCCAACTCAGCTTCCACCCCGATGTCTTTGTTGCCGGAGGCGGAACGGGTGGAACCATTAGCGGAATCGCCCGAGCGCTGCGCAATGCCGACGCGAAGACGCAGGTGGTCCTCGCCGACCCGGTGGGCTCGATCTACGCACATGCACATGCCACGGGAGAAATCATCGAACCTGAGCCGTACCTCGTCGAGGCTGTGGGCGGGGCCAAGCCAATGTTGCCTCCGAACCTCGCGTTCGATCTGATCGACGAAACAATCTCCATACCCGACGCAGAGTCTTTCGACGCCGCGAGAAATGCAGCCCGACAGGGAGTTCTCGTTGGACCGAGCAGCGGGCTTGCGCTTGCCGCCGCGAAGCGTGTTGCGCAGACGTTGCCCGAAGGGAGCACCATCGCTGCAATCCTTCCCGATGGCGCCGAACGTTATCTTTCACGTGGCCCGCGCTGATGGTGAACATCGATATTCTCGTCCCCAACCTCGGCATTGCCTCGGCGGGAAACTCGGTCACTGCAGACCGCTATCGCGTGGTCTTTGAGAGCCTTGGCCATTCGACGACCATTACCGACACTCCGTCGTCGAAGGTTGTCGTTGCGCTGAATGCATACCGTACGAGCGTTGCCGTTGGGGCACTCGCCGCCCACACGACGCTTGTTGCCGTGCTCACCGGGACCGACATCTACAAATTCTGGGACACCGACCGTGAAGCGGTTGCCTCGACCCTGCAACGCGCTTCGGTGATCGTTGGGCTCAACGATCGAGCAGGCCACCGCCTCCCCGAAGAGCTGCAATCGAAGTTCACCACGATCAAGGAGGGAGCAGAACGGACTCCGGTATCGGAAATGCATTCCCCTCCCCCGCCTCTCAAGGCAATTGCGGTCGGTCACCTTCGAGAGGAGAAAGACCCGCAGCTACTGATCGACGCGCTCAACCTTCTGCCACCTCAAAGCTCAATACGTGTTGACCACTACGGGGCAACACATAGCGAACAATGGGGTGAGTGGGCGCGGCAAGTTTGTGCTGGGAACACCCGCTACCAGTGGCACAGAGAGGTCCCGCGGTCGGCGCTCGAAGATGTCTACGCGAACGCTCATCTCCTCATCAACACGTCACGGATCGAAGGCGGAGCAAACGTTGTTTCCGAAGCGGTGATGGCGGGCCTCCCAATTCTGGCGACAGCGATCGACGGCAACGTCGGGGTTCTTGGCTCCGCGTACCCTGGCCTCGTCGCCCCTGGCAGTGCCGCCGACCTCGCAGAGAAATTGCGCTGGGTCGAATCCGACCCGGACGCGTTGGAGACGTTGGCACGTGCGAGTCGTGGCCTTCAAGGCGAGCTGAGTATCGAGCACGAAGCAGAGCAATGGCGGATTTTGCTCGATGGATTGACGCTGTGAAACCGGAGTCGTACAACGATGTTGCTGCTCGCCGGTATGGCGCGGCTGAAGCTCGACCCGACTCGTTCTCGAACAAGATCGCCCCCAGGATTCTGCGGACCGTCGCCCAGGCTCGAGCGAGCGAATTGCGAGTTCTCGACATTGGGTCGGGTACCGGACAGTTGCTCGACGTATTGCGAGCGGCCGGGCTCGACACCGTTGGCGTCGACTACTCGCTGCCGATGCTCGAGCGCCGTGCCTCGCTGCTGTCGGGAAGCCCCGGCAATGCGGTGCAGGCCGACGCAGCCCACTTGCCACTCAACGGTCCGTTCGACCTCATCACCGCCACGTTCAACGTGTTGAACCATCTCCCCAACCTCGAAAGCGTCGAATCGACAGTGCAGGAGGTCGCTCGGCTACTCGGCAGCGACGGCCTCTTCATCTTCGACATCAACACCCGCCTCGGACTTACCGGGACCGAATCGCTAACTGTGGTCCAAGACAGCCCCGACGACAAGACGGAGTGGCAGCGGCACTGGCACTCCCCCGATGTCTTGCGTCTCGAGGCATCCGGGACGTTTCTCGATGGCGATGACTGGCATCGGTATGAGGAAGTCATCGACAAGATGGTCATTTCGGTGTCCTGGTTGGAAGATGAGCTCACCAAAGCCGGACTCGGCCAAGTCACCTGGGTTAGCGACGACCTCGTTACGCCACTCGACAATCCAGAACGCCACGCCGTAGCGTTTGCTCTCGTCAAACGAAGCGCGTAATCCGAATCGGCTAATCTCTCTGCGTTATGGCAGACGACACTGAAACGACAGAGATCAGTTTGGCATCGGCGGCGTCTATTGGCATCGGCGGAATGGTCGGAGCCGGCATTTTGCCATTCTTGGATTGGCTGCCACGACGACGCAGGGCGCAGTTCCGATTGCCTTTGTGATCGGCGGTGTCATCGCACTCGTCACCGCGCACTGTTACGGCAAGC
>CAZBTI010000130.1:5260-9888 GCA_964494395.1 uncultured Acidimicrobiales bacterium | reverse complement strand
ATGACCATCCTCGAAGCAGGAGACATCAACAACACCGCCGAGATCACCAACTCGACAGCGGTCGATGCCAACGGCGACCCAATCCTGGGTCCTGACGGCGAACCGCTTGCTGATGTTGATTCGATCGCAGATGCGCTCGATACCGATGTGTTGTCCGACGGCGTTACCGATGGAACCGACGGAGACGAAGACGACCACGACATTGCCTCCATCACCGTCGCCGCTCCAGCACCACCGGTGCCAGAACCGGTCATTCCGATCCTCGCCTTCACCGGTGCAGAGACATGGCAACTGGTTCTCGGAGCCACCCTCGCTCTCGGCGCAGGTATGGGACTCACCCTTCTCGGCACCCGCCGCAAGGAGGACACCGTAGAGGCCTAACCCTCAACACAATCCCTACCAACGGCCCGTCGCAACGTCATCGCGGCGGGCCGTTGTCGTTTTCAGAAGTGAGCCGAACGGATGTCATCGATGGGCCGGACGGAAACCGTAGATAGGCCGTTCTCCGTATCTAATTCTCAGGGAGCCAGGTCGATTCAACGAATGGCGGCGATTTCGGACGAAAGGCGAGCGCATGATCAACACACTTCGAGGCCTTCCAGCTCACACTCGGGCGTTCATCATCCTTGCGGTGATGGCGGTAGCGATCTTCTCGTTGATCCGAGCTGCATCTGCGGTAGTGACCGACCAGGTCCGCCGCGATACACCAATCGCCCTCGACGGCGAAGTGTGGAGCGTCGAAGAGGTCGGCAACACCATCGTTGTGGCCGGTAACTTCACGCAGGTTCAAACCACTCGAGGGGGTCCCATCGTCGACCAAGCGGCGATCTTTGCCTACGACCGCGACTCTGGACAGTTCATCGAGAACTTCCGCCCAACCATTATCCGCAACGGCGGACTCGCCGAAATTCGCGACCTCGAGGCTGCACCTGACGGCTCGGGTGTATACGTGGCCGGTCGTTTCAACGCGATTGCCGACAGCACCGGCGGCGTCGAACGAAGCCGCAACCGACTTGCCCTCCTCGATATCGGGACCGGCAACGTCGATCGCACCTTCGCTCAAGCTTCGGTCGACGCCGTGGTGCTCAGCATCGACGTCGATGCCTTCGGCAACGTGTACGCCGGCGGCAACTTCACGACCGTCTTCGACATCGCCGTCGGACGACCTCCAAGCGAACAGACGGTTCGCGGTCTCGCCCGCTTCGACGGCGACACCGGACAGTTCGACCCTGGCTTTCGCTACGAGCCGCGCGTTGACATCGGCCGAGCTGATGGATTTGGCGTCGCCAAGGTGGTCTTCACCCCAAACGGCCGCGAACTCTACGTTGCCCACCGCGGTGCCGAGTTCCACAACACGACCACCGGTGAGGTCTTCGACTCGCCGGGCGTCGCGTGGATCACCGTCAACGCGGGCAGTCACCAAGCTCGCGAGTACAAGCTCCTGCACCCAGACCCAGCCGATCCAATCCAGGAGTTCTACCACGGAACGGTGTGTAGCGGTGACGGCATTCAGATTCGCGACATGGACGTAACGACGGACTACATCGTCCTCGTCCACCAAGGTGGCGACCGCGGCGCCCAGTGCGACACCGCTGTTCGCTTCCCTCGCCAACTCGGTAACCAACGGCCAGATTGGGTCTCCCGTGCCTTCGACTCGATCTTCTCGGTCGAGATCGACGATGGCGATATCTACATCGGTGGCCACTTCCGCTATCTCGTCAACGACACCGCACCATCCCCATTCCCCGGACGCTCGGGACCCAACGGCGTACGGCCCGAATTTGGTCAGTTCTACATAGCCAATCCAGAGTTCGACCCCAACTTCCTCACCGAACTCGTCGAACCCGGTTATGTCTTCCCCGTCGGCCAGCTCGGCGTGCTCGATGCCGTCACCGGCTTCGCGAACCCAGACTTCACCCCGCAGTCCGATGCCCTCGTCGGCGTCTTGGACATCACCGCAATCGATCGTGGCCTCCTCATTGGCCAAGACGGTGGCCGAGTCAACTTCATCCAGACCGGGCGCTCAGCGTTTTTCGACAACGATGTCGACGCCGGCCGCACCACCTGCGACGCAGAACTCAACGCTGAAGGTCTCCCGGTCGTGAGCTGGAACAACATCGGCGACGTCAGCAGCTGGAGCATCCGATCCAACGGCTCGTTCCTCGCATCTGTCGACGGTGACACCAACTCCTTTACAGACACCGATGCCGAAGCCGATGCCCTCCTCACGTACGAGCTGCGTTACAACCGCAACGGTTCTACGTTGACCGACGCCTGCGGTTCGGTTCAGACCGCTCCAGCCGAAGCGCTCGCTCTTGCGTGCACCGCTTCGATCGACGGCGACCAAGTCGAGCTGAGCTGGAACGACGAAGGCTGGAGCCGAGTCGCCGTACGCGGCAACGACTCGTTTATCGCCGAGGCCGCTGAGGGTGCCTCGAACTTCCGAGAAGACGCTCGTCCAGGGACAACCGAATACTCACTCCGTAGCTTCATCGGCGGAGAACGCTTCGACGCGACCTGTGGGTCGATCGAGGTGGGCATCTCCGCGCTGGTATGTTCTGCCGTACTAGAGGGCGACCAGGTCACCCTCACGTGGAACGACGAAGGTTGGAGCCGTGTGGCCGTTCGCGCCAACGACACCTTCGCTGCCGACATCGATGGCGGAACCTCGACCTACACCACGACCGCACCTGTTGGTACGACCGAGTACTCGCTGCGTGCGTTCATCGACGGTCAGCGTTTCGACACCGACTGCAACCCAGTTGTCGTCGTCGATGCACCGACAGCACCAGCTCTGGCATGTGAAACCAGTGTCAACGGCGGTGGCAACCTCGTCGTGACTTGGAACGACGTTGGCTCGAACGCCTACGTGGTCCGCACCGATAACTCGTTCACCGCTACCGTCGATGCTGGCAACACCCAATACGTTGGCGACAACAACGGCGGCGAGATCGCAATCCGTTACCGCCTCAACGGCGAAACGTTCACCACCACGTGCGGCTAAATCTAGACTGACGATGTGACGATCCCCGATGAGCCGCACTTCGATGACATCGAGGGTGAGGAATGGGACGACCTCGACCCGGACAAGCTCAATGCTTGTGCATACTGGCGATGCGGCCTGCTGTTTGAGGCGAAGACCACGAACCATCAATTCTGCCGCAAGGCGTGCCGCAGCCGGCAGCGAAAGTGGGAGCGCTCGGTAGAACGCAAGGCCAGAAAAGCGGCGAACCGCTAACGCAGATCCCGGACCCGAATAGCGTTGCCGTGAGCGTCGAAGCCCTCATGGTCTGAGAGCGCAATCGTGCTTTCGGCTACGGCACGAAGCGCATCGACGGTCAGGTGGCCGATTGCCCCAGCCTTCAGGAACTTCTCGACCGTGATGCCTCCGGCACGATTCGCGAAGCCCCCGGTCGGGAGAGCTGCTGGTCCGCCGAGGGTGAAGTTGCCCACCGAGAATGGCGTGTGCTGACCTAACAGCAATTCGCCAGCGTGTTCGATCTCTTCGGCGACCGCCCATGGATTGGCAACGGCGAGTTGACAGTGCTCGGCGGCAAACCAGTTCGCCACCTCGACGGCCTGTTCCATCGAATCGACAAGAATCGCTCCGCCGTTGACCCCGAGCGCCGAGTCGGCAGCCTCCTTGCGAGCAGCAGGTAGCTCCGCAGCCTGCCGGTCGAGTTCGATGATCGTCGCATCGATCACCGCCTGATTCGGGGTCACCAAGACCACGGTCGAATCGGTTCCGTGTTCGGCCTCGTTCAGAAGATCAGCCGCGAGGAGTATGGGATCGGCAGACATGTCGGCGACCACCAAGGATTCAGTCGGGCCCAACACGACGGTGTCGACGCCGTAGGCCCGGACCTCGAGTTGTGCGAGCGCCACCGGTGGAGACCCAGGCCCGATAACCATCGAGTGCGCAGGGATAGTGTCGGTACCGAAGGCAGCCGCAGCGACTCCCGCCGGACCGTTCACGCGGAAGACCCGGTCGAGTCCAAGTTCGTGCGCAACGACCAAAACCGCATCATCGACCTCCCCTCCGCTGCCAGGAACCGGGGGCACGATCACCGAGAGGTTGGGAACACCAGCAACGACCGCAGGCGTCGCTACCTGAGCGAGAACCGACGGGTAGCTGGCTTTGCCGCTCGGGCAGAACAGGGCGGCATCGGAAACGGGCCCAACCTTCTCGCCAATGGTATGGCCCGGAGCTATTTCGGAGGTCCAAGATTGACGTCGCTCGAGCAGCGCCTCGTTGAATGCGCGAATGTTGGCGATCATCTGCCGGATGGCCGAGTGCACATCGGGGTCGATCGACCCGACCGCCCTCTCGAACTCCTCGGCAGAGACGGCGATACCATCGGCGTCGATCTCAACGCCGTCGAACCGCTCTAAGGCGTCGAGGAGAGCGGCATCGCCACGAACTCGCACATCCTCGACGAGCGAACGAATGGCTGGGCGCAGCTCCTCAGCTGAATCGGCAGCGGTACCGCGCTGGTGGATCCACTCTTTCTCGGCCGTGGTCATGTCGTTCCAAATCAACTGACGCATCATGGCTGTAAGGATACGAACCCGGGCTGGCAATCCCTTTTGGTCAATGCTGGCACTTTTGGTCAATGCTGGCACTTTTG
>CAZBTI010000130.1:0-5160 GCA_964494395.1 uncultured Acidimicrobiales bacterium | reverse complement strand
CTTTTGGTCAATGCTGGCACTTTTGGTCAATGCTGGCACTTTTGATCAATATTGGGCGCCTCGATGTCCGTTTCTCACCCGACATAGCCAAAAAGTGCAGACGAATCACTCGAGTAGTCCAGACGGACCATGAAAGTGCCCCTTTATTAGCCCCCTATTGGAACAGTGCGCACTTCGCTGGAAAGTCCACTAGTTGCAAATTTCTGATCTCCCCAAATTAGTGCTCAACCCACCTCTCAAAAAACCGATCCTCACAGTGTGCAAGAAATACTTTCGGAACCAAACGCACGCCGGGGATCCCGGTCGGCATTGGTCTCACACAACGGAGCCGTCCTCAACGCGTTTGCACTGATGCGCGTCACGATGAGTGCACTCGTACTCGGATCGATCCTGTTCGAAGGATTTGAACAAGAGCAGACCGCCCTGTTCATCCTCCAAGTCTTGGCAGTCCTCGCATCTGTCTTCACCATTGGTTTGTCCCTTGTTTGGCTCGTCCGGGGACTTCGAGGAGAAACACGTATTGAAGCCGGTGGCGGATTGATCCTCCTCGACTCCCTCCTCGCAATTGGCGTAATGTCGGTACTCGATGCGAGCTCCAGTCCTCTGGCTTGGGTTGCCTTGATCGCTCCCGTTCTTGAAACTGCAGTGTTCTTTTCGGTTTCCTCAGCAGCTTTCGTGTGGATTGGATTAGGCCTTTCGTTTCTCGCTCTCCGACTCACGACGAACATCTCCGACGACACAACCGGAGAGACCCTTCTGCTCGCGATCCAGCAGGTTCTCGCTGTGCTCTTCGTTTCCGGTCCGGCGGCGCTCATGGTCGACGCTGCCCGGGATCGGATCGACAATCTTTCCGACTCGCGAAGCAACGCTGAGGCAACCTCGAACCGACTCCGCCGCATCACCGACACCGCTCGGAAAATGTCCCAGCAGGAACACCTCGACGAGATCCTCGCAATCACCTGTCAGGGTGCGACTGCAATTGGATTCGCCCAAGCAGATGTCGTAGTAACGACCGAAGCTGGGGAGTCGAGCATTCACTCCATGCAATCCAATGGATCTGGAAGCAGGCTCCCGGCCGAAATGCTCTCCGAACTCGATGGAACACCCGTCCGGACAACGGACATTGATGACCCAGCGAATAGCGCGGCCCTTCAAATTGCCGGATTCACGCACGGTATCGCCATGGATCTCAGCGATAGCGAAAGCACTGAACGAGTGTCGCTACGCGTGTGGTCTCGTGACGAATCGGCAACGCCTGGGCAAACCCAAGCTCTGGAGCTGCTCGTTGGTCACGCCCGCGAGAGTTACCGCTCTGCAGAGGTCCTTCAGCAAGCACAGGAGTACTCGAACCAGCTGCTCCACGAAGTTCATCACGATGGACTCACCGGTTTAGCGAATCGAACCTTCGTTATGGAACGCCTCTTCGAGTTGCTTCGTACTCGTGAGCCAATTGCGATCTTCTTCATCGACCTCGATGGCTTCAAGACCATCAATGACACTCAGGGTCACAATGCCGGCGACACCGCACTGAAGACCGTTGCGAATCGGCTTCTAGCAACGGGGCGCGACAGTGAGATCGCCGGACGTATGGGAGGTGATGAATTTATTCTCATCACGCCCGTCACCAGTTTCGACACGGTCGAAACATTGACTGCACACGGCGATCAGATCGTCGAATCCGTCAGCAAATCGATCAAATTCAGGGGTCAGGATCTTCGACTTGGTGCCTCGGTGGGAATTGCCGTGAACGACGGAAAGGTCGGACCCGACCAACTGATCAGCTTGGCCGACGACGCGATGTATGAAGCGAAGCGTCAAGGCGGAGGCACCCAGGTCAGCCAGGCATCACTCAACCTCTTCGAACAGCGGAGGGCCTCATGAAGCGCAACTTGTACAGTGGCGACAGCCGTTCCCGATCACTGGTCATCTCGACCATCACGGGCGTTGCTCTCCTGCTGCTCGCCATTGCGGTCTTCGCCGTCGCGAGCCAAGCCCGCTCGCTATCGACGCAGGCGGAACAGTCCGTCCAAACCGTTGAAGACCTCAGAGTCGCATCCTTTGCCCACGGCGAGATCGTGATTGCTACCCGAGTTGCAGAGGTTGCACCCGAGCAAACAGCGGCAATTTCACAGTCCACCGACAACTCGATTTCCGCACTCGAATCGATGTCGGCGAGCTTCGACGACATGGCCAGTGAGGGCATCCAGACCTCGTTCATCGACTTTGAGCAAGCAGTGCTCTCGCAAGCTGATCTTTTGAACGCCGACGTCATCGATCCAGCAGCACTTGCACAGGCCGACGAACAAACCGAGCAGACATTCGTCGTCCTTGCGGATCTGCTGCGGGCCGAACAGCTCGAGGCGGTCAGCGGCCTGGAATCGGACAACGACCTTCTGAACCTGATCGCCACGATGTCCACATTCATCGTTGCCTTCGTCGTACCCTCCGCTGCACTCTTCGTCTTCCAGGCACTTCGCGCTGCACCACGAGAGATGCGCAGCTTGCGCCTCGACCAGGACCGCATAGCGAGACGGTCACACTCGATGGCGACCGTGGTAGCGGAGGAAGCCCAAGAGCTTCGAGCAAAGATCGCCGATGACCCAGCTGCAGTCTCTATTGGCACGATCGAGAAATCGCTTCGCCGGTTTGAGCACATCGGTGTCACCAACGGCGCGCCGGCTGCATTCCGGAGCGAACAGGTCAACATCTACAACACGCTCGTACAGGCCGTCGACGATCTCCATGCAAGCTCACACGTCGACATCCAGGCACCCGAGCACATCTCCGCTACTGCCGATGAAGATCAACTCAAAGTCGTTGTGGCCGAGCTACTCACGAACGCTTTTGAACATGGCGAGAGCCCAGTGAAAGTCTCCGCAGAAACCACCGCCGAAGAGATCGTGGTCAGAGTGATCGACAGCGGGCCGGGAATCGAAGAAACGCCTCTAAACGCTCTCCTTCGCGAGAGCGAGTACGAACTACGCGAGAACGCAGCCGACGGATCGTATGGCTACGGGCTGCTCGCATCGCGACGAGCGGTCGAGTCGATGGGCGGCACGCTCCGATACGAGCGACAGGACGACCAAACTCACTTAGTAGCCTCGCTACCACTCGGTAAAGCGCTTGCCCAAACGCCAAAGAATGAGTTCCCTCGGGCAGCATGATGGGAACTTCCGCACGTCGGACGCGGAACTGGAAACTGCGCTCGTCGAGACTCCTCGTCATTGCCCTTCTCAGCGTGCTGATTCCAGCGCCGCTTTCTGCCGCCCCTGAACCCGGTATTCCCGTCTTCGTGAACTCGAGCGGTGATACCGGCGATTCCAACCCTGGCGATGGCGTCTGCGATACGGGCGGCACAAACTCGACCGGTCAAGCGGAGTGCACGCTACGCGCCGCGATACAAGAGACGAACGCAGGCCCGGCCGACCACATCTTCTTCAATATCCCAACCTCTGACCCGGGCTACAACGGCAGCAGGTGGCGGATCTCGGTCCAGAACGCACACCCTTTGATCGGCGGTGACACGGAAATCGAAGGCAACACCCAGCCTGGATTCAACGGAACCCCAGTAATCGAAGTACACAACGCGGGTAGTGCCGCCAACGGCATCGCGTTCGGCAAGGCGAACGAAGCCTCGGTCGAATACCTCTCGATCATCAACTTCGGAAACTCCGGTGTAAGGCTTACAGAAGCCGACAACGTCACCGTGGCGAACAACTACATCGGTGTAACCGCTGCCGGCGGCAACGGCGGTAACGGCCGCGACGGCGTGCGGACAGGCTCCTCAGACGGAATCATCGTTCGAAACAATGTCATTGGATTCAACGGAGAGACCGGGATCGACATCGCCGGTGGCTCCAACGACGCTTCGATCGACGGGAACTTCATCGGTGTTACCCCAGGCGGTGCCGATATCGGCAACGATCTCAACGGCATCCGCGTGGCCGAAGGTTCCAACGACGCAACCATCGGCACGAGCACCGGAAACGTCATTGGCAACAATGGCAGAACCGGCATTGCGCTCAACGCGTCAGACCGAATTGAGATCCTCAACAACACCATCGGCCTAACCCCAAACCGCCAGGAGCAAGCGCCAAATGAGCTTCATGGTATCCACCTCCAACCGGGCGCAACCGCCACGATCGGCAGCGTTGCAAACCCGAATGTGATCGGTTCGAATGAGATCAACGGCGTCCAGATCAACGACAACGCTTCAGCAGATGTCATTGGCAACTTCATCGGCACGAACCCAGCCGGTAGCAGTGCATTCGGCAACGGAGGCTCGGGCGTTGCGGTCGTCGATTCGTCCCTGCAGTCGCGGATTACCGACAACGTCATTGCCAACAACGGTGACGACGGCGTAACGGTCGACGCCAATATGGTCCAAATATCGAGAAACTCGATCTCGGCAAACGCTGACCTCGCAATCGACCTCAACGCAGATGGCATCACCCTCAATGACGCCGGCGATGACGACAGCGGAGCAAACAGCCTTCTGAACTATCCAGAATTCAGCTCGATCAACACCACGGGCGGCCAGACCGCCGTGACGTTTGCCATAGATGTACCGAGCGGCATCTATACTCTCGAACTCTTTGAAAGCGATTCACGGCACCCCTCTAGGTTCGGAGAAGCCCAAGAGCTCATCGGAACGTTTACGTTCACTTCGACCGGAAGTGTAATGACACAAACGTTCACCGGAATCAGCACAACCCCTGGACGCTTCCTCTCGGCCACGGTCACCGACAACAATCAGGGGATCACCAGTGAGGTAAGCCAAGCTGTCCTCGTTCAGAACCAAGTACCGACCCTTTTGCCAATTCCTAATCGACAAACAAACGAGGGCGAGAGCGACTCGGTGTTCCTGACAGCGTCCGACCCCGATGGCGATGCGCTGACCTTCTCCGCCGTCGGCCTGCCGCAAGGCTTCACCATTGACCCCATTACCGGCGTCATCAGCGGAACACCGCCCTTTAGCACTACCAGCCCCGGAGCAACCAACGTCAACTTCGTAACCGTAACCGTCACCGACCCATCAGGGCTCTCCGCTTCACGACGGTTCCGCTGGGACATCCTCGACGTCACGATCATCACCACCACCACGACCACGACCACGACCACGACCACGACCACGACGATCGCACCGACAACCACCACGGC
>CAZBTI010000129.1:0-9892 GCA_964494395.1 uncultured Acidimicrobiales bacterium | reverse complement strand
TGATTAGTTGGCAGCGCGCAATCTGTTTGCAGCTCGCCGAGCGTGCCGACGTGATCGAGGCCGTTGAGGGTCGAGCACTCCGCACCAGTGGCGGTACCGAGTTCGCTTTCCCGTCGGTGATCCGTCTTCGCGAAATGGTCGTCGTCCCGTTTCGACGAGGTGCGGCGCCCATCACTCGTCGAGCGCTTGTCGCTCGCGATCGGGGCGAATGTCAAAAGACTGGCTGCGATCGGCGGGGTGCCACGATGGACCACCTGTTGCCGAAGTCGCGGGGAGGCCAGCACACCTGGCTCAACGTCGTGCTGATGTGCGCCGAGCACAACAATGCGAAGAGCAACCGCACCATGGAAGAGTTGGGCTGGACGCTCAAGAACAACCCACGTGCTCCAAGCCACGCCGACCTTGCCCTCGATCGCTCCGAAGCCAACCCACAATGGCGCCAGTGGCTCACCCGCTTCGGCGACCTCGACGAACGCCAAGCCGGCTAACTCCCGGAGGTAAATCCTGGGGTCAGACCCCGAGATTAACGTCCAGCGGGGCTTGACCTGCGGGCTAGTTGAGCGCCGTTCTTAGGTTCGTTTCGATTTCTGCGACGAGGTGTTCGGGTACTCCTGCGTCTGCGGCGAAGCGGGGCCACTCTCGAACGACGTCGATGATGCTGTCGAGGATCTGGAGACCTTGGGCTCCGGTGAGGTCGGCGGCAGTGGCGAATTCGGCAATATCGCTGCGTTCGAAGTCATCTCGTTTGCCGTTCAGCGTCATCTGATGACTGCTCGTCCACGCACCGTTGGGGTTGTACGAGTACGTGATGTCGTAGGCGGGTGAGAGCGACCACTCCCCCGAGCGATCCATGAGGAAGCTGATGTTCTTGGTGTGGTCGTCCTGATTTCGAGCAACGATGTTGAACACCGCTCGACGGAACTGCTCGACGAGATCGGCGTTGCTCAGCCGGAGTCGGCGCATGACGTCGATTGCTTGTTCGTAACTGTGCGCGCCCGCCATATTGAAGTCGAAGTGGGCAATGGCGGTGAGTGTTTGCATGTGTAGTCGCTTGCCGTCGCGCCGGTCGAAGCGTTCGGTCATGAAGTGCGCTCGGCCCTCTTCTTCGAGCAGGCGGGTGCGGGGCACTCGAATTCCGGTTGCTCGAGCCATGTTGGCGTAGGCATGTTCGATGCGCCCGTAGCCCAATGGGTCTGCAAGCTCTTTGTCCCGATTACCGTCGACTCCGTCGAACTTGAGCAGCCACTGGGTGAACTCGGGTGACTGTTCGAGTTGGCCTGAACGGATCTCCCCCGTTTCTTCGTTCCACCCAATCACGGCCTTCGCACGGGCGCCGCCGGCCGACGTACCGACGCGGATGATCTCGGTCAGGTCATCGGAATCTGGTTCGCCGTCGACGGCAGTGACGGCCAGGCCAGCTTTGGGGGCGATCGCCTTTTGAGCGAGGCGTACGAGTTCGGCGATCTCGAGTGGCGAGTTCTCCCGGTCGCCGGTATCTACTGCCGGTGCGAATTCGAGCGCGCCCATGCCGCGTTGGCCGACGTAGCAAAGACGTTCGACGGGGCTGAAGTCCTCGACGGCTCGGCCATTTCGAATGAGCCACGCGTCGATGAGCGCCGTACCGAACTTGTCTGGGAGTACATCGGCCAGCATCCCCGGAAGCCCTTTGAAGGTACTGCGAGGGAGTTGCGGGAAGCTCCACACTCCTGGCCCGAGAGGCATCACAAGTGGTGCAAGCTCGATCCCGCTCTGGAGAAATTTCGGGTCGTACTCATAGGACGCCACAGCACGGTCGGCGTCCCAGCGCACCGCACCAACCCTCGTCCCCCACAACTGGACCTCGGCAACAGTGACACTCACGATGTTTCATCTCCCCATGACCAAACCGAACCCGACGCCGGTGCTTGGCGCCGACCTCCGGTGAGTTCAGACATTGGACTGACCGACGGTTCGGGTACAGCAATGCCCAGGGCATCGAGTAAGTCGAGGGCACGGAGGATGGATAAAAAGCTGTCGAGGCTGACGTCGCTCCCCCGTTCGAAGACCGAGATGGTTTGGCGCGAGAGCCCCGCTCGGTCGGCGAGCTGATTTTGGTTGAGGCCGCGGGCCTTGCGCACTGCACGAACTCGATCACCGAGCTCTGCCCGTACGTGGTTGTTCGATTGGCGTTGCAGTTCCATGGAAAAGGCTCCAGGTTTCGTCTTCTCTCAGTATGAAGACGAACACTGACAATGTCTAGCATTGCTTACATTTATGACCTTGAAACCGCTTTTTGCATGCTATTGCTTACATTTTGACTAACTAGCTTCAATTCCTGGCCGTTCGGCGCCGATTGTTGTGCTGTCGCCGTGGCCGGTGTGCACGACCGTGCTGTCTCCGAGGGGAAGCAGCTTGGACTTGATCGAGTCGAGCAGGATTCCAATGTCACTAAAGGACCGTCCCGTTGCGCCCGGGCCGCCGTTAAAGAGGGTGTCGCCGCTGAACACGGTGTCGAGCTCAGGAATGTGGAAGCAACAGCCGCCGGGTGAGTGACCAGGCGTATGCAACACCTTGAGCTCTCCCCCAGCGAGTGTGATGGTTTGACCGCCGGCCAACGGAGCGTCGATTCGACGGTCCGGGTGGATGACGTCCCACAGCATTCCATCGTCGGGGTGCAGCCAGATAGGTGCATCCACGTCGTTCGCGAGTTCAACCATTGCGTTGATGTGGTCGTTGTGCGCGTGGGTGGCGATGATCGCTTTCACCTTGCGGCCACCAACGCCTTCGACGATCGGGCGATGATCGTGAGCTGCGTCGAAGATGATGACTTCCTCGTCATCACCGAGCAGCCAGATGTTGTTGTCGACATCGAAGTCCTCGCCGTCGAGGCTGAAGATACCGCTGGTTACGACCTGTTCGATTCGAAGGCTCACATGACCACCACAGAACGAAGTACTTCGCCAGCTTCCATCTTGTGGAATGCATCTTCGACACCGTCGATGCCAATGGTCTCGGACACGAAGCCGTCGAGGTTGAGGCGACCTTGTTGATAGAGGTCGATGAGCATCGGGAAGTCTCGGCTGGGCAAACAGTCGCCGTACCACGAGGACTTGAGCGAGCCGCCACGTCCGAAGACTTCAATGAGCGGCAGTTCGAGCTTCATATCGGGGCTTGGCACGCCGACCAGAACGACGGTTCCGGCGAGGTCGCGGGCGTAGAAGGCCTGTTCGTAGGTGACGGGAAGGCCAACAGCTTCGATGGCGACATCGACGCCATGACCGCCGGTCAGTTCTCGAATCTCTTCGATGACGGCCTCGTTGTCTTTGCCCGACGAGTTGATCGTGTGGGTCGCGCCGAAGCCCTTTGCCCACTCGAGCTTCTTGTCATCGAGGTCGACGGCGATGATCGTGCTGGCGCCTGCGATCCGGGCGCCTTCGATGGCTGCGTCTCCAACACCGCCGCAACCGAATACGGCCACCGAGTCACCTCGTTGCACGTTGCCGGTGTTGAGCGCTGCACCAATGCCTGCCATAACGCCGCAGCCAATGAGGCCGGCGACCTCGGGCCTCACATCGGGGTCGACCTTGGTGGCCTGACCTGCATGCACGAGGGTCTTCTCGGCGAATGCACCGATGCCAAGGGCTGGTGATAGCCCGACCCCGTCGAGGGTCATCTTCTGGGTGGCATTGTGCGTGTTGAAGCAGATCTGTGGGTTGCCTCGCTTGCACGAGCGGCACTCGCCGCAAACGGCACGCCAGTTCAAGATCACGAAGTCGCCAACAGCAATGTCGGTGACATCTTCGCCGATCGCTTCGACAATTCCCGATGCTTCGTGGCCGAGGAGAAAGGGGAACTCGTCGTTGATTGCACCCTCTCGGTAGTGGAGGTCGGTGTGGCAAACACCGCAAGCCTTGATGTCGATCAGCGCCTCGCCTGGGCCGGGGTCGGGAACGTCGATCTCGACAACTTCGACCGGCTCGCCCTTTGCCCGAGCAATAACTGCCTTCACCTTCTGCGACATCTCGCACCCCTCTACCTTGCGTGTGGAGCGCACACTAGCGAAAGCCCGTGACAACCACCGCCTCCGGCATCCAGAGACCGGCTATGACATACTCGGGCATGTCGATACACGGAACGGTCCACCCAAAATTTCAACTCGTGCGGGATGTGTTCGAGGAGAACTTCACCAACGGGCACGAAGTAGGCGCGGCCTGTGCCGTGGTGGTCGACAACGAACTCGTTGCCGATCTTTGGGGTGGGGTTGCTGAGCCGCGAACCGAACGTGAGTGGCAAGAGGACACGATCATCAACGTCTTCTCGACAACGAAGGGTGTGGCTTCGATCGCCATCCTTCACGCCGCTTCGCATGGACTGTTCGCCTTCGATGACCTCGTTGCCGATCACTGGCCCGAGTTCGCAGCCAACGGCAAGGGCGACATCACGATCCGCCAACTCCTCGCGCATCAAGCGGGCCTGTCTGCGATCGACATGAAGATCACGCCAACGATGCTTGCGAACCCCGAGCAACTCTCGGTGGCTCTCGCACAACAGAAACCAGCGTGGAAGCCGGGGACTCGCCACGGCTACCACGGCATCAGCCTCGGGTGGTACGAGTCGGAACTCATTCGACACACCGACCCACAAGGCCGCACCATCGGCCAGTACTTTCACGACGAGATAGCCGTTCCGCTCGATCTCGATTTCTGGATCGGTCTGCCCGACGACATTCCGGCAATCCGCATCGCCAGGCTTCAAGCCGACTGGTACCGCACTCGCATGGTCGCCAACATCAAAAAGCAGCCGAGCGATTTCGTGAAGGGCTTTCTCAACCCGAAGTCGCTCACCGCTCGCACCTTCGCAAATCCGGCGATGCTCGGCAAGCCCGCTCGCTACAACGAACCCGAAATGCGTCGCCTCGAACTTCCGGCTGCGAATGGCCACGGCACGGCTCGAGCGATCGCGACGGCATATGGGGAGCTCGCTGCTGGCGGCGAACGACTTGGTATGACGCCCGAGGTACTCGCTGATGTTGCCCAGGCTGCCGACGACCCGCTCGAGGGTCGCGCCGACCTCGTGCTCTGCACAGACACCCGGTTCTCGCTCGGTTATTGCAAGCCTTGGCCGGGGTTCGAGTTCGGCTCACCAAAGGCGTTTGGCACGCCGGGCGCTGGAGGGTCTTTCGGCTTTGCCGACCCCGAACACAAACTCGGGTTCGCGTACGTCATGAACCGAATGGATTACTACCAATTGGACGATCCGAGAGAACACGCCCTCCGCGAAGCAATAGCGCTGTGCCTAGCAGCGGACAAATAGGGACAGTGGTGATTCTTTCAATCGGCAAAAATCAGCGGCGGAGCCGCTTGCCGCTTGAAAGAATCAGACATTCAGGTATCGGCTGACGGCGAAGATTGAGCCCAAGGTTGCTACGGCGGTGCCGATGACGAGGGCGGAGATCGAGATGGTGAGGAACTCGGCGTCGGTGACCCGGAAGCCTTCGAGGAGGCGCAGGTTGTCCGATTCAGAGAACTCTTCGATCACGAAGGTTCGTGCGAACGCGAGGAGCGGCAGTGCGAGTAGCGCGCCTATTACTCCCTGGAAAAGGCCCTCGATCATGAACGGTATTCGGATGAACCAGTTCGATGCCCCCACGAGTTTCATGATCTCGATTTCGTCGCGTCTCGACGCGATGGCGATGCTGAGCGTCGTGAGGATCACGATTGCCGAGGCCACGAGGAGTACGACACCTACCCACAGCATGATGGTGCTGATCTTTTGGGCGTTGTCTTGAATCTCTCGGATGACCTCGGTGGCAAAGACCACCGTTCTCACCCCGGGTTTGGACTCAAAGCTCTGTCCGAGCGCTTCCACCGCCCCGGCGTCTGGGTCGGTTGGTTGTATTCGGAAACTCGGCGGCATCGTCTCGGGAGAGATGGTCTCGAGGAGTTGTGGATCGTCGGCGAAGAAGTCACGGAACTCTTCGAAGGTCTCTTCTTGGGTGACGAAGGTGAAGCTCTCGACACCGCTGCCTTGGCTGTCGTCGAGGAGGGTTTCGATCGCGTCGATCTCGCCTGCCTCTGCGTCGGCCTTCATGAAGACGACGAACTCGATGCCGCCTTCCCAACGTTGGGTGGCGTTATCGACACCGCGGGCGACGAGTTGGCTCGCGCCGAACAGCGTGAGCGACACGGCGGCGACGAGGATCGACGCGAGGGTGAGGGCGATATTGCGCCAAATGTTCTGCCCAGTTTCACCGAGTAGGAACCTGATCTTGCCGATCATCGATACTGACCTCCAGATTGGTCACGAACAATCTTTCCGTCGCTCAGCTCGATCACGCGGCGACGCATCGTGTCGACGATGCCTCGATCGTGGGTTGCCATCACAACGGTCGTTCCTGTCCGGTTAATTCTGTCTAGCAAACGCATGATTCCGACTGCGGTGTCGGGATCAAGGTTGCCCGTCGGCTCGTCGGCCAAAAGTATGAGGGGTCGGTTCACAAAAGCTCGAGCAATGGAGACTCGCTGCTGCTCGCCACCGGAAAGCTCGTCTGGGAGACGGTGCGATTTCTCCGATAGCCCGACGAGGTCGAGGATGGCTGGCACCTGCTGATCAATGACCGACTTGGGTCGACCAATCACCTCGAGGGCGAAGGCCACGTTGTCGGCGACGGTGCGCTTTGGAAGGAGTCGGAAGTCCTGGAAAATGCAGCCGATGTTGCGGCGCAGGAAGGGAACTTTCCAGCTGGAGAGATCGACGATGTCTTTGCCTGCAACGAAGACTTTGCCCGTGGTGGGCTTCTCTTCGCGGTTCATCAGTCGGATCATCGTCGACTTGCCCGAGCCAGATTGGCCGACCAAGAAGACGAACTCGCCCTTCTCGATTTCGGCGGTTGCGTCGATCAAGGCCGGAGAGTCTGGGCTGTATTCCTTACTGACATTTTCTAAACGGATCATGATGTGGGGGGCTCAGCTTCCGCGCGATTCCATCGCAAATAGGACTCGACGAATGGGTCAAGGTTTCCGCCCAGCACTGCATCGACATTACCCGTTTCATGCTCCGTGCGGAGGTCCTTGACCATTTGATATGGCTGGAGCACATAGGAGCGAATTTGCGAGCCGAAGCCAACGTTGCTGTTCTCGCCGCTGATGGCGGCGATTTCGGCATCGCGTTTCTGTCGTTCGAGTTCGAGAAGCTTGGCGGCCATCATGGCCATTGCCTTGTCTTTGTTCTGATGCTGGCTTCGTTCGTTCTGACATTGCGTGACGGTGCCGGTGGGCACGTGGGTGATGCGGATTGCCGAGTCGGTGACGTTGACGTGCTGGCCACCGGCTCCCGACGAGCGGAAGGTGTCGATGCGCAGGTCTTTTTCGTCGATGTCGATTTCGTTGGCCATCTCTTCGAAGAACGGGGTGACGGCCATGGCGGCAAATGCGGTCTGTCGCTTGCCTTCATTGTTGAACGGCGAGATGCGGACGAGGCGGTGCACACCGTGTTCGCCTTGCAGCAGGCCGTAGGCGTGGCGGCCTTTGATCATGAACTCGGCAGACGAGATGCCGGCTTCGGTGCCATCGGAGGCGTAGAGCAGTTCGTAGTCGAAGCCTCGGCTGTCGGCCCATCGCTGATACATGCGCAGCAGCATCTCGGCCCAGTCCTGAGCGTCGGTGCCGCCCTCGCCGCTCTTGATTTGGCAGACGGCGTCGCGCTCATCGAATTCGCCGATGAACAGCGCGCGAAGTTCGAGTGCGTCGAGTGATACCGACATTGTGGCGACGATCTCCTCGATCTCGGAAACGAGCGAGTCGTCGGACTCTTCTGCCGCCATCTCGGCGAGCGTTTCGGCCTCTTCTATTTGTTCGTTGAGGTTCGAGAACAGGGCGATGTCATCGTTGACCGCGGACAGTTCGGTTTGGACCAAGCGCGCAGCGTTTGCGTCGTCCCAGAGGTCGGGACGCGACATCTCGGCCTCGAGTTGAGGCTGCCGAGCGCGCTGTTCGTCTATCCGTAGATAGCCGGCCGCCTCGGTGAGGCGCGTTCGAAGCGCGCCAAAGGTTTCGGAGAAGTCCTGCATATGTGGGTTTGAGGCCGCGGACTAACGCCCGTGGCAATGCTTGAACTTACTACCGCTGCCGCATGGGCAGGGTGCGTTACGTCCTACATTCTCGAACTCGCTGTTGACCTTTGGCTCAGGAGCTGGCTGGGCTTCGGGCTTTGCGCTCTTGGCTTTGCCATCGACGGCGGGGACTGGATCGCCGCCGCCCTGACCCGAACGGGTCTTGGTTGGCGCGCCGGCGCCGGCTATCGATGCCTTCTTCACCTTCTTGGCCGGTGCTGTGGCCTTTGCGGCAGCATCTTGCACCGAAGCGTCAGAGCGCTGGATTGGTGCTTCGATGATTCTCGGCGCTGGCTTGGGGTCGAGCTTGATGCCACTTTGCGGTGCTGCAGGGTCTTGCGGCGCGCTGTCTGGGTCTTTCTGGTTGACCTCGACGTGCATGACGTAGCGCACGAATTCGCTGTCGATGCCGTCGACCATTCGGCCGAACATGTCGAAGCCTTCACGCTGCCACTCGGTCGCAGGATCTTTCTGACCCATTGCCCGCAGGTGGATTCCCTGTCGGAGGTGATCCATGGCGTAGAGGTGATCGCGCCAACGTTGATCGATGAGGCGCAGCATGACCTGGCGCTCGACCTGGCGCATGATGTCGGGAGTGACGGTCTCTTCGCGGCTCTCGAAGCGTTCGATGGCGTCGTCGACAAGCACTTCAGCGAGTTGATCGCCAGCTTGGCCGAGTTCGTCGGGTTCGAGTTCGGTGGGCCAGTAGCCCTTGACGTCGGCGTGGATGCCCTCGAGGTCCCACTCGCCGGCGGATTGGCCAGCGGTGTGGGTGTGCACGAGGTTCTCGACCAGCTTGTGGACCTTCTCGATCGTCTCCTCGCGGAGGTCCTCTCCGTCGAGGATTGCAGCACGACGGTTGTAGATAACCTTGCGCTGCTCGTTCATGACCTCGTCGTACTTGAGGACGTTTTGTCGGGCTTCGGCGTTCTTTGCCTCGACGGTGTTCTGCGCGCGTTCGATGGCCTTGGTGACCATCTTGGCTTCGATGGGCACGTCCTCGGGGAGGGCGCGGTCCATGACGTAGCTCATGGCACCGGTTGCGAACAGGCGCATCAGCTCGTCTTCGAGGGAGAGGTAGAAACGGCTCTCGCCAGGGTCGCCCTGTCGGCCGGAGCGGCCGCGAAGCTGGTTGTCGATTCGTCGTGATTCGTGACGCTCGGTACCGAGAACGTAGAGGCCACCGAGTTCGCGAACGCGGTCGCCGTCGGCGTCGCATTGTTCGGTGTACTTGGCGAGCAGCTCTTCGTAGCGAGCGTCCCACTCTTCGCTGCCCGCTTCGAGATCTTGTTCCATTGCAATATCGCGATCGGCAAGACCTTCGGGGTCGCCACCGAGCTTGATGTCGACACCACGTCCGGCCATGTTCGTTGCAACGGTCACGCCATGGAGGCGGCCAGCTTGGGCAACGATGTGGCCTTCCTTGGTGTGCTGCTTTGCGTTGAGCACCGTGTGCTTGATGCCGCGCTTGTCGAGCAGACGGCCGAGCTTCTCGGACTTTTCGACAGAGACGGTACCGACGAGGATTGGTTGGCCGTTCACGCTACGCGACTCGATGTCGTCGGCGACAGCGTCGAACTTGCCGTCTTCGCCCTTGAAGATCAGGTCGGCCTGGTCGTCACGGATGACGGGCAGGTTCGTTGGGATCTGGGCGACCTGGATGCCGTAGGTGGAGGCGAGTTCGGCAGCCTCGGTCTGGGCAGTACCGGTCATGCCAGCAAGCTTTTCGTACTGGCGGTAGTAGTTCTGCAGCGTGATCGTTGCGAGGGTTTGGTTCTCCTCTTTGATCTTCACGCCTTCCTT
>CAZBTI010000128.1:0-10075 GCA_964494395.1 uncultured Acidimicrobiales bacterium | reverse complement strand
GAGATCTTGGGCGACACCTATGGCCTGATGATCTATCAGGAATCGATGATGCGAGTCGCCCAAAAGTTTGCGGGTTACTCGCTCGCAGATGCTGACTCGCTGCGCAAGGCCTGCGGCAAGAAAATTCGCGAGGTCATGCAGAAGGAGAAGGCCAAGTTCGTCGACGGGTGCGAGACAACGGGGTACGGCCGGCCACTCGGCGAGGAGTGGTGGAAGATCATCGAACCCTTCGCCGATTACGCCTTCAACAAGAGCCATAGCTACGGGTATGGCTTCGTGGCCTATCAGATCGCGTATCTGAAGGCGCACTATCCAGTCGAGTACCTCGCTGCACTCCTGACCTCGGTCAAGGGCAGCCTCGATAAGGCGGCGGTCTATCTGAACGAGTGCCGCATCATGGGCATCAACGTTGTGGTTCCCGACATCAACCGTGCCCGGATCGATTTCCACCCAGAACCCGACATCGGCGGTGAGACCAAAGGCGAGATCGTCTTTGGCATGTCCGCGGTACGCAATGTTGGCGAGGCGCTCGTCGAGCAGATCATTTCCGAACGTGACGAGAATGGCCCGTTCGTGAGCTTCCTCGATTTTGTCGAACGAGTCGATTACACGGTGCTCAACAAGCGCACGATCGAGTCGCTGATCAAGGGCGGAGCTTTCGATTCGCTCGGACATCCTCGGAAGGGTTTGCTCAACGTCTATGAACTGATCATCGATCGGACGGTGGCATCGCGCAAGGATCACGACATTGGTGTCGCAACGCTCTTCGGGAGCTTGGGTGATGAACCAACCTTTGATGATCGCCCCGAGATCCCCGACATCGAGTTCGACAAGATGCCGAAGCTTGCAAACGAGAAAGAGATGCTCGGTCTGTACATCTCTGATCACCCGATCCTCGGTTACGAGGCTGCGCTCGCGCGTCGTTGCGACCGCACTGTTGGATCCCTCGAAGAAGAGGCTGATGGTGCGTTCCTCCGTGTGGGTGGGGTCATTACGAACCTGCAGAAGAAGTGGACCCGCAAGGGTGACCTCATGGCGATCTTCGAACTTGAAGACCTCGAAGGGTCGATCGAGGTCATGGTCTTTCCAAGAACCATGAACGAGCACGGCCATAAGTTGATCGATGATGCCATCGTCGTCGTGCGCGGCCGGCTCGACGGAAAAGATGACATTCCAAAGTTCATTGCCCAAGATCTCGAGATCTTCGACTCGTCTCAGATGTCGGAGAGCACGCCGTTGCGACTCCGCCTGCCCGCCCACGCACAAGATCCCGGCACGCTCGATTCGCTCAAGAATCTGCTCGTCGATCACTCAGGCTCGTCCGAAGTCTTCCTGCATCTCGACGGAAAGCAGGTCATCCGCTTGCCCGAGACCTACCGGGTTGAGACCGGAAATGGGCTGGTGGCTGAGCTGCGAGTGCTTCTCGGCCCGGACGCGGTCGTGGTGTGAGCGAGGTCTTTCCATCTCGGTTTGCCTTTTTGCACATTCACGACTGGACTATTACCAAGTTCTGAACACTATGGGGCGCTCAAAATGGCACTTGAAGTAGAAACGAAAGACTGCAATGCACTCAGCGACTCGGAGCTTTCCGAGATGGCTGATCTCTGTGCCGAATTGCCACTTCCTTATGAGGTCGGCGACCTGTCGAAGCAGGCAGAAGAGTGGGTTTTATGTTGCGAGGCTCAAGACGCTGGCCGTCTCAAGGGCTTTGCGTATTACACGCTTGAACGCATCGGCGGAACGCCCGCGATCATCATCGGCCTGGGCTCCATTGCGAGAAGCTCTCGTCGTGACACCGTGATGAAGGGCATGATCACCGATCTCATGCACCGCGCGGTTATGGCATTCCCCGACGAAGACGTGGTTGTTGGACTGCGTATGCAGACCCCAGACGGGTTCGACATGCTGAAGACCTTCCACGATGTCATCCCTCGCCCAGAGCACAAGGCCACCGGCGAAGAACGGGCCTGGGGTCGTCGTTTCGCAAAGCGGTTCGGGATTTCCCCGCTGCGCTACGCAGACCGCGCATTCAGCGCCAAGGGCAAGGGCTCAATCCCCTGTGCCTTCGACTTCGAGTCGACCAGCCCAGAAGATATCGATCCTGAGATCGCTGCACTCTTCACCGATATCGACGTTGCCAACGGCGATGTCGTCATTGGGTACGGCTGGGCAATGTCGGAAGAACTTGCCAAGTTCGCCTAACGGCGTTCCAACGCTGAGCGCAATTCTTGCTCGGCGCATGGTCCGGTCGTTCACGACCGACCCAGTCGAAACCGAAACGGTCGACGCGCTCATTCGGGCGATCCTTTCAGGCCCGAGTGCAGGCAATACGCGCTCACTCGAAGTACTCGTGCTCAGCGGGGACGACGCGCACAAATATTGGGAAGTAACACTCTCGGCTGACCGACGTTCTGCGTTCCCTTGGCCGCGTCTGCTCGACGCTCCACTGCTACTCATTCCGTACGTGCGCCCAGCAGCGTACGTACAGCGCTACGCCGAAGCCGACAAAGCCTCCACGGGCCTCGGAGAGGGCCTTGAGCAGTGGAGTGTGCCGTACTGGTGGGTTGACGGGGGAGCGGCCGTAGAGAACGTTCTGCTCGCTGTTTCTGAGTTTGATCTCGGTGCGTGCTTCTTTGGTCAGTTCGAACACGAGGACGCGGTCCGAACCCGCTTTGGCGTGCCCAACGCCTATCGAGCGGTCGGCACTATTGCTGTTGGACACCCCGACGGAAACGATCGAAAGAGCAAGTCGGCCAGGCGCCCTCACCCGCATACGAGCCAAGTGACGCACTGGGGTAGCTGGTAACTTTGGCCTGTGAGCGCAACGAGCCCTGCCCAAGAACTTCCGACGGGCTTTGCGATGTGGCTTGCCGGAGCGCGGCCCAAGACCTTGCCCGCAGCGATTGTTCCGGTTGCGGTCGGGACTGCAGCGGTCAGTAGCGAAACCTTCATCTTGTGGCGAGCGCTTTTTGCAATGGTGGTCGCCCTGGCGTTGCAGGTCGCCACCAACTACGCCAACGACTACAGCGATGGCGTCCGTGGTACCGACGACGATCGAGTCGGACCACTTCGCTTGGTTGGCTCGGGAGCCGCGTCGCCAAGCGCGGTGAAGAAAGCGATCTTCATCTCGTTTGGTGTGGCCGCCGTCTTCGGCCTCATTCTCTCGATCGTGGTGAACCCTTGGCTCCTCGTGATCGGTGCTGCCTCGATCGCGGCTGGATGGTTTTACACCGGCGGCGACAAGCCCTACGGCTACTTGGGGCTCGGCGAGGTGTTCGTCTTCGTATTCTTCGGCCTCGTGGCAACGATTGGTTCGGCATACGTCCAGACCGAGAGCCTGTCGGGGTTGGCTGCGGTGCTTTCTGTTCCGGTCGGCGTGTTCGCGATGGCGCTGCTCGTCATCAACAACCTCCGAGACCGTGAAGGCGATGCCGAAGTTGGTAAGAACACCCTTGCGGTGAAGATGGGCGACGCAGCTACCCGAAGCGTGTACCTCGTCACGATGCTCGGCGCCTTCGCCTTGATCGCTGTCACCGCTGGCCTCACGAGCCGGCCGGGACTACTCCTCGGCCTCATCGGGCTGCTCCCGGCGCTACCGGGCCTTCGGGCGGTCTACTCCGGAGCGACCGGCCGCGAACTCATCCCAGTCCTCGAGTCGACCGGAAAGACCCAACTCGTGGCGGGCGCACTGATGACCATCGGGCTCTTGTTGTAGCAGTCAGTCGCGGGTGGCGGTGATGAGCTGAGCAGCTCCGAGGGTGAGCTGTTCGTGCTTTGCGTCGGAGAAGCCGACTTGGCGAAGGCCGTTGAGCAACTCTTCGCGTGGGGGCAGGTAGGCGAGTGAGCGAGGGAGGTACCCGTAGGCATCCTTGTTCGAGAGGAGACCGCCGATGAACGGCACGACCTTTCCGAAATACACACCGTGGCCCGCCTTCGCAACAGGGTTATCGGGTTCGCTGGCATCGAGCAGGGCAATACGTCCGCCCGGGCGGGTTATTCGCGCCAGCTCGCTGAACACGCGGTCGAGATCGACGAAGTTCCGAAGAGCGAAACCGCACGTAACACCGTCCACCGAGCCATCGGCAACGGGTAGAGACATCCCGTCGCCTTGCAGCAACGGCTCTGCGGTGCGTGCAGCGTCGAGCATGCCGAAGCTGAAATCGGCACCCACCGACCGGTAGCCGTGCTCGGCGAGCTCACGACAGAAGTCGCCAGTGCCAGTCGCGAGATCGATAAGCACCGAGCCCTTTGGTAAGCCAAGGCTCTCGATCGCAATACGGCGCCACCGCACGTCGAGGCGGAAGGTCATGATCCGGTTCACGAGGTCGTACCGAGGCGCGATCGTGTCAAACATGGCCTGCACCGCATCGCCCTTGGCCGCTCCCTCGGGCAGGGGCTGATCACGGGCCGGCAGCGCAGCGTCGGAAAGGTGGCTGGTCGAATGTAGCGGTGACTTGTTCACGTGACCCACGGTAGGTGCCCCGTCGAAGAAAGGCCGGTTCGTTTGCGAGTGAAAGCTGTCTCGCCTGTGCGACTAGTTCGATCCCGTCTTGGGGATGGCGTATGGCCGCGGGCTACCATTTACGCCGTGGCCACTCGATATGACGACGTTGACGAACGTGAAGCCGAGGTTGCCGATATGGCTCGGCGCGCCGCCCAGGCAGCATCTGATCGCCGCAAGCGGATTCGCCAGACCGGCACCTCGCTCACCGCAGCCGATGTCGATAGTGGAGCGCTGGCGCGTATGGATCGGGTGCTCGAGGACATCGCCACATGGACTCCAGGATTCGGCGGAGCGATGCTCTTTCGAGGCGCTGATGCCTTTCCCCTGGTCAGCTTGATCACGGCAGCCGAAGGGGAAGCCATGCGGCGGGTATTGATCAACACTGCGGTTGCGGCTCGAAAGCAGATGGACAACCTTGGACGTGACTCCATTGGGAACTTCGTCGACTCGGTGACGTCGACCGCACGTGGTGCGTTGATCGTCACGCTCTTTGACGACGACCTCTTGGTCGTTGGCATTGAGGGTCGTCCCGCACGAGTGCTCGACGCATGGCAAGCAATCTCGAATCGACGTGCCGACCTTTTAGAGGCCACGGCTTCGCTGTTGGTCAACCCAGACGCGACGAGCTGAGGTTTTCAGCCCGACAGCGTTGTTGGACCGCCCCTCAGGATTCGCGACGCTTGCGCATTTCCTGAGCGTGATTCTCGAGCGTCTTCTTCTGTTGCTTGCTCAAGCTATCCATTCCGTGTTCGCTCACCTGATCGAGCAACGCATCGATTTCCGCCTCGGAAGCCCGAGACGTCGGTGCTGGAACTGATTGCAAGTGGCCGGCTTTACCCCTGGACTTCTTTGCTTTCCGGCCCCGTTTCGGCCGGGTTGCTCGCGAAGGTGTGGGTGCGCCTTGACCAGTCATGGCTGCGGGAAGCGCAATCGAGGGGATCCACTCGACACCGGAGAACCCGAGCGAGCGGGTCATGATGAGGCCGATCGCTCCAGCCGCAATGAGCATGACGACCGCAGGCAAACTTCCGGCGGCGAGGAAGCTCAACAACTGGACCACGAAGAAAAAGGCAATGAGGGCCCAGAACGGGATGTTGAAAAATGAGCGTGCCTGAGGGTTTGCCGCAGAAAAGCCAGCGGCGATACCGAGGAAGGGCAGCGACAGACCAAGAGAAGCAATGCCGAGACCGGTGATCACGCCGACGACGGCGCCGAGAACTGCTGGAACGATCACGATCGTGGCGACGAGGCTGGTGAACGCTCGACGGCCCAGAAGAGCTTCGAACTGGTTGCCGATCATGTAGAAGAAGATCAGCCCGAGAAGCGCAAATAGAAACCCGCTATCCGGTGGGATTGGATAGGTAACGAAACGCCATATCTGACCGCCGGTGAGGGAGCTGCGGCTGAGGATCAGCCAGTTCGAAAGGGCTCCGCTGCCCTGTTCGACGACAGCGAGCAGGACTCCGAACACGCCGAGTCCGGTGACGAACGTTGTGGTGTTGACGCCGACAGACCCGACAGTGAACCACGGGTCGCCACCTGATCCGCGTGAAAACGGGCTCTGAAAGGAATAACGATCAGCCATTGGTACCTAGGCTACTCCACCAAATCGCTTCCGCCCCGATCTGTCGGCGGTCTGCGGTGAGGAGCGGCAACCACTGTTGATGTCGTTGCCCCGCTCTGTTTCTTTGTTTGGCTCGCCCGGAGCTGCCCGCATGCAGCATCGATGTCGGTGCCACGGTTTCTTCTGATCGTGGCATTGGTGTTGCGAGCGAGCAGCCACTGTTGGAACTGTTTGACTCCAGCAGCGTCGGTGCCCACGGTGAGATATCCGGGGGTGGGGTTCAACGGAATGAGGTTGACGTGTGCTCGGAGTTCTCTACAGAGGTCGCTGAGCGCGATGGCTTGTTCCTCGGTGTCGTTCACACCGGCGATAAGCGCCCATTCGAAACTGAGGCGTCGCCCCGATGCCGCAACATAGCGTTGACAGGCTTCGGCGAGCATCGAGATGGGATAGCGCGAGTTGATCGGTACGAGTTCGGTGCGGAGTTCATCGGTCGCTGCGTGCAATGACACCGCAAGGCTGACGGGTAGGTCTTCATCAGCCATCTTGTTGATGCCAGGGACGAGACCAACGGTGCTCATCGTGATGTGGCGAGCCGATAGGCCGAGGTCGCCGTGGATACGACGGATTGCTCCCCATACCGCGTCGTAATTCGCGAGCGGCTCGCCCATTCCCATAAACACCACGTTGGAAAGGCGACGCGGGAGCGCAGCGGTTCGTGCACGGATGACCTGTTCGACAATCTCGCCGGTGGTGAGATGGCGGCGGAAGCCTTCTTGCCCGGTGGCGCAAAACCCGCAGGCCATGGCGCAACCGGCTTGGCTACTCACACACACCGTCGAACGACCGGTGTAGTGCATGAGAACGGTCTCGACGGCGTCTCCGTCGTCGAGGCCCCAGAGCCACTTGTGGGTCTCGCCGCCTTTACTCACCGTTACCATTCGGTCGTGAAGTGCCGGAGGGAGAAGCGCAGCGAGATCTGATCGCAACGCCTTTGGCAGCGTCGAGATCTCTTCGATCGGCAACCCGTCTCCGTAGAGACCCTTCCAGAGCTGCTCCACTCGGTACGAGGGGTGACTGGAAAGCAGTTCGGCGAGTTCTTCGCGATCGGGCTGATAGCGGGTGTCAGAAGTGATCACGGCGCGCTCTTCTGGATGGGGCTCCAGAGGGTGTCTTCTCGCCCGACGGTGAAGCCGAGACGTTCGTAGGTGGCAACGGCGGCCGCGTTGTCGGACTCGACGTAGAGGATGGCGATGGGTATCCCGCGTGAGGTGATGTGTTCAAGGCCAGCCAAGGTCATTGCCTTGCCGAGGCCTTGCCCGTGAAAGGGCGGGTCGACAGCGATGACGTAGATCTCGCCAACGCGTGGATCGGCGCCGCTGCTCACCTGGTGGAGATCATCGCTCTCGTGAATCTTTGTCCAACAGAAGCCGGCGAGTTGGCCGTCGATCCAATGCATTCGAAAGCCGTCGGCGTCGAACCACGGCTCTGCCATGTCGTTACGAACCTGATCAGCGGTGAGACCCGATTGTTCGGGGTGCCAAGAGAATGCCCTGTTGTTCACGGCCACAAACTCGTCGACATCGTCGTTTGTGAAGGCCACGGTTTCGATTCCCGATGAAGCCAGCGTGCCATCGGCTTTGGTGACAGGCAGGTCACTCACCATCTTCAACAGGGTCCGGTTAGAGACCCGGCCTGTGGCTTCGACAAGGGATCGACGCTCGGGCGTGGTGCCGTGCATCCAGATCTCGGCGTTCTCACCAGCGTTCTCGGCAAGAGCGAGCGCGTCGGACACCGTGGTCGACGATTCAATTGGTGTGAAGGTGAGGTGTACAACGGGGGCACTGCCGGGCCGTCGCTCAAGCTGAAATTCCACGTTCCTAGGCTATGGCGGTACGACTGCGAATAAGACCGATTTCAATTAACACCAGTTTGCGGGTCGCTGTTAATTTCTCGATCACGCCCTGCGGGTTCCACCACCCGCTAGGCGTTCTTATGCGGCAGAGGATGGGTCCGCCTCCCTCCTGTGTCGCCGAAAGAGCGGACGCCTAGCGTCCGCTCTTTCGCCTTTTTCGGCGTAACGTTCAGCACATGGAATCTGACCTCGCTGAACTATCGAGTGTGGCTACACAAATCGATGAACTCTCTGAACGCATCGTGGCGGTCGCGAAACGCCATCAAGGCACCGATCGCGACGATATTGCGATCCGGCTGTTCGAGGTAGAACGCTCGTTACACAGCGCTGGTCGCAACCTCACCAGCGCAGTGCGGGCCTACCGGTGACGGCTCGGCCAGAGGTTCGGGCCGATCTCGCTCTCCGTCCGGGCTATCACTCTCCACAGATCGATGTGGATGTTCGCCTCAACACCAACGAGGCACCCGCTGCCTTGCCGGTGGAGTTCCGCGAGGCGCTCGCCAAGGCAGCCCAAGACGTGGCGTGGAACCGATATCCCGACAGGGCAGCTCGGGACCTTCGCACAAAGATCGCCAAACGCTACGGCCGCAGCGCCGACGAAGTCTTCGTTGCGAACGGATCGAACGAAGTGCTCCAAACCATCATGTTGACGTTCGGTGGACACGGCCGCACGGCGGCGGTGTTCGAGCCGACGTTTGCGATGCATGGCCAGATCAGCAAGACCACAGGCACCGCGGTTATCGAGGGTGCTCGCGCCGATGACTTCTTGCTCGACCTCAACGAGGTTCGTCGGGTCGTCGAGGGGCACGAGCCAAACGTGTTGTTCCTCTGCTCGCCGAACAACCCGACAGGAGTTGTCGACCCGCCAGACACGGTCGACGAGGTTCTCAACATCATGTCCGGCACAAAAGGCCTGCTCGTTGTCGACGAGGCCTACGGGCAGTTCGCGGAGACGTCGGCGGTCAGCAAGATCGATGACGACGTTCCGATGGTCGTGAGCCGAACGTTCTCGAAGACGTGGGCGATGGCCGCAGCGCGCCTTGGCTATCTGCTCGGCCCGGCATGGATTATCGAGGAGCTCTACAAGGTCGTCTTGCCGTACCACCTCGATTCGTTCAAGCAACTGGCAGGCTCCATTGCCCTCGACTTCTCCGATGCAATGGACGCTCAAGTTGCCCAAATCGTGTCTGAGCGCGAGCGAGTGATGTCTCGGCTCGCCGATCTTCCCGTCACGTCATCGCCGAGTGGAGCGAACTTCTTTCTCTTCAAGGCTGACGAGATGACCGGCAATGATGTGTGGCAAGGACTCATCGACAGGTCGGTGTTGGTGCGCAACACGTCGAACTGGCCAATGATCAACGACTACCTTCGGGTCACGATCGGGACACCGGAGGAGAACGACGCCTTTCTGTCGGCATTGACCGAGGTCGTCAGCGCATAGACTGGATCTCATGCGTTCAGCTTCAGCGTCACGTGACACCAAGGAAACCCAGATCCAGATCGAGCTCAACCTCGATGGTTCTGGAGAGACCGACTGTGGGACCGGCTTGCCGTTCTTTGACCACATGCTCGATCAGCTCGGACGTCACGGCGGCTTCGATCTCAAAGTACACACCAAAGGCGACCTTGAAATCGATTCTCACCACACGATCGAGGACACCGGCATCCTGCTCGGCAGCGTCTTCAAAGAGGCCATCGGCGACAAGGTCGGCGTCCGCCGGTTCGCAAGTAACTCGGTCCCGCTCGACGAAGCGCTGATCGATACCGCCCTCGACCTCTCGGGGCGTCCGTTCTTGCACTACGACGTCGAGTTCCCCGGCGAAGTTATCTATGGCCAGCCCCCGTTCGATCCGCAGCTCTCCGAAGAGTTCTGGCGAGCATTCGTGATGTCGGCCGACATCACGCTGCACATCGTGTCGGCCCGAGGTGTCAACTCGCACCACTTGGTCGAGGCCACCTTCAAGGGCGTCGCCCGCGCACTGCGTGACGCCGTCACGATCACCGGCGGAGGCCTACCCTCCACCAAGGGCACGCTGTAACACGTCGAGACTTCCGCTCGACATCCGCGGTAGCCGTCATGGTCGCTACGCAA
>CAZBTI010000127.1:6522-10161 GCA_964494395.1 uncultured Acidimicrobiales bacterium | reverse complement strand
GAGGTACTTCACGCCGTCGACTTTGGCGGTGAAATCTACATGCGTCAGGAAGCTGGTGGCTTGCTCCTCGGTACCTACGAGCCGAACGGAATCCCGTGGTCACCAAAGCAGACCCCTTGGGAGTTCGGCATGCAGTTGCTCGCGCCCGATCTTGAGCACTTGGCACCTCAGCTCCAACAGGGTTTCGAGCACTTCCCCATCTTTGCCGAGGCGGGCATTCGCTCGGTCGTAAACGGGCCCTTCGTTTTCAGCCCCGACGGCAACCCCTGCCTGGGACCGGTACGAGGTCTTCCAGGCTACTGGTCAGCAACGGCGATTATGGCCGGCCTCTCGCAGGGTGGCGGCGTCGGTCTCGCACTCGCAAACTGGATGACCGAAGGCGACCCCGGCCACGACATCTGGGGCATGGATATTGCCCGCTTCGGCGATTACAACACGATGTCGTTCACCGATACGAAGGTCCGCGAGAACTACGGCCGCCGCTTCCGCATCACCTTTCCGAACGAGTTCCTGCCTGAAGGTCGCCAGCTCCAGACGACTCCGATCTACGACAAGCTCGTCGACGCGAATGCCGTGTTCGGCAACAGCTACGGACTCGAGGCCGCCCAGTGGTACCAAGCCGAAGGCGAGGAGCCCACCGAAGTAGTCACGTGGTACCGAAGCAACGCCTGGGATCAGGTCAGGGCCGAAGCCCTCAACGTCCGAAACGGCGTCGGCCTGATGGAGACCACCGGCTTTTCGAAGTTCACCTTCTCTGGTCCGGGTGCCCGCGCGTGGCTCAACCACACCCTGGCCGGACGCATCCCAAATCCGGGACGTATGTCGCTCACCCCAATGACGAACCACAATGGCAAACTCATCGGCGACCTCACGGTCGCTTGCCTACCGGCCACGCCCGGAGAACCAGTTGGGCCGCTCTCCACGTTCACCTCTGGCGCAACCGGAAACGCTCACGCCGGCGGTGAGCGGTTCATGATGTTCGGTTCGGGTATCGCCACCCGCTACTACCAGCGGTACTTCGAGTCGCTCTTGCCTACCGACGGCTCGGTCTCTTATCGCACGCTCGGCTACGAGATGTGCGGTCTCTCGATCGCTGGCCCGAAGAGCCGCGAGCTCCTCGAACGGTTGACCGATGACGATGTCTCGAACAGTGCATTCACGTTCATGGCCTTCCGCGAATTGGAACTTGGCTGGGCGAAGGTCATGTGCGGTCGGGTCACGTTCTCGGGCGATCTTGGCTTTGAGTTCTGGATGCCCGCCAGCTACCAGCGCTACGTCTTCAACCAACTTATGGAGAAAGGCGCCGACCTCGGCATCCAACTCTTTGGCTCGAAGGCGCTCGACTCGCTCCGGCTCGAGAAGAGCTTCGGCTCATGGTCTCGCGAGTATCGCCCCATCTACGACCCCTTCGAGGCGAACCTCGGCCGGTTCGTGCAGATGGACAAGGACTTCATTGGCCGCGATGCCCTCGTGGCGGCTCAAGAGCGCGGACCCGCACGACGTCTACTCACCTGGACCGTCGACGTGCCAAGCGGCCCTGGTGCAGGCAACGCAGATGTCATTGGTGATGAGCCCGTGTGGCTCGACGGTGAAGTCGTTGGATGGGTCACCTCGGGCGGTTATGCCCACCACAGCGACGTATCGGTTGCGATGGGTTACGTCCCAGCCGAACACGCCGAGAAGACCTCGGGCTGGCAGATCGAGATCCTCGGTGTGATGCGCGACGCCACACTCCAGCTCGAACCCATCTGGGATGCGTCGGCGAAGGTTATGCGGTCATAGTGCAAAGAACGATCGAGGCGGTCATCTTCGACAATGACGGAACGCTCGTCGACTCCGAGAACATCACACTGTCGGTGCTCATGGAGATCGCAATCGAACATGGCGCCGACGTACGCGACGACGATCCTCACCGTTTCCTCGGCGCCCACCTACAGGTCGTGTTCGACGAGATCGGGAAGCGGGCAGGCAAGCCGCTTCCCGACGGAATGATCGATGTCTTCCGGGCAAAGCAGACCCGAATGATCAACGAGGGTTTGTCGGAAATGCCGGGAGCCACTGAACTGCTCGAGTACCTGGCCGATCGCAACATGCCCATGGCCGTGGCGTCCAACGCTCCGCGAACAAAGATGGAGCGGTGTTTGAACGCTACGAACTTGGCCCGTTTCTTCCCCGAGGCCCACCTCATCAGCGCCTACGACGTGAACGTGTGGAAGCCAGCTCCCGACATCTTCCTCACCGCAGCCAATGTGCTCGGCGTGGCTCCAGATCGTTGTGCGGTGGTCGAAGACAGCGGGACCGGGTTAGACGCGGCAAACGCTGCTGGCATGATCGTATTTGCGCTCGATCCATCCGGACGATTCGCCGATCGTCCATCGACGACGACGTTGTCTTCCCTGCCCGAACTCATTAACCAGCTCGAGCTCTCGAAGTAACGGCGAGGGAGGCCTATTCGGTCGCGGCGGCGTTGCGAAGCGTTCCCTCCATGAGGGTGCTTTCTTGAGCATCGCCGGTCAAGCATTGGACGAGACGAGTATCTTCCCACTGGTTCTCGGGTGGCACGAACGTCCATACATCCCAAGTTTCTAGGTTCTCCTGGCCCCCGCCAATGAACGAGGCATACTCGTTGAGACAGAAGGTTTGTCCAACCACAAACGACTCTCGGACACCGGGATATTCGTCTCCGGGGAAGAGCGAATCGCTAACGGCGATCACCTCATAGGCGTGCGGTCGAGAACAGTCGACAACGGAGACTGAGGCGAGACCGACAATGCCGCCCTCAGCATCGGTTGAGAAGAAGTCCTCGACGCACTGGCCCGTCGTGAGGTCAGATGCTGTCGACGTTGGATTGAGCCAGCTCCACAGGAAGAAAAGGACGATTGCGACGACGAAGAACAGGGCTACCGAGCGCAACAAACTCTTCACGCGAGAAGGCTTGTGGTCCTTCTTTTCGAGGGGGCGAGGCTTCTTCGGTTCAATGATTTCCACTTGAGCGACAGTCGACGCTGATTCCGATTCCGATTCCGAGGAGTCGAGTAGAGGAGGTTCTTCGGGGAACGCTGGAGCTTTGAGTTCTTCGGGGAACGACGGGCCCTCGAGTTCTTCGGGGAGAGATGGGGTTTCGGTCAATGTGGCGAGACCACCCGATGCTTCGGCTGGAGCCACCTCTGTGGCGACAGAGCTAACCGCCAGGTCGACAGCCACACGGCGAGGAAGGGACTTGAGTTCAGGTGGGGTCGGTGGGAGTTGCACAGGTCGAACGATCTGTTCTCTCCATTGGGTCAGTGGAGCTACCTCGCGTGCGGGTTCAGGTTCGGGCGCAGGTGCCGCAGCTTGAACAGGCGCGGGCTGAGGAGCAGGAGCTGCAACAGGCTCAGGCGCTGGTCGAGCAACGTCGGAAGTCGACGCAAACAAGTTGGTCGGCGGAGCCTCGGCAACGACAGGCTCAGGCGATCGATGAGCAATGTCTTGTGTCGACGCGAACAGGTCTGGTTGCGGAGTCGCTGCAGCAACAGGCTCGGGCGCTGGTTCTGGCTTGTCACGAGAGAACGCAAACAGGCTTGGTGACGGAGTCGCCGCAGGTGCCGCAGCTTGAACAGGCGCGGGCTGAGGAGCTGGAGCAGGTGCAGGTGCAGGTGC
>CAZBTI010000127.1:0-6422 GCA_964494395.1 uncultured Acidimicrobiales bacterium | reverse complement strand
GGAGCTGGAGCAGGTGCCGCAGCTTGAGCAGGGGCTGGAGCAGGTGCACGTGCCGCAGCTGCCGCAGCTGCCGCAGCTTGAACAGGAGCAGGTGCAGCTGCCCCAGCTTGAACAGGAGCAGGTGCAGGTGCAGGTGCAGGTGCGGCAGCTTGAACAGGCGCGAGCTGAGGGGCCGGAGCAGGTGCCGCAGCAGGAGCGGGGTTCGGGCGTTGGGCCGCTGGAGGAAGTTGACCCGGTGCTTGCGAGGAGCCCTCAGGACGCTGTGCTGCAGGGGGAAGATCAGCAATCTCGGGGCTCTGACCTTCAGGACGCTGCGCGGCCTCGGGAAGTTCACCCGTGATAGAGCCGAGACGCGGCAGTCTTGTGGGACGTCCGCCAATGCCCGTATTACCTTCCATTCTTTAGTTTTCGGTCACTTCCATCGTTATTGGCATAGGGTTTACGGCCCATTGCAGAGTCTGACAAACTCTACAAATGGCAGGAAAGATTGGACCTCAGCCAGGTGCCCACCGAACGGGCGACGGAACTCCCGAGTTCGCCCTTGCTGCTGGGCAGAACCATCACATGCTCCTCGGACCAGGAACAAGTGCGATTGACGAATACATCGCCGCCGGCATGAAAACACCCGATCTGGCAGCCATTCGCAGCTACAGGCAGCGCCGAGTGAAGGAAAAACTCAACACCTTTGGGTACGACGGCGTCCTCGTGATGGATCCAATGAATATTCGCTACATCACCGACACCACGAACATGCAGCTGTGGGTCATGCACAATGCTGCCCGCTACGCCTTTATGTCCGCCGACGGCCACGTCATCTTGTGGGACTACGAAAACTGTGAGTTCCTCGCTGGCCACCACGACGAGATCGATGAGGTACGCCCTGCGACTGGATCGACGTACTTCCTCGCCGGCGACCGATTCCCCGAAATTTGTCAGCGCTGGGCAGATGAAATCGCAGAAGTCGTCGCCGAGCATTGCGGGCCGAATGCCCGGATCGCCATCGACCAGGTCAACTATCTCGAGGGCACGATGCTGGCCAACCACGGCATCATCATCGAGCGCGGCCAGCAACTCATGGAACAGGCCCGGCTGATTAAATCGTCCGACGAACTCGATGCAATGCGCTGCGCCGGCGTCGGCTGCACAGCTGCCATGGCCGACATGCGCGCAGCGGTCGAGCCAGGTTTGACCGAGACCGAAGTCTGGGCGATGCTCCACGCCGGCAACATCAAACGCGGAGGCGAGTGGATCGAAACCCAGATCTTGTCCTCAGGACCTCGCACCAACCCGTGGTTCCAAGAAGCCTCCTCCCGGGTGATCGAGAACGGCGACATGCTCTCATATGACACCGACCTCATCGGGGCCTACGGCATGTGCATCGACATCAGCCGAAGCTGGGTCATTGGTGATAAAGCCCCAACCACAGCACAGCGATCGATTCACGACAAAGCACTCCATCAGATCGAACACAACATGGCGCTGCTCCAACCGGGCGTCACCGTCGAAGAACTCACACACAAGAGTTGGTTCCCACCAATTGACGAGTACCGCCACTACTCATGCCTCTTCCATGGCGTCGGGCAGTGCGATGAGTACCCCGAGGTCTACTTCCCCGCAGCGTGGGACGACTGGGGCATCGATTGCACGATGGAACCGGGCATGGTGCTGAGTGTCGAGTCCTACGTAGGCAGCCGCGACGGCGGCGAAGGCGTCAAACTCGAAGAGCAGGTAGTCATCACCGAAACCGGCTGCGAATTGCTCGCGAGCTATCCGCTCAGTCTGTAAACGCTCGGTTTGACCGCGATTACTTGTCGGGGCTTCCGCCCGACATCCGCGTCTCCGCGGATATCGACCGGAAGTGTCGAAAACGGGAGAGACCCGGGCGCTGGGCCCGGGTCTCTTTCAGTTCAGTTCAGAACGAGCTGCTACTCAGCTTCTTCTGCTGCTTCTTCGGCGCCTTCACCCATTCCTGGGATCTTGCCCGTAGCTTCGTCGATCTTGTCGGCAATTCCTTCGCCGCCTGGGACCTTCTCAGCCATTCCCTTAGCTGTATCGGCAAGGCCTGCAGCCTTGTCCTTCATGTCGTTAAGTTTGTCCATCATAGTTGCGGGACCTCCTGATTAAGGACCGTCGTGGTTCGAATGGCCCAGTCGTGTGTAGGACGAAAGATATCGGACTTTTGTCGCGTTTACTGGACTATCGATTTGTCAATTCGAACATCCACCAATTTTGATGGATGTGCACTGAGCGCCGATCGACGGCAGGCTGTGTCGGTGAGCAGCATCGTCATCTCCGATCTTGACTACGCACCTCCCGGGTCTGATTCGCTCTTTTTCGACATCTCCTTCAACGTCTCGCCGGGAGATCACGCCGCGATCATCGGCGCAAACGGGGCCGGAAAGAGCACGATCTTGCGCATCCTCTCCGGAAAGATCGATGCCGACGGAGGCGAACTCGCGATCGGTGGAACGTTCCTCACAATGAGCCAAGACGTAGGCATGGGAAATCCCGATGCGACATTGCGCGAGATGCTCATCGACGTGGCTGTACCGGAGCTTCGCAGTGCAGGTCGGGCCTTGATCGCAGCCGAGGCAGCTCTGGCCGATGGAACCGACGACGGGATGGGTTACGCCGAAGCGATAACCGACTGGGGCGACCTCGGCGGGTACGAACTCGAAGCCGAGTGGGCCGCCGCGGCCGAGCGAAGCGTCAAGACACCAATCACCGATTTCTCCACACGGCTCGTTGGCGAACTGTCGGGAGGCGAGCGAAAGCGCCTCGTCCTCGACCTCCTGCTCAACTCGGGCGTGGATGTTCTGCTCCTCGACGAGCCCGACAACTATCTCGATATCCCGACCCGAGTATGGCTCGAAGACCAGATTTTGGCTTGTCCGAGCACGATTCTCATGGTGAGCCACGACCGTTCCCTACTCGAACGAGTGGCGACCAAAGTCGTCGTGCTCGAGGGCGCTGGCTGCTGGGTTCACGGTGGTTCGTATGCGACATTCCCCGAAGCCCGAGCAAAGCGACAGGCACAACTCGGTGACGCGCTGAAGCGCTGGAACACCGAGGAACGTCGACTGCACGCGCACATGAAAGTGATGAAGACCCGCGCTGCGCAGAACTTCAAGAACGCCACCAAGGCCAATGCTGCCGAAACCCGTTGGGAGAAGTTCGTGGCTGCGGGTCCTCCTCCCCCGCCTGTTCGCGACGAGAACATTCACGTCAACCTCCGAGGCGCCGACTCGGCCCGGCGAGTGCTCAACATCGTCGATACCTCGATCGGTGACCTGTTCTTTCCTTTCTCCGACGAAGTGCACTTCGGTGAACGCGTCGGTCTGATCGGCCCGAACGGTACCGGCAAGACCCACCTGCTGAAGGCGCTCGCAGGCGAGGTCGAACCCGATGAAGGTTCGATCGGCCTCGGCCCACGCACTTCGGTTGGCACCTTCACCCAGATCAACGATCGTGCCGACTTCTTGGGGCGAGAAGCGGTCGACATCGTCAAGGAACGAACGCGTGACGAAGAGGCGTCGATGAAGTCGCTCGCCCGCTACGGGTTGGCTAACCAGGCTCGCCAAGAGTTCGAGACGCTATCCGGCGGCCAGAAAGCCCGTCTCGAGATTCTCTGCCTCGAACTCGAAGGCCACAACGTGCTCCTCCTCGATGAGCCCACCGACAACCTCGATGTCGAATCTTCCGAAGCCCTCGAACAAGCGCTCGACGGCTTCCAAGGAACCGTCGTCGCTGTCAGCCACGACCGGACCTTCCTCGAACGTCTCGATCGATTCATCATGATCAACGACGATGGGTCGGTGTACTCGTTGCCCGATTTCGACGTCGCCATGGCCGGACTCGCCGACCCACCCAGCGTCGCCACCATCAAACTGGCGAAATCCCTGACGGAGGCGTGAAGAATGACCACCGACGCGGGGACAGGCCCCATAAAGACGGGGCATGCCAATGATTTCAGACGCTGAACGCTGGGACGCACGCTACGAAACGGGGACAGCCCCCACGATCGTCGAGCCGCCGGAGATCGTCACCACGCATCTTGGCCACATCGGTGTTGGGTCGACAGTGCTCGACGTGGCGAGCGGATGGGGCGACGCTGGCCTCTACCTGGCTGGCCGCGGGGCGACCGCGACATTCGCTGATGTGTCGTTCGTTGCGCTCGATGCTGTGACGCGCCGAGCCGATGGCCTCGGGGTGACTGCCACCACGCTCGTCACCGATCTTGCAAACGCCGCCGTTCCCACCGGTCCGTGGGATGCCATTACCTGCGTCCATTACCTCGACCGAGAACTCCTCCCCCGCCTCGGCGCAACCTTGTCGCCAGACGGACGACTGGTGTGTGCGATTGCTACTACGACGAACCTCGAGCGCCACGATCGGCCTTCTGCCCGCTTCTTGCTCGAATCGAATGAACTACCGACGCTCGTCCCGGACCTCGATATTGTCCATTTCAGTGAAGGCTGGAGACAGAACGGCGTGTTCGAGGCGTGGCTTGTCGCCACCCCGTAAGCGAACCGCTTAGAGGAAGGATCCGAGCATGGCGCGGAACTTGGCTTGGGTCTCTTCGAGTTCGGCATGTGGGTCGCTCTGCGCGACAACGCCGACGCCTGCAGCAACCGTCGCTGTCGAACCGCTAATCTGAGCGGTCCGGACAGCCACCGCGAACTGACCGTTGCCCTGTCCATCGAACCAGCCCGAAGGCCCGGCGTAGCGCAAGCGGTCGAAGCCTTCGAGCTCGCCGATCAGGGTTAGCGCATCGGCTTGCGGCTTTCCACCGACGGCAGGCGTTGGGTGTACAGCTTTCACCAGTTCAAGAACCGATGCGGGTGGTTCCGACAGCACACCTTCGACGAGGGTTCCGAGGTGATGCACGTTTTCGAGCGTCACGATCGATGGTTCGGGCTCGGCATCGACATAGGACGAGAACTCCAAGAGCTCCGAGAGCAACCAGTCGATGGTGATTCGATGCTCGACGCGGTCCTTCGACGACCCACGCAGCGCTTCTATGGCTGCAGCATCTTCTGCGGCATCATCGAGGCGCGCTGCGGTTCCGGCCAGCGGGTGGGCGCGCACGACCCGATCACGGCGGCTCACCAACAGTTCCGGTGACGCACCGACGAACCCGTCGATCGAGAACAACAGCGCCGTCGCAAACCGCTCGGCGAGCCGAGTAACGATCCGGGCAGCGTCGAAATTACTCGAAGCGGTAAGCGTAAGCGTCCGAGCGAAGACCGCTTTCTCTAAGCCGCTTTCAGAAATGGTGTCTCGGGCTACCGCAACGACATCGTCACGCCACGAGTCTGCTGAGCGACCGAGTTGGAGGGTCACATCATTCGGTTCGGGCACAAGCTTGCGTCCGAGCGCAGCGTCGACCACGGTCTCGGCGTATTCAAGAACGTCCGGCCGGTCGCGTTCGTTGATCACCGTGACGAAGCGAACGCCCTCGCACTCGCCGAGCACCACCTCGGGCACAACACCCGTGCCGGGGGCCGAAGCATCGAAATTCAACGCAGCGAAACAGACGGGGCCTGTCCCCGGGAGGTCGACGCTGTCGCTACCCGACATCTCTGCGAGCTGTTGTTGAGCAGCGCCGACGTCTCCGGAGAGATCGACGTCGAGGTCGCAAATAGAACCGACGCCCGCCAAGACAACGTCGGGCGAGCGCCACAACAGCCCCGACTTCGCGCCGAGTTCTACGAGGTCGACCGCTCCGAGCGGACTCGACATCTCTACAGGAGTCGTCGTTGCGTGCACACCCCTGAGCGTAGATGGCGGCAGACTGTTTAGGTGAAGCACAGTAGCGAGCTATCCGTCGACGCGCCGATGGACGCGGTGATTCGAGTTCTCGCCGATCTGTCGACCTACCCCTCCTGGAACGACCTGGTTGGAAGCGTCGAAACGACTGAGGCCGCAAGCGACGATCCCGGCCCAGCGTGGCGGACGACGCTAACGGCCAAAGTTGGACCGTTCGCCCGTAGCAAACAACTCCGCTTCGTCCGAGACACCCTCGACACCGACGGCGATCTGACGACGATCAACTTCGTTCGACGCGAGATGGATGGCCGCAAGCATGCGTCGTGGACGATGCGCTGCACAATTCAGCCGTCCGACCGAGCGGAGCGCACCGCCGTCGTACTCACGTTGGCCTACGACGGTGGCCTCTGGGTCCCAGCACTGGGCGGAGTCCTCGACGGTGCTATCGAACGAGCAACCCGCCGACTTCCGACCTACGTCAAGGAACAGACGTGATCAATCTAGGAGTGCATTCATGAGCCCGATTTTCGACGACGCCATCGCCCTCACCGCCCAAGACAGCACGTTGGATGACACGATCGTGTGGTCAGGGCACATGACCAAAGACTGGTCGATCGGTCGGGTTCCGAACGGTGGCTACTCGGGAGCGCTCA
>CAZBTI010000126.1:2873-10163 GCA_964494395.1 uncultured Acidimicrobiales bacterium | reverse complement strand
CAGTGGTCGTCGTTGGAGCATCCGTCGTGGTCGGAGCAGTGGTCGTCGTTGGAGCATCCGTCGTGGTCGGAGCAGTGGTCGTCGTTGGAGCATCCGTCGTGGTCGGAGCAGTGGTCGTCGTTGGAGCATCCGTCGTGGTCGGAGCAGTCGTCGTCGTTGGAGCATCCGTCGTGGTCGGAGCATCCGTCGTCGGCGTAGGCGCAGCGAGGCCGGTTACGAAGATTTGGAAGGAGAACGTGTCCGAGCCGCCGGAATTCGTTGCTGTGACCGAGGCGCTGTAGGTCCCGTTTTCTGCGAACGTGAAGGACGGGTTCTGCAACCCCGAGCTCACCTCGTTAGATCTCGGGACGATCCACTCCCACGAGGTCGGCGAGTTCGACGCCTGCGGTGATACAGCGATTCGCCCTTGAGGTAATTCGGTCTGGTTGACACTCGAGATGACCGGTGGCAATGCCACCGTGATCGTGGTCGCCGAAGGCTGGGAATCACCGTTCGCGTTCGTGGCGATCGCTTGCACGGTGAAGGTGCCGTTCGTCGGAAACGAGATCACCGGTGTAGCGGTGGTGGCTCCAGAAAGGATCGTCCCGCCCCCGGCATTCCACGACCAACTCGTTGGCGTATTCGTGGCCGAAGCGGAGAAGGCAACAGTACCGCCCGAGTTACTCGACGACACCAAACTCGTGATGACCGGGATCGGCAAACTCACCGAGACGTTGCGAACCGCAACGTCGGAGTCGTTAAACCCGTTGCTCGCAGTAAGCGTGATCTCGAACGTGCCATCTCCGGGGAATGCGAACGCCGGGAACTGCCCGGCAGCGGTACCGCCACCGTCTTGGGTTCCGTCGATCGCGTCCGGGGCGCTCCACACAAACGTGGTCGCTCCGGTAGTCGCGCTCGCGTCACACGAAACACCCGCTCCTCGAACCGTGCATGAGAAATTCGCCACCGGTGGAGCCGATCGCACGGTGACCGGAACAACAAAGGTGTCACTACCAGCACTGTTGGCCGCGGCGAGCCGCACCTGATAGGTGCCTGGCCCGGGGAATGTGTACGTCGGGTTTTGTCGAGGATCTGCAATGGTGACGCCGTCACCGAAGTTCCATGACCACCGGTCGGGGCCACCAGTGCTCAGGTCGGTGAAGTTCGCGCTCAAACCATCGGTCGAGACCTCGAAACTCGCATCGGGGATTTGGGCAACCGTCACAACTTCGGTTACCGGCGTGGACTCTCCAGCCTCGTTCGCAACAGTCAACGTCACCACATAGGTACCGGCCACCGCATACGTATGTGGCCTCGGCGACTGATTGGTCCGAATTGGTGATCCGTCGCCGAAGTTCCATTCCCAACTCGTTGCGTTGTCCGTGGAGAGGTCAGTGACCCTCACCGTGAGCTCGTCAGTGGTTATGTCGAAGTTTGCGACCGGCGGTTCGGTCACCACGATGCTTCTCGTAAAGATCGACGAACCGCCATCGTTCGATGCTGTTAATTCAACCTCGTAGGTGCCCGGTAGATCGAACCGATGTGCCGGGTTCTGAGCGATTGAGGGTCGCGTCCCATCGCCGAAGTCCCACGACCACTCCGTTGGATCGCCGGTCGAGAAGTCCGTGAAACGTATGAGCTCATCAACCGAAATTCTCGCAGCATCGATCCGGAAGTTCGCCTCGGGCGGATCGACCGGGACAGGCAAGATCGTTACCGTCTTTGATGCACTGTCGATTCCGGCTTCGTTCTCCACCGTCAGCGTGACCGTGAACGTACCCGGCTCATCCCATTGGTTTGTGACATTTGCACCAATTGCGGTCGATCCATCACCGAACTCCCACAGCAGCGACGTTGGATTGTTTAGCGAGAGGTCTGTGAAACTCAGCGGCTCACCTGCAATAGCGGTGAGATCCGATTCGCTAAAGCGGGCGATCGGCAGTTCGATAGCTTGCTCGACAAAGATCGTCCGAACAGTCGAGTCCACACCCGCCGAGTTCGACACGGTCAACGTGATACGGAACTCCCCCGGCTCGTTCCACACATGGAAGACGTCAATGCCAGTTGCGGTGCTTCCGTCCCCAAAGTCCCACGTCGTCAATGTTGGCGAGTTCGTAGACTCACTGTTGAGAGAGAGTGTTTCGCCAACCGTCACTGTTGCCGGAATTGTTCCGATCACGGCCTGGGGCGGCGAGCCGCCAGGAACGACAGTAATGAGCGCGCTATCGGAGTCTTGGCCGTCGGCGTTTGTCGCGGTGAGCGTAACCTCGAACGTCCCCTCTGTATCGAAGGCCTTCGTCACCGAATTGCCTGCGGCGCTCGTACCGTCTCCGAAGCTCCAGAGCAGCGATTCGGGGTCGCCTGTGCTGGTACTGGTGAACGTCAATTCCTCGCCGACTTCGATTGTCTCCGTGGCAAAGGTGAAATTGGCGGTCGGTGGCAGTTGGACATCGGCTGCTACAACGACGAATTCATGGCTCTGCGATGACTCTTCGCCAGCACGGTTACGAATGAACATCGTCACCGTGAAGATGCCCTCTTCGTCCCACGCCTTGAATACGTCGGGGCCCTCGGCACCGGTACCGTCATCGAAGTCCCAGTTCCACTGCGTTGGGTCACCAGCCGAGTCATCGGTAAGCCGAACCTCTTCGCCAACGAGCAAGACATCGGTCGAGAACGAGAAGTTGGCGAGCAGCGTTTGCACCGTCGGTGCAACCTCGACCGGTTCCACCAACTCTGGAGCGTCTACCAGTTCGGCGACCTCTCCGGTGAGGAGTTCCCCATCGACAACTTCGTCTCCGGCCTCGTCGGTGAGTTGAGGGCCGTTACCGGTGATCGGAACGACGCTTTCATCGGCGAGAGGAACGGACTGATCCTGGGTGAAGCCCTCAAAGAGATCGCCGCCCTCGCCAAAGACTCGCTGGCCATCGGCGTTATCGCCCGCTGCGCCGCCGATTGCTTCGTCGCCTGGTTCATCGCCCACGCCGACGACGAGAACGTTCTGCTGCTTTGAGATTGGGGTAAGGACACCGGGGTTCAAAACTGCTACACGCGGACCCTGGGGTTCGTTCGCCCACACTGCCCCATCAAAGACTTCAAGCTCGAAAGCACGTCCTCGAACCGGAGTAAAGGCGTGAACCCTCGTGACCTGTTGCTCGGCAAGGTCGACGACGACGACCTGACCAGTCTCGTAGTTCGGGAGGTACGCCACGTCGTCGACAGCAACGGGAGCCCCAAAGTTGTCTCCCGACTCACCGAGAGCAATCTCAAAGCACTCACCGCTCTGCGGGTCGGTAACGCTGAGCGTGCCGCCCCTCGCATCATGGGCGAGGACGACGTGGTCACCGTTGCTTTCGGTGAGGACGTTGCCACCAAATGCTGACCCATCGAGTGGGCCGCAGACAGATTCTGCGCTACCGAACGAGCCAGACGATACGTCGACCTCGCGAACGTTCCGACGCGACGGGTCGATTGCGTATAACGAGTCGCCCGCACGAACCAGTTCGATTGGAGCGTCGACCGAGGCGGGTTCTGAAAGCTCGGCGAGCGAGACCAGGCCGGTTGGGTCGGAGACGAGCAGTTGGGTTTGGTCGGCGGTTACTGCGACGAGTTGGCCTGTGGCCGCAGTGATCACGTCTCCAAGCCCGCTAGATGTTGGAATGTTGACAGCTTCGGTCGAGTCGCCCGCATAGATAAGGACTTCGTCGGGCGTAATGACATACGAATTGTGTTGGCCAGTCTCCGGATCTGACGCCTCGAGGAAGACGGCGTCTTCAAGATTGGTAGCCCCAGTATCGACTTGATTGGCAGGTTCGAGATCGACCGCACCAATCTCGCCGTACTCACCACTCGTCCGGTTGAGGAACACTGCGTCGCGCCCGTTTGGGAGCACGACGAGTTCATCGACCCTGCTGTCGGTGACGTCGACAGAAGCAGTGATCTCTCGAGTGCTGCCGTTCACCTGCAGGATGCGGCCACGAGCGCCGTCCTCAACCCAGACCACCGGATCACTCAGCGTCACGCCCGCAGAGTCACGTGATCCGAGCCGAAAAACGACGAAAAACACAGCCACGCTAAGTAGCGCGACAAAGAAAACCCGCGCCCACCGGGGGAAGTTGGTCGTGATCACAATCGCAGTCTATTCAGGGTGGTTTGCTTTTGTCAGAACAGCGAGCGCACCTTCTGCAAGTTCGTCATTCTGAGCAAATTTTCCGCTCGATTATGTAACTTCCCACGTAGGGTTCGAACGCAACAAACCGGACAAATCGCCTTGGCCCTTTGACTCTTGAGCGGCTGCGAGTTGGCTCGTGGCCTCCGCTGAGTACTCATGGCGTTCAACTGCCCGGAATACCCCTACTGGAGTCGGCGAGTAGGGGTCCATAGCAAGGCGAGACAATGCAAACGCAACGCCTGGGTCAGGTCGGGTCTCGTCGTGCACGACCAACGCATCTTCACCCACGTCGGCAACGTCGACGATAACCGCATCACCGTTCTTATCGATCATCACACCCCGCTCACCTTCTGCACCGAAACGGACCGGTTCTCCGTGAGTAAGGTTGATGAGCATTGCGTCTCGCACATCACGCTTGTTGATCGTGTCGAACTGACCGTCGTTAAAGACGTTGCAGTTTTGGAAGATCTCGACGATGCTTGCGCCGTTGTGCCCATGGGCCCTCGCGAACATTTCCTGCATGTGCTTGCGATCCATATCGTGTGTGCGTGCCACAAACGACGCCTCGGCGCCGAGCGCCAGACTGACGGCGTTGAACGGCTGATCGATCGAACCCAGCGGGGACGACTTGGTCACCTTGCCAACCTGTGAGGTTGGCGAGTACTGACCCTTCGTGAGGCCATAGATCATGTTGTTGAAGAGCAAGATATTGACGTTCACGTTGCGGCGGAGGGCGTGAATCAAGTGATTCCCGCCAATAGAAAGCATGTCTCCGTCGCCGCCGACGACCCAGACATCAAGGTCGGGTCGCGCCATCTTGAGGCCCGTCGCAAAGGCCGGGGACCTGCCGTGGATGGAGTGCATCCCGTAGGTGTTCATGTAGTACGGGAAGCGCGCAGCGCAACCGATACCCGAGATGAAGACCGTGTCCTCGCGCCGCACGTCGAGCGTGGGCATGAGCATCTGGACCGCCGTCAGAATGGAGTAGTCACCACATCCTGGGCACCACCGCACTTCTTGATCTGTTGACCAGTCTTTCTTCGTTGTTGCAGGTGCGTTTGCCATCATGAAACCTTTGCGTTCTCGATGAGAGCAAGGATTTCTCGCTCAAGTTCTCCAGCGGTAAATGGTTGACCCATCACCTTGTTGATCGGCTTTGCGTCCACGAGGAACTCTGCTCTGATCAGCTTGACGAGTTGACCCATGTTCAACTCAGGAATGATTACGTTGTCGTAGCGAGCAAGAACCTCTCCGAGGTCCTTCGGGAATGGATGAATGTGGGTGAGGTGGGCATGGGCCAACTTCCCGCCATTATTTCGGATTCGCCTCATTGCGCCGGTGATGGCGCCCCATGTCGAGCCCCAACCGAGAACGATCGTGTCGGCGTCGGCATCGCCAACGACATTGGTCAAGGGAATATCGTCCGCGATCCTGTCGATGCGTTCCTTACGGATCTGGGTCATGCGTTCGTGGTTTGCAGGGTCGTAGGACACATTGCCCGTGCCGTCCTGCTTCTCAAGGCCGCCGACGCGATGCATCAAGCCGTCTGCACCGGGGATTGCCCACGGTCGGACGAGTTTCTCGTCGCGAGCAAACGGGTGAAAGATTGGGTTGCCTTCCTCGTCGGTTGCATTCGGCTCGGTCTGGAACTTCACATCGATCGAAGGCAGGGTGCTGACATCGGGAAGCTTCCACGGTTCGGAGCCGTTGGCGAGATAGCCGTCGGAGAGCAACAGCACAGGAGTCATGTAGGTCAGTGCAATTCGCGCTGCTTCGATTGCGGCGTCGAAACATTGGCTTGGGCTGTACGCCGCGACGACGGGCATCTGTGATTCACCGTGTCGGCCGTACATTGCCATGAGCAGGTCGGACGCTTCGGTCTTGGTGGGCAGACCCGTCGAGGGACCGCCGCGCTGAATGTCAACGATCACCATTGGCAGTTCAAGAATCACGGCCAAACCAATAGCCTCGCCCTTCAGCGCAATGCCAGGACCCGAGGTGGTCGTAATTGCAAAATGGCCGCCATAGGCAGCACCGATTGCTGAACTCACCGCGGCGATTTCGTCCTCAGCTTGGAAGGTACGGACGCCGAAGTTCTTGTGCTTTGCCAGTTCGTGAAGGATGTCGGAGGCAGGCGTGATTGGATACGACCCGAGGAACGCCGGCAAGCCAGCCTGCTGGGACGCTGCGATCAAACCCCAAGACAGTGCCGTGTTGCCGTTGATGTTGGTGTAGGTGCCTGGGTCGAGGTTCGCGGGAGGAATCGACACCACATGGCTACCCAGTTCAGCGGTCTCGCCGTACGCGTGACCTGCTTTGAAGGCCGCGGTGTTCGCGGCGATGACTTTGTCTTTGCCCTTGAACTTCTGCGCTACCCAGTCGAGCGTTGGTTCGATAGGCCGGGTGTACATCCACGACACGAGGCCAAGGGCGAAGAAGTTCTTCGACCGCTCAGCGTCGCGTGGTTTCACCTCGAGTTCGGCGCCAACCTCTCGGGTGATCTTCGACATTGGGACCTTGATGAGCGTGTACCCGTCGAGCGATCCGTCCTCGAGTGGGTTGTCGGAGTACCCCGCTTTTTCGAGGTTTCGTTCCTCGAAAGCATCCTCGTTGGCAATAATCGTGCCGCCCTGAGCGAGGCGGTTGAGGTCAGACTTCAATGCTGCCGGGTTCATCGCCACCAGCACCGTCGGCTCGTCACCTGGTGTCGAGATCTCTTGGGAGCTGATCTGCACCTGAAACGCCGACACACCAGCCAGCGTTCCCTGAGGCGCTCGGATCTCGGCGGGGAACTCTGGAAGAGTGGCGAGATCGTTTCCGAACAGCGCGCTCGCGCTCGTGAAGCGGTCGCCGGTCAGCTGCATGCCGTCACCAGAGTCGCCAGCGAAACGAATCACCACTCTGTCGACATCGCGACCTGTGGTCTCGGCTACATCGGTCATGGGGATCTCCTATTCGATCCGCCGCCAACGCGCGCCAAAGTTGCAGCGGGGGGAAAGCGGCATCAGGTCATTGACATGAGCGTATCCATGACTTCGGTCACATATGGACCCTCTTGTCCATTTATTTACGTTGCAGACCGGCCTATTTACGTTGCAGACCGGCTGAACGAGGTGGTGTTATCCCTGCGCCCGATCGGC
>CAZBTI010000126.1:0-2773 GCA_964494395.1 uncultured Acidimicrobiales bacterium | reverse complement strand
TATTTACGTTGCAGACCGGCTGAACGAGGTGGTGTTATCCCTGCGCCCGATCGGCCGCATCGACAAAGTAGGGGTCCTTGCTCGCAATCCAGCCAAAGAGCTTCCGACTCTTGGGGATCTTGCCGTCTCGCTCGAGCAGATCGGCGAGCGCGTAGGCCCGGCGGAGGTGATGCTCCATTGGATCGTTGGGGATCTTCCAGCCCTTTTCCAACGTCCGAACCCCGCTGTCGACAAAGCCACGATCGGCCTGCGAGCCGGCCATCACGATGCGACCCTCGGTCACGAGTTCGCCCGATGGCGAGAGCTCGCCAAGTTCGGCCCAAAGTTCGTCGACATCGGCCCAGTTCCCTAGTGCCCGGTGGCAATCCATGAGTACCGGGTTCTGCTCGGCGGTACCGGACAGTTGGCGGAACATCTCAAGGCTTGAAATGGACTCTTCCCAGTTGCCGAGTCGGTAGAGAGACAGCCCGTGCAATTCGTGTAGTTCAGCGATGTTCGGATAGCTCTCAGCGAGCGGCTTCATGGTTTTGCGGGCATCGCCGAATTGCTCGTTCTGATACTCCTTCGCGGCTCGCTTGAATAGACGCCAACCGCGTTCAGCCTTCTCTTTGCCTCGTACCCGTTCCATTTCTCGTTGGACATCGGCGGGCTTCGGCGGACGGCCCGGCAACGGTCGACGTTCGATCGTTACCCGATCTCCGGTGTTCGGTCCGTCGATCGGGGGCAGTCCGCCTCGATCGATGGCCTGACGAGCTTGCTCTCGGAGGCCCTCGTTACGCGCTGTTTGCTTGTCACGACGAGCCTGGCGTTCGGCGAACTTCCGGCGTTCCTCTGGGCTGAATCGTTCCTCAGCCTCTTGTTCGAATATGCGCTGGCCAACGGTGGCACCGGCCGCGCCATGCTGGGCAACACTCCCCCAACCCGAGCTCTCCGCTCGAGCTGGCTTCTTTGGCCGATCGTCGCGTTTGCGACCCTTGTACCCGTCTCTACCCGAGCCACCGCGACTCGAGCCACCGCGGTTCGAGCTGTTCCCCCGTGGGCCGCCGCGTGAATCACTCCGCCGGGAATCCTTGCCGCGCGAATCTTGACTGCGCGAATCCTGGCGGCGCGAATCGGTTCGCGAACTGCTCCCTCGCTGTCCACCCCGGGGCTTACCAGAAGTGGACTTTCCGCGCGGACCACCCGATTTTCCGCCCGAGCGGTTAGAGGAACCAGACCCTCGAGACGAGGAATTTCCTCCGCGAGAAGGTCCAGAACGGCGCGATGAAGAGGACCCAGAGGCGGAAGGCATGTCGCAAGGGTACATGAGAAACAGCGAGCCACTATGGTCTGGAAATGACCGAAACTGCCTATGTGCCTCAAATGGACCACTGGACCGAGGGAATACCGAGCGCCGACCAACTCGCCCATATCCCGGGTGAGAATGGGCTGCCGGTCATGGGCAACACCATCGAGCTACTCAAAGACCCGCACGCGTTCACCAATCGAATGGTCAGCACATACGGAAACGTCTACCGCAGCCATGTCCTTGGAACACCGAGCGTTTCCTTGATCGGCCCCGAGGCCAACGAGTTCGTGCTCCGCAACCGAGACAAGATCTTTTCGAACAAGCAAGGCTGGGGTCCCACGCTCGACAAACTGTTCCCCCGGGGCCTCATGTTGATGGACTTTGAAGAGCACCGAGTGGACAGGAAGGCATTGGCGGTTGCCTTTGCCCAAGGCCCGATGTCCAACTATTGCGAAGCGCTCAACGCCGGCATGGCGCGTGAGATCCCATCGTGGCGAGGCGAGACCGCCTTCTACCCTGCGATCAAGAACTTGGCCCTCCGCCTCGCAGCGGAGAGTTTCGTTGGCCTCCCATGGGGGTCGAGCGAGTCAGAAAAGATCAACAAAGCATTCATCGGTGTGGTGCAGGCAACCGTCGCTGCAATTCGCGTCCCGTTGCCCGGCAACAAGATGAAAGCCGGAGTGGACGGTCGAGCATTCTTGATCGACTACTTCACCGAGGAGACCGTTCGTCGTCGCAAATCCCAAGATGCTGGCGAGCCCATCGGCGATGACATCTTCAGCCAGTTCGCCATTGCGACCCGCGAGGATGGGTCGCTGCTTTCCGTTGGCGAAGTCGTCGATCAGATGATCTTCCTGATGATGGCTGCACACGACACCATTACGTCTTCGGCAACCTCGACGACCTATCAACTCGCGCTCCATCCGGAGTGGCAACAGACGCTTCGCGACGAGATCTGGTCGGTGACCGGTGGGCTCGATGAGTCGGGCAACCCACTTCCGTTGGCGTATGGCGATCTGGGCAAACTCGTAAAGACCGAGATGGTCTTCGAAGAGTCTCTGCGCATGCGGCCGCCGCTTCCGGTCATGCCACGCCGCGCAATGAAGGCATTCGAGTTCGGCGGCTACCACATACCGGCCGGCACTCCAGTCGGTATTGCAATGCACTACACACAGAACTCCCCGGAGTACTGGGAGCACCCCGAACGCTTTGACCCAGAACGCTTCTCAAGAGATAGTGATCAGAAACACCACGCCTTTGCCTGGGTTCCCTTCGGCGGTGGAGCGCACAAGTGTCTTGGCATCCGCTTCGCCGACATGCAGATCAAGTTGCTGATGACGCACCTGCTCGGCCGATACGACATCGTGGCCGAACCTGACTACTCGCCAAAGTGGCAAGCGTTCCCGATCCAGCAGCCCAAAGACGGGCTCCAAGTCACCCTTCGCCCCATCTAGGCCAGCCCGAAAGGGCGTAAAACGTGAGGAG
>CAZBTI010000125.1:8213-10392 GCA_964494395.1 uncultured Acidimicrobiales bacterium | reverse complement strand
CCAGTCGTTGACGGCTTCGATTTGTTCTTGGGTGGTGTTGCCTTGGGTTTGGATGTCGATGATGCGTCCGTCGACGATGGTGACCCAGTCGTTGATCGCCTCAATCTTTCGATCGTGGGTCTCGACCGTTGATGCGACTTCGGCCACTTCGTCGAGGGACTGGCTCACGTCCGCTGACTGATCGGCACGTTCGACGAGGTCGAAGAGTTGTGCCTTGACGATCTTTGCGCGGTCTTCCAAGACGGTCGTGCGTTCGTCGAGCGAAGCCGACAACTCGGTAACCGAATCGATCTTGTCGTTGTATGACTCGACAGCTGGTTCAATGTTCGCGAGACGGTTCTCGATGGTGCTGTGCGAGTGCGGGGCGACCTTCTTTGCGTCAGCAGCGGCCTCTTCGACTGCCGCCTCGGCGTTCTGGACGCGCTCGGAGAGTTCGTTGAGTTGGCCGCTTTGACCGGTGGCTGCATCGGTGAGCATCTTCAGTCCGTCCTCGGACTGCTGTGCTCGCTGCGCCTGTTCGTGAACGCGTCCGGAGAGTGCGTTGATGTCATCGTCAACGCGTCCGGAGAGTGCGCTGATGTCATTGCCAATACGTCCGGAGAGCGCGCTGATGCCTTGGTCAACGCGTCCCGAGAGCTCGTCGAGTTCGGTACGGGTCCGGTCGCTTTGTGATCCCTGGGTGTAGCTATCGAGACGACTAGTCAGGGTTGTCAGCTGGTCTTCGGTCTGAGCGCTGTGCTGGTCAACTCGATTGGTCAAGGCAGTGAGATCGGCACCAGCTTGGGTGCCCTGATTCTCAAGGCGTTCGGTTACTTCAGCCAACTCGTCGATCTGCGCGTGATGTGCACCGGCAAGCTCGGTGAGGGCGGAGATGTTTTCCTCCATGTCGTCAGCGCGCTCATCTGCGAACCGACCAGCTTTGAGGGCCTGATCGGCGATGTTTTGCGCGTCGGCGATCGCTCCAGTGGTAGCGGCTGCAACGTCGTTCTGATTCGCAATGAGCTGCGTGGTGGCATCGAGAATTGCTGAGTGGGCCTCGACGGTCTTGCGGTGAGCAGCGAAGCGGCCCTCGAGCGACTCTGTGGTGCTGGCGGCCGTGCGATTCAGTGTTTCTTGGTCTGCGCGGTTCTCGTCAACTTTCGCTTCTAGGGCCCTGACGTGATTGGCAGAAGCCACTCGATCGCCAGCGCCAATACCCGAACGGATTTCGGCAATCTCGCTGAGTCCTTCGTCGAGGCGACGGTGTGCCTGGTCGACTTGGTCAACGAGTTCGGATGCACGAGCGTTGTTGTTGTCATCTGTGGTCTGGGCCCGCTTCTCGAGGTAGAGCACGGTCTGTGCAACCTGATCGTGCGCTGCTGCTTGCTCGTCGAGTCGAGAGGTTTGCTCGGCCAAAGAGCTTGTGAGGTCGTCGACTTGGTTCGTTGTGGCGCTACTCACATCGTCCGACACACGATCCATGCGTTCGTTGAGTTCGCTAGCGGTTTGGTCAACTCGTCCATGGAGGTCGTTGCTGGTTCGATCCAGGCGCCCCTGCAAGTCGTTCGTGGTGTGTTCTAGGCGCTCGTTGAGCTCGTTGGTGGTTTGTTCAACCCGCTCGTTGAGTTCGCTAGCCGTCTGGTCGACTCGCTCGTGGAGTTCGCTAGCCGTCTGGTCAACTCGTCCGTGGAGTTCGTTGGTGGATTGTTCGACGCGCTCACTGAGATCGTCCGAGTTCTGATCGACGCGTCCGCGAAGGTCGCCGACGGATTGTTCGATGTTGGTGAGCTTCTCGGCGTTGCTCTCGAAGTGCAGATCGGTGTCATTGAGTTCCGCGACACGAGCTTCGCGCTCGTCCTGGACTCGCCCGGAAAGGTCGGCGACCGACTGCTCGAGATCGATGATCTTGGTGTCGGTCGATTCGAGGCGCTCTCGGGTCGCTCGATGGTTGTCGGCGTTCGTTGCCCGATCGGCGTCCATGAGCTGTGCGAGGTCGGCGATCCGAGTAACGGATTGTTCGAGCTCAGCAATCTTTGTTTGAGCACCGGCGAGGTCGTTCGACAGCCGTTGCTCGTTCGCTGTCCGTGCGTCGCGTTCTGCATCGGACTCAAGTGAGACATCGCCCTGCCCAACGGAGTTCTCGAGATCGATGATCCTGCTATCGGCCACAGAGAGCTGATCGAGGATGCCCTGTTGTTCT
>CAZBTI010000125.1:8025-8113 GCA_964494395.1 uncultured Acidimicrobiales bacterium | reverse complement strand
GTAGTGAGGGTTTCCTGGTTGGCTGCGAGGGTTTGTTGTTCTGTAGTGAGGGTTTCCTGGTTGGCTGCGAGGGTTTGTTGTTCTGTAG
>CAZBTI010000125.1:0-7925 GCA_964494395.1 uncultured Acidimicrobiales bacterium | reverse complement strand
TGAGGGTTTGTTGGTTGGCTGCGAGGGTTTGTTGTTCTGTAGTGAGGGTTTGTTGGTTGGCTGCGAGGGTTTGTTGTTCTGTAGTGAGGGTTTGTTGATCGGTGGCGCGCGCGCTGCGTTCGGCGTCGATCGTGTTTGTGAGTTCAGCGATCTGAGCGAAGGACTGCTCGATGATGCTTCCAAGTTCAGCAACTTCATGAGACTGTGCTGACCGAGTCTCACCTTCGCTGTTCTGGATGCGGTTGTTGAAGTCATCGAAACGCTCGCCGGTCCGGCTAAGGGAAGCTTCGATGTTTGAAAGGCGATCCCGAAGGTCATCGGGAACTGCCTGTTCGGAGTCGGACAAATGTTGTTCGAGCGAGATCATGCGCGTTCGCATCAACTCGAGCTGCGAAGTCAATTCAGCCACTCGCTCAGGTGAGGTGTTCCGCTGGTTGTCGAGCACCATCGATCGTGCTTGGGTGCGGGCCAGTGTTAGATCGGCGGAGAGCTCCGGCCAGCTCAGTTCTGCGTCCTCAGTTGCCATTTCTTGGTCCATCCAGTTCACATTCTCGGTATTTCGGTCAGCCCGTGCCCATCGGCTTTCCAATAGGGCCGATGAGGGCCGTGAGGCCTATGCCGCCGTCACTCTTGGGCGTGCTTTTTGAGTTGTAACGAAAAAGTTTTGACGCTGTATGAACGCCTGAAACTGCGCATCGTGACCAAAACCGAGCAGCTTCATGCCTCTTGTGATCTTTTGACGTGACCAGTTCGACGATTTTCACAGCACATGCCACATGGGGCGGTGATATCAACGCGTAAAGCGATATTGCGCAATCTGGGGAGTCGAATCAGGCTCTTCCCATGTTCTCAGATCTCGCCCTCGTCGATTGGCTCGCTCTCGGTATTGCCGTACTTCTTCTGTGCGTCGCTGCGATTGCCGCCCTTCTCGCTCGCTCAGCCGGCCGTCGTGAAACGCCCGAACAGCACCGTCCGGTGTCGAACCGGTACGTCCCTAGCCATGCCTCGAGCGGACGAGTGGAAGGTTCATTGGGCATCCACCTCGTGAACCATGATCCATCGCCACCGAAGCCAGGGCACGCAGTGATCCCCGGGCTCTCGCCGTCTAGCCCGGCCCACGCCGCCCCTGAGGAAGTCGGGCCCCTGCGTAAGGCGAAGCCCGGCAAGCACGCAGCATTCGGCCTCCAGCCACCCGTTACCGCAGCGCATGCCGACACCGAAGGCCAGTCCGCTCACAAGTCGCCAATCTCCGAAGCACCGCCGATGTTCATGCGGTCGAGCCCACCAGCACATCTCGAAATCACCGAACTCGAAACTGAAATCGAAGCCGAAACTCTCGATCTCACAGACACGTTGGACCTCCGAGACAACTCCCACGCCGAAAAGCTCGCGGAACGCGCAGCTCGACTTCGTGGTCGCCCAGTTTCTGAGCCCGAATCTCGGCGGCCAGAGAGCGAGACGGCGACCCTTGACCGGTTCAAGAAGCGCGAGCCGGGCTTCTTTGCTGATCCAATCGGTCGCCACGAGCTGCGGTATTGGAACGGCAGCAGTTGGACCGAGTACGCGAAAGAAGGCGCTGACCGCGTCATCGATCCGATCTAGACCGACCCTACGTCAGGCGGGAGCGATTGATCTTTTCCTGATCGATCGCATCGACGATGCGTTCTTGTGTCTCTAGCTCGAGTTGGATGAACGAAAGCCCGATTCGGAACGAGCCGCCATCTCTGGTGAGGTTTCGGATCTCGGCAAAGCAGGGTCGGTCGTCGATGAAGATCCTGAAGCGCTTACCGATTTTGAAGGCTGGGTCGGCTGGAACGATGCACGCAGCGCCACCGATGGCGAGGTCGGCGAGGTTTGCGGTAATCCGTTCCTTGCCCGACAAGAGGCCTCTCTTGACCTCGATTTCGATCGGAAGTGGGATGCTGTAGCGCTGTTTCTCCCGCGGTGGGGGCTCAACGTGCCCTTCAGGCTTTGCGCTCATTTGGTTCCAGTCGGCACATCGTTACGTGCAATTGAGAGCTGCTCAACTCACGATGAGTTCGGCGTTGCCCCTGGCGGTGGTGGCGGGGGAGTGTCCTGAATTGGCGCCCCTTCGACATCGATGGCGTTGTGGTCGGCGTCTGACCACTTCATGTTGGACACAAAGCCACGGTCGTAGGTGCGGAAAAACTCGCTCGTTTGTTCGGAGAGTTCGCGAAGCAGCATGTAATTCGCTGATCCACCGATGGCAGCGCCGATTCCGAAGGGGAGAAGCTTGCCCAGGGTCGCCGCACCTCGGCGGCCTCCCCACTTCTGCAGAACTTGCAGAACGAGTTGCTGGTTTACCCGTCGGAGTGCGTCGACGGTGGCCATCTGGCCAGCTCCGCCACCGATGGCCTCGCCCGCAAGCTCGAGTGCGTGTCCATCGCCGAGCTTCAGGCCGATGTCGCGAGCGAGCGTGGTGAATTCTTCTGCTGCGTTCTCTCCAAAAGCGAGGACAGCGAGGACCCACGCACGGCGCTCTTCGCTGGAAGCATCGGTGTGGCCATAGGCCGCGCCGGTTGCCATGACCATGTCGGTCACTTGGAGCGCGACCACGCCGAGTTCGGCGGCGATTGCGCCTACTGCCACGCCCGTTCCGACGCCAGGTGCCGCGGCGGTTGCGCCCGCAGCCGCGCCGAGTACGGTCATTCTCTTCTTCACTGGATCGGCGATCAGCCGCGCCTTAGTTTCGGCTGGCGCACCTGGAGCAGTTTCTGCGGCGATCTCGAGTGCCTCGTCCCACCGGGCTTCGACGGCCTTGTCGATTCCTTCTATTAATGCCTTGCCCGCCGCGTCGAGGATCGGTGTGGGAATCCGTTCCGTGGCCTTCTTCTCGACGTACTTCCTAAGCATTCCCATGGCTCCAGTGTGGTGTCTCACTGGCAACAATCAACCGTTAAGGTCGTAGAGATATGGCAGACCTCTCAACATTCGAAGCGCAGGCCATGCCGCTTATGGACCAGCTGTACTCGGCAGCGATGCGCATGACTCGCAACCCAGCCGACGCGGAGGACCTCGTACAAGAGACCTATCTCAAGGCATATCGCGCCTACGAGCGATTTGAAGAGGGAACCAATCTCAAAGCGTGGATGTATCGCATCCTGACCAACAGCTACATCAACCGATACCGCCAAAAGCAGCGGCGCCCAGATGAATCCGATATCGCCGACGTTGAAGATATGTACCTCTACCGCCGCCTCGGTGGCGAGAACTCCGAGATCGGGTCGAGCGCCGAGGATGCCTTCCTTGAGTCGGTCACCGATTCGCAGGTGAAGGCAGCGATCGAGGCACTTCCTGAGAACTTTCGTATGGCGGTGCTTTTGGCCGATGTGGAGGGCTTTGCCTACAAAGAGATTGCAGAGATTCTCGACATACCGATCGGAACGGTGATGAGCCGCATCTACCGAGGTCGAAAGGGGTTGGAAAAGCAACTGCACGACTTCGCTGCAGAAAGAAATTTGCTCCCAGATGAAGAAATCGGGAATGCAATGGGCGAAGTCCCTGTTGGCGATTCTGCTGGCGCATTAGCTAGTGAAGTTGAATCTGACAACTCTCACACGGAGATTACGACATGACGACCGATACAAATGGCCAGCCAAACCAGGACGACGTATTTGCAGCGTCGCCCCCCTTTGCGAGTGCCGGAGATGGCTTTGTCGCAATCGACGCCTTCAACCCGGCCGGGCCTCAGGTGATTTCTTCGCCGCTCAGCCAGGCTCCGACTACGGCTACTTGCATGGGTGTACATCGCAGCCTCAGCGTGTACCTCGATGGCGAACTCGCTCCATCGCAAGCCGCCGCCGTGCAACAGCACCTTGGTCATTGCGGTCCATGTCAGACCGCTCAGGCCTTTCAAATGCAATACCGGTCGACGCTCGCGGCCAAGGCATTCGATCCAATGCCCGACGATGTTCGCGCACGGATCACCCAAGCTCTCGGCTTCTAAGAGTCAGCTCAGCGAGCCGCGTTCTCTAATCCACGCACCGAGCGGGAACGCCGTTTCTGAGTCTTCGAGTTCTGGGCTAGCGCACTATGGTTAGGGCCTCTAATCGGCCTGTGTTAACCCAGGCTTCGCTCGAAGGATATTCACGTGCAAGACCGCGCTCGCGTCGTCATCATTGGTGGAGGCGTCCATGGCGCTTCCTTGCTCTACCACCTCGCCCTCGAAGGTTGGACCGACTGTGTCCTGATGGAGAAGGCCGAGCTCACCTCAGGCTCCACTTGGCATGCGGCGGGGCAGATCACCAGGTCGGTCGCCGACTACACCACGGCTGCGTTCCATCACTACGCAATCGAGTTGTACGAGCACCTCGAAGAGGACACCGGCCAAGCCATCTCGTTCCACCAGCCCGGTGGTCTTCGTGTGGCGTACACCCACGATGAAGTCGATGCGCTGAAGACCCAGATCGGCATCGCCCGCTACCTCGACTACCCGCTCGACCTCATAGGGCCAGACGAGGCAAAGAAGTACAACCCCTACTATGACTTCACCGATGTGAAAGCCGCGATTTGGACCGAGGGCGAAGGCCACGTCGATCCAAGCGGCGTCACGATGGCGTTCGCCAACGGTGCCCGTGCGAAGGGATCGACGGTCATCCGGCGCAACCGGGTCACCGACGTGCAGCAGCTCGCGAACGGCGAGTGGGAAGTCTCCAGCGAGCAGGGCACGATCACCTGCGAACACGTGGTCGATGCCGCTGGTTGCTACGGCCATCAGGTCGGCCAGCTCAGCGGCTTCAATGTTCCGCAGGCCAACATCTTGCACCACTACCTCGTCACCGATGAGGTGCAAGAACTGGTCGACGCGCAGAAGAACGACGGCTGGGAAATGCCGGTCATGCGCGACAACCGGGTCGCCGGCTACATCCGCCAAGAACAGACCGCTGGCCTCGTCGGCATCTACGAGCAGTTCGGCGCCGAGTCGATCTGGGATCAGGGCGTGCCGTGGGAAGCCGAGAACCCGCTGTTCCCCGAGGACTACGACAAGATCGCTCCGTGGCTCGAAGAGTCATTCGCTCGAGTGCCGATATTCGCCGACGTCGGCATCAAGCGCGTCATTCACGGCGCCATCACCCACACCACCGATGCGCACATGCTCCTCGGTCCGGCTCCCGGTCTGAAGAACTACTGGTTGAACACGGGTTCATCGATCGGCCTCGCATGGGGCCCAGGTGCGGGTCGCGAACTTGCCCGTTGGATCGTGCACGGTTCGACCGAGCTCAGCCTGCGCCACTACGACCCTCGCCGCTTCGGTTGGGCGAACCAAGAGTTCGTCCGCCTCAAGGCCATCGAGGATTACGAGTGGATGTTCCGGGCGCACCCGCCCGGCGAGGAGCGCATGGACCAGCGTCCGGTTTGGACGTCCGCCCTCTACGAGACACTCGTTGAAAAGCGGGCCATGCACGGACAGGCATACGGCTGGGAACAACCCAAGTGGTTCGTCCCTGAGGATTGGCCGCTCGTCGACAGCCACGGTTGGCGGCGCCCCGAGTGGTACAAGGCAGCTAAGGAAGAGAGCCGGGCTGTTCGTGAACAGGTCGGCATCATGGACATGTCGGCGTTCACCAAGTTCGAGGTCTCCGGCCCCGACGCCCACGCCTTCCTCAACCGACTCACCACCGGCATCGTGCCGACCACCGTTGGCAAGATCGCACTCAACTACGTGCTCACCCCGGCGGCCCGTATCGAGACCGAAGTGACCATCACGTGTCTCGCTGAGAACCACTACTACGTGGTGTCAGCTGCGGTCGGCCATGTGCGCGACATCGACCACTTCACCCAGAACATCGACGGTGCCGACGTCACCATTGCCGACGTCACCCGCAGCCAGGGCGCCGTTGCCATCGCTGGGCCAAACGCCCGTGCGTTGATGGAAAAGTGCACCGACGCCGACGTGTCGAACGACGGCTTTCCCTTCCTTCGCCAGCAGAACATCGAGGTATGCGGCGTGCCGCTCCGTGCCTTGCGAGTCGGCTTCACCGGGTCTCGCGGGTGGGAGCTTCACGCTCCGATGGATCGCCTGCTCGAACTCTACGAAGGCCTCTTCGCAGCGAACGATGACAGCATCGGCCTCACCGACATCGGCAGCCACGCACTCAACTCACTTCGCATGGAGAAGGCCTACCTCAGCCGCTTCGAACTCACCCACGACATCGGGCCTCTCCAGGCTGGCGTCGAGCGTTGGGTCAAGCGCGACCGTGGCGACTTTATTGGCCTCGACGCCCTCGATGCGCCAACGACTGGAAACGACTGGCGACTCGTCTATCTCGAGGTCGACGTTCCTGCCTACGACGGCACCTACTCACCAGAAGACGACACCGCAGTGGCCGATTCCCTCGGCGGAGAAGCGGTCATGCACGACGGCGCTGCCGTTGGCCTCACGACGTCGGGCGGCTACGGCTTTACCGTCGATAAGAGCCTCTCCTTCGCGTTCGTGACCGAAGATGCTGCCGCACCCGGAACCCAGTTGAGCGTGCTCATCTTGGGCGAAGAGCGTGGCGCAACCGTGCTCGACGGTCCTGTGTGGGACCCAGAGAACGAAGAGCTTCGCCACTGATGGTCGCCCAACTTCCCGACCACGCAGCGGTCGTCGTTGTCGGCGGCGGAATCGTCGGCGCATCGATTGCGTACCACCTCACCAAGCGAGGCGTCACCGACGTCATCGTTCTTGAGCGCCACCAGCTGACCGGCGGAACCACGTGGCACGCCGCCGGTCTCGTCGCGCAGCTTCGCTCGACGGAGAACCAAACAAAGCTCGCCCGCTACAGCCACGAGCTCTACCAAACACTGGAAGAGGAGACCGGACAAGCCACCGGTTTCCACGCGCCGGGCGCTATTTCAATGGCGTCGACCCCGCACCGTTGGGAAGAGCTTCGCCGGACCGCTGGCATGGCCCGCTACCTCGGCATCACTGCAGAAGAGATGACCGCCGAAGAAATCTCCGAGCGCTTTCCGCTCGCCAAGACCGACGATCTTCTCGGTGGCATATGGCTTCCCGAAGACTCTGTCGTTGGCCCGTCGGACTGCACGATGGCGCTTATGCGCGGTGCCCGCAACGGCGGCGCCAAGCTTCACGAAGGTGTGGGCGTCGACGACCTGCTCACCGAAACCGACGCGAACGGCCAGCGCCGCTGCGTTGGCGTGCGCACCGACGATGGCCATGAGATCACCGCAACCCAGGTCGTATTGGCCTGTGGTCTATGGACTCGCCACCTCGCCGAGAAGGCCGGCGTCAACGTGCCGCTCATGGCGGCCGAACACCACTATGTGGTCACCGAACCGATCGAAGGTGTCGACGCTGGCGCGCCGATCCTTCGCGACCCCGACCGCTGGGCGTATCTCAAGCCCGAGGCCGGTGGCTCGATGCTGGTCGGCCTGTTCGAACCGGTCGGACGTCCGTGGCCCGAGAGCGGCCCGCCGCCAATCGACAAGCCGTTCATCACGATGGACCCTGACCCCGATCACCTGGGGGAGTGGCTCGGCCCGGCGTTCGATCGCATCCCGATCCTGCACGAGACCGGCCTGCGGCTGCTCTTCGACGGTCCCGAGAGCTTCACCCCCGACGACTCCTACATCCTCGGCGAAGCCCCAACGCTCGATGCGTTGTTCGTCGCTGCCGGTTTCAACTCGATCGGCATTCAGTCGGCCGGTGGCGCAGGCATGGCCCTCGCACACTGGATGACCGAAGGCGAGCCGCCGTTCGATCTGCACGATGTCGACATTCGCCGCTTCGAGCCGTGGCAGAACGAAGAGGCCTACCTGCGCGAGCGCACCGTTGAGGTCCTCGGACTGCTCTACGCGCCACACTGGCCGACACGCACCTACGACACGGCCCGCAGTATCAAGCGATCACCGTTCTACGACCGCACCGCCGATGCTGGCGCCTACTTCGCCGACCTCAACGG
>CAZBTI010000124.1:0-10474 GCA_964494395.1 uncultured Acidimicrobiales bacterium | reverse complement strand
TAGCAGAAGCGCTCGACGTCTTCGACGAAGTCGACCAGCAGGGCGTAGCCCTCGGCTGTGGTCTCGGCGAGGGCGTTGGTGTTGCCCGGGTAGAAGGCTCGGCAACCCGGAGCTTCACGACCCGAGGCGAGGATGCCACCTTCGGGAATGATGCCAGCGATTGCCGACTCGGCCGAGAACGATGGGGTCATCCATACTTCGAGATCAGGGATCTGCTCGATAAGCGGCAGGAACACCACTGGGCTTGGTTCAGCCTCTGTGGTGTTCGTGACTACTCGAGCGGCGCCCGCTGGCGAGTCGTAGCTGAACTGCTGAATGCGGTCCAGTTTCGGAAGGGTGTCGAGGAAGCCGCCCGCTTGAATGAAGCTGCTCTTTAGGCCAATGACGGTGGCGTCGTGGGCGAACACGTTCCAGTCGAAACCTTGACCGACTACGTCGCCGAGTAGAAGCACGATGTCGTCACCGCTGGTGACGTTGCTGTCAAAGACTTGATCTTCGAACCACGAGATGGTGTAGCCGCGCTCGAGCAATTCACGCTCGAGTCGGCCGGTAGCAAAAGTGTTCCCCGCTTCAGCCTGTGCGGAAACAACGACGATGACGTTGTCCGATGGCGTGCCGGTGAGGAGGGTTGTGTTGCGGCTTGGCTCGCTTCGGTTGTCCGAACCATCGAGTGCAATCACGGCGTAGGTGACAACCGTTCCCGCAACGACGTTGTCTTGGAGGACGGTGTCGGTTCCGGCTTCGAGCTCGGTGACGACGCCGTCGATCTCACGAGTGACGATATAGCCAGCGATGCCGGAGACATCGGTCGTTGGACTCCAGGAGAGGAGTTGTCCGCTGGCGTTCTCGACAACTTCGGGACGACCGGGACGACGTGGCGGATCTGAGTCGCGGCCAACCTGAGCGGTAATAGAGTCGCTCAACTCGCTACGACCGGTTTCGGTGAGCGCAACGACCCGGTAGCTGAATACGTCTTCGTCTTCGAGGCCCGCATCGGAAAATGAGTTGTCGTCGACTCGGAAGGTATCGGTCCGACCGCCAGAAGCGGAGCGAAGAACTTCGTAGCCGGTGACGTTTCCGGCCAGCGCCTCATCCCACTCGAGTTCGATCGTCCCGTCGAGCGTGCTCACGATGGTGAGGTTGCGAGGGGTGACCAATTCGGTTTCGATATCGGGAAGCGGGCCAGCGTCATCGACAACGTCGCCTTCTTCAAGTAGCTCGGCGTCTCGTGTGACATCACGACCCTCGGCTGGTTCGAGAGTTTGTACCCCATCCTCAACTGGCTCTTCCGCGACGATCTCCTCACCACCGCCACAGGCGGCGAGAACGATCGCAAGGACCGCGCAAAGGACGATGACGTTCCGCCGAAGAAACGAAGAATTCACGGTCCTATTGTGGCGCAGCTGCGCGAGAAATGGGGGTCGACATGTCCGAAGTATCGACATTCTTCGACGATTGATTGAGGGCCAAAAGGCCCGGTGGGCGTACAGCGACTCGACCAAAATTTGTAGGTCGGAACGCGCTGAGCGCGCCCTGACCTACAAATTTTGAAAGCGACAGTGGACTACTCGGCGAGGGGGACGATGCTCTGCGTCGAATAGTTCTCGATCGCCGGCACTTCGAGGACACCAGCTACATCCTGCTCGATGTAGTCGATAAATACTTGTGCGTATTCGAGGAGTGTGTCCTCGGAACGGCCATCGTCCGACACTGCCTCAAATGTTGCGTAACCGTCGCCGCCGCCTGCAGTGAAGCTATTCGTGGCCACCGTGAAAGTCGCTGCAGGATCGAGCGGCACGAATGCCCCATCGACGAGCACCTCGATGTTCGAGAGACGTTCACCATCGGCGGCGGTCAGATCGACATCCCAGCGAATTCCGGCCCCGTACGGGTACGCACCCGAGGAACCATCGGGGTCGATCGAGAAGGCGATCGCCTCTTCGAGAACGGTGGCGATCTCCGCGCCGGTCATCTCGAGGTTGACCACGGTGTTCGCGAACGGCAGCAATTCGAAGACGTCGGCGATCGTGACCTCACCTTCGGGGATGTCGATTCGCACGCCGCCCGAGTTTTGGATGGCGATATCGGCCTCGAATGCGCGGGCCAAGAAGGCGTCGGTCACGAGTTGTTGGATATCGCCACCGTTTACTGCGGTGTCGGCAACATCGCAGAGCTGACTGCGTCCCTGACCGGGAATGCGCTCAAGACAGAGGTCCTCGGTTGCCTCACCGATGACCTGCTCTTGGAGCACGTCGACCTGGCCGGAGAACCCATCGAGGACAGCCTCGGCATCGGCGTCTGGCGTGACGATCGAGAGTTCGGGGGTTGCTTCGACGAACGCCACGACCGCGTCTCGTGCCTCTCCGGTCAGTTCTTCACGATCGGCGTCCTCGGACGGTTCCCGCTGGAACGAGTCGGCGAGAATCAGGTGAGGAATGCCTTCACAGGAGGACACGACGCCGTCTTCATCAAAGCTGACGTTGAGTTCTCCAACGACCCAGCTGAACTGCCACGCCTGAACTACACATACCGGGTTCCCATCAGCGTCGGTAGCGCGCTGCGGGTACTCACCGCTGGTGTTGAGGCCGAGATCGGCGAAGTCTCCGAGCAAGGTGTGGCTGTCGCCTCCGACGATGACGTCGACACCGCTCACCTGCGAGGCGAGGTCGAGGTCATTCGCGAGACCTTGGTGGGTTACGAGCACGATCTTGTTTATGCCTGCCTCGGTGAGCAGGTCGACCTGCTCCTGAGCGGTCTCGACTTCATCGAGGAACTCGGTGGTGTCGAGTGGGCTCGACGAGTTTTGGGTCTTGCCGGCGATGTCGATACCGACATAGCCGACCCGTTCTCCTCCGTCGTATTCGATGATGACGTTGTCGTCGAAGATTTTGTCGCCCTCGGGAGCGAGTGGCGTTCCCGGAGCGGGAATGACGTTCGCGGCAAGTGTGGAAGTCGTGCAATCGTCGGACCCGTTGAGGTGACCGAGGAAGTCGGCCAAGCCCTGGTCGGAGTTGTCGAACTCGTGGTTACCGAGCGCGAACACGTCGAAGCATGTCTCGTTCAGGAGCGCAGCATCTGCCTCGCCTTCGAAGAGGCTGAAGAAGAGGGTGCCGGTTATGGCATCACCCGCATGGACTTTGACCACTTCACCGCTCGCAGAGGCGGCGAGTTCATCGATCTTTGCAACGACACTTGGGAACCCGCCGAACTGCACTCGGGTTTCTCCACCCGGAAGCTCAAGATCTCCCGAGTCGGTTTCGAGGTGGCTGTGGGTGTCGTTCACATGGAGGATCGTGAGATCGAACGGAGAGCCTCCCGCAGCGTCCTCTTCTTCAACTACCTCCTCAATCGATGGCGTCTCCGCATCTACCGAGTCGGCCGGATCGTCATCGACTGCGCCGTCATCTTCTGGAGCTGCATCGGTTCCAGCCCCAACAGAATCCCCAGCGTCATCGACTACGTCGTCGTTGCCAGGCCCCGGCCAGAGCGTGTCGCTGCCAGCATTTCCTTCGAGCAGGTCGTCTCCTGCTTCGCCGAGGACGATGTCGTCACCGGCAGCACCACGCAGAATGTCGTCACCGTTTCCGCCGAACAGCGTGTCGGCACCCTCGCCGCCCTGGATGTTGTCGTCGTCGTTGCCGCCCTCGATGCGGTCGTCGCCAGCGCCTCCAATGAGGACGTCATCTCCAGCGTGACCACAGATGATGTCGTTGCCAGCTCCAGCATCGATGGCATCATCTCCGAGCGACCCAACGATCACGTCGTCACCGTCGGTTCCGATCGTCAGAAGACCCGGGCTCTCGACGATGATCGTCGCTTCTGCGCCTCCGCAGGTCACCGCTTCTTCGGCCGATACCACCGGCGCCGTGACGACGACTCCGCCTACCAAGGCAAGCGCAAGGCTTGCAGCTTTCAGTCTCATTGGTCCCCCACTTTTCGCCCAAATTTTGGTCGTAGCTGCATCCTTCTAGTCACCAGGGTCCGTGTCCAGTGTCTTTGATGAATTGACGAAGAAGCCAGCGTGAACAGCGCACGGCACGCCGAATCCAGCGCCCTAGTAGGGTTCTGCAATGAATAGGAAGAAGCGAATCGAGCGTCACGTCCGCGAAGCGATGGTCCATCACCTCGGCAATGACGAGACCGTGGTCGCCACTGTCTTTGGCCACAGCTCGGTAAAGAACGACGACTCGTCTGGGGTGTCCCTCATCGGCGAAAGCGAAGATCATCACCTCGTCATGACTGGGAAGCGCCTCTTCCTCGTCGACTTCAGCACTGATTTCCCCGCCAAGAAGAACGCAGCGGTCGAGCCAGCGAGTGTCATCACCAGTCGGGTTCGCCTGCTCGACGAGAAAATCTGGTTCGCAACGTCGATGGAAGACTTTGACAACCCACGAGCCCTGGCTACGACCATCGAGATCAACCAGTGGGTCTTCCATCCAGCGACGATGGGCTACGTCTTCGCCAAATAGCGACAACCGCTACGGCACTACGGGCTGTTGATGATGTCCTCACGACGCATATGCGCCTCGGCCTGAATGGTCCGCGCACCGATATTGATGATGGGCACGCCGTCGACGGCGACAGTCACGGTGACAGCCACGAACTCGGCTCCGACAAGCGCTGACACCGACGCATCGGGCAGTGAACGGCCGACCGCTGCCTGAGCAACCGACGTAGCGGCCGCTGGTTGAACCGCCGCAGCTCGTGCGCCTTCGCGCGCTGCATGCTCGACACGAACGTGCATCGCCATCACCTGGCCAACCCAAACGATTCCTGCGATGCACAGCACGAGCAGCGGGAGGATCAGTGCCATCTCCACGGTCGCCTGCCCGCGATCGCTGGCGGCACCGCGGAGCCTCGAACCGTGCTCGCCCTTGGTGGGCGAGATGTGACGCCGACCCTCGCCGCTGCGATCCATCAGACGCGACCGATGATCGAGTCGACCACTGCGTCGAACAACTCGCCGATCTTGCCGGTGCCCGAGGCCCAGCCGACAACCGTCAACGCGATCGTCGCCACCCCGAGGAGCAGTAGTGCGTATTCGGCGGTGGACTGCCCGCGATCGTCGTCAAGCCGATCTCGGAGTGCTTGCCCGAGTCGGATGGTGATGAGACTGAATTGGGTCCGTATTTGCAACATGGTCGTTGCTCGCTTTCTTGATTGTGTTGAGCGGGTGATTCGTCGAAAGCGAAGCACCGATACGTCGCTGTAGCAGCGAAGAATTAGATGTCAGGTGGGCAGGCCGCGCAAGGCTTCGACCAAGAGCGGCGCAACCGCTAGGAGGATGAACGCGGGCAAGATGCACAGCACCAAGGGGAAGAGCAGCGAGACCGTGAGCCGTTGCGCCGCCTCGTCGAGTGCGTTCGCTCGCTGGCGGCGTAGATCTCGAATGAGAAACTCGAACTGCAGTTGCAACGAGCCACCATCGTGTTCGGCTCGACGCAGCACGTCGAGCACGCGGACGATTTCGGGGGAGCGAGTAGAGCCCGCACTCGCCTCCAAGATTGCGGTATCGAGAGAAGCCCCTAGTGCGAGGCGTCGATCGACATGAGCGAAGTCAGTTGCCACTACTCCGACCGCGCCACCACTGTCCGAAAGCTCTGCGACAGAGGAGATGGCAGCGCGAGGGCTTTGACCAGCTGCCGTTGCGAGGCTGAGAAGCATCACCACGGTCGGCAGGCCAATAGCTCGGTCATGGGCGAGCCGACGAGCGGAGCGGCGAGCCAGCAGAATCGAGTCGCTCATCAGTTCAGCCTCCTGAGCAGTCGTTTGATCCACAGCACACCGATGAGATCGAACAACAGGCCACCGACGAGAAAGGCCAATCCCCAGGGACTCCCGTATACGAAGCCACTTGTCAGTGACGCTGCGGCTGCAAAAACGATCGGCAGGCATACGAGTACCGCTGCCGACAGTTGGCTCTGCGTGAGCAATATCCGCCGACGAGCGTCGTGATCGACGTCATCGCGAATCGCCTCGCCGACGCCATCGAGCGCCGAGGCAAGATCAGCTCCCGCCGAGATGCCCATATCGAGCACACCGACGAGCAAGCGCTCGGCGTCGGAGGTGGTGTTCGCCGCCCAGTCGGAAGTGACATCTGCGAGCGGCCGACCCGCAGAGAGCTGAGAGGCGGCGATTCGCATACTCCGATGCTGGTGACTCATGTCCTCATCGACCCGCGCAATTGCGACCTCGATTGGCAGGCCAGCCCTGATGGTGCGCGACAGACGCAGCGCGACCTCAGGCAGTTGCTCGGCTGCACTCGACGAAGAACGAAAGCGAGCCAACCCAGGTAGAAGCGGTTCTTCGTTCGCAATCACCGGACGAACCGTCATGGTTCGACTCCATCGAGTTGATATTCACTTCTCAACGTCCAGCTCTCGGCGGGGGTATCGGGAACAGCCGAGATCGAGGTAACCCGACGCTTCCCATCGGGGAAGCGGGCCATCATCACAACGAGGTCGATGCACGATGCGAGTTGCTCACGGATCGCCGCGAGCGGAAGGTCCGCGTCACCGAGCAGCATCATCGTCTCGATGCGACGGAGAGCGTCGGCTGGGGTGTTCGCATGAACGGTCGACATCGACCCCCGGTGGCCAGTGTTCATCGCCTGGATCAGATCGAGCGCTTCAGCACCGCGCATCTCTCCGCAGATGATTCGGTCCGGCCGCATCCGGAGGGCGTGTCGAACGAGCTCCCGGAGCCCGACCTCCCCCACCCCTTCGGTGGCGTTGCGGGTTTCGAGGCGGACGACATGGCCGCCTCGAAGGCGAAGCTCGGCCGCGTCTTCAATCGTGATGATTCGAGTGTCTGGACCGAATCCATTGGCTAAGGCATTTAGGAGAGTCGTCTTGCCCGATGACGTTGCACCGGCGACGATCAAGGTCGATCCGTCCGCGACAGCGTTGCGAAGGAGGTCACCCGCTCGAGCCTCGGTGAGGTCTTCGAGGCCCACGTTGCTGGAGGCGAATCGACGAATGGTCACGCACGGGCCATCGACAGCCAGAGGCGGGATGATCCCATGTAGGCGAGAACCGTCGGCCAAGCGCACATCCACACTCGGGTTCGCGAGGTCGATCCGACGCCCGGACTGTGCGGCAAGACGACGCAGAAGGTGCTCCACCTCATCTCGTTCCAATCGGCGCCCGGTGTCTGCGAGTCGACCGGAGGCTTCGACCCACACCTCGCCGGTGCCGTTGACCATGATCTCGGTGATCGACGAGTCCTCGGCGAACTCATGCAACGGACCGAGTCCATCGATGCGAGCAAGAACCTCCGAGGCGATGTCTCGACGGCGCTCGGGCGTCGCCAGCGGAGCAAAGCCGTCGACGAGTTCGTCGATCCGTCGACCGATGTCGACACCGTCGACATTGAGCGAATCCAGACCATCGGGCGACTCGCGTCCATCCCGCCGCCAGAGAGCCTCATGCACTCGCCGGACAACCCCATCATCGCCGGCAACACCCCACTCAATCTGAGATTTGTACAGGCTGACAGACCGTGACGGTTCGTCAGCCTGTACAAATCTTTTGGGGGTTACCACGATTCGGCCCTGTCCGGTGTGGCCATTGCGTTGCGTGTCCTACGGTCGCCTCCACCCCTTGCCATGTTTGCGAGGGAGCGGTCGACTTCGAACTCGGCAAGGAGGTCGGAAACGAAACGCCGCAAGGCTCGCGGTCGTCGGCTGACGAGCGTTCCGCTGTCGACCGCCCGCGCAATCGATGGATCTACACGAAGCCGCGCGCTCACGGCCATCTGCATGACCGCTTCAATATCGAGGGTCCGCAAGGATCGGCCATCTTCGGCGACCTCAACTACCGAGTCGACGGTGATCGGCATCTTCGTCGCTCGACGCAATGCGAGATAGCAAGGCCGGAGAATGAGGGTGCGCCGGGTACTCGCCGCAGCGATTAGGCAACGAGGAGAATTGACCTCCTGATCAACAACGCCCAAGTCAGCCACCACCGTGCCGAGTTCATCGAGTCCACGAACGAGATCGGCAATGCGTCCCGGGTCGATCGAGCCACCCGCATCTGGAAGTGATCGGTTGCCTGTCGGAAGCACGCTCAATCCAGGTGCGACCGCGACGAGCAGATTCTCTAGCGAGGAGATCTCGACCGGATCGGGTGAGGTCAGCCAGTCGACTATGCCGAGCCGATCGGTGAGATCTACGCCGAGGATGTCGCCTTGATCTCCGCCGAAGTCGACGAGGATCACCCCCGCCGACCACGGCTCTGAAGCAACGAGTTCGAGTGCCAGCGAAGCTGCGATGACCGAGGTGCCGACGCCACCTTTGGTGGCATGGATTGACCAGAACATGAGGGTTTCTCCCAAGTGAGCGCGCAACAACGCGCAGAAAAACGTCTGGGGGAAGAAGACGGCTCTGCTGGATACACCAGCGACGAGCGAGAAAGCCAAGGCGAAACCTCGGGCTGACCAGAAGGTGCCACTTAGGCACCAAGGGCGGCAAGTCGGCCGGTCGGTCGCTCTGGGCTTTGATGATTCCTCAGTGAAACTCGGGGCTGAGAAACTTCTCAAATTTCTGGGAACCAGATCCTGCTACTGGTCGTAACAAGTCACAGAAAGTGCTTGGGCGACCGAATCGAATGGCATTCGGCAGAAGGGACACCCCGTGTTTAAGAAGGCATTTGTAGTCGTAACTATTGTTGGTGCGGTCATCGCCGCGTGGTCGAGCGTGGCAGCGGCGTGCGGCGGGTTTTTCTGCCAGAACGACCCTGTTGACCAGGTGGGTGAACGAATCGTGTTCACCCAAAACCCCGATGAAACAATCACGGCCCTAATCGAGATCCTCTATCAGGGCTCCGCTGACGATTTCTCGTGGATCCTGCCGATCCCAGGCGCAATCGATGCAGACGCATTGGATGTTCCTGTGAACGGAGCGAGGGTCTTCGACGAACTCCACCGACAAACCGACGTCCAGTTCATCCCACCGCTTCGTCCAGAATGCGCAACCAACTTCGAGCGAGCAATGGAGGACGAAGCAGAGGAAGCCATGGAGGACGAAGACGACGGAGGCGTGGAGATCTTTGCCAGCGGCGAGGTCGGCCCGTTTGAATTCGACGTGATCGGGTCAGAGGACCCCGATGCGCTCATCGATTGGCTCCGAGGCAACGACTACCGGGTCACCCGAGCCATGGTGCCACTCCTCGACATCTACGTCGAACAAGACATGGCCTTCATTGCCATGCGCCTCCTCGACGGCGAAACCTCAGACTCGATCTCTCCAATCGAGATCACCTACGAAGGCACCGAGCCAATGATCCCGCTGCAACTCACCGCAGTCGCAGCACAGCGCCAGATGCCCATCTGGGTCTGGCTCTTCGGCGAAAGCCAAGCAGTCTCCACCAACTTCGCCGAGATTGAGATCGCCACCGAAGAACTCACCTTCTTCACCGGCGGCGGCAGTGGCATCGGCGGCAACGACTACATCTTCCTTGTCCAAGACCGAGCCGACGCTCTTGGTGGACAGGCGTTTATCACCGAGTACGCCCAGGGCGTAGAGCCCGATACCTTCATCCACCCGTGGCTGCAGGAGCAGGCCGAGGATGCCCCGTATCTGACTCGTCTCAGCACCTTCATCGACCCCGACGAGATGACCGCCGACCCGACCTTCGGCTTCGACGACACACTCGAGGATGTGTCGAGAACTCGCAGCGCCCGTGACCTCACCGGCCTCTACGACTGCGAACGGTTCAACGGTGGTCAAGGCGCCTCGACCTCGGCCTTTGCTGTGAACAGCGATGCGATCGACCCCACAGACGGCACTGGTCAAGTCGTGGCATTCACCCCGGATGTCCCTGAGCGAGAAGTTGAAGAAGACACCGTCGAAATCGTTCCCACAGGCGGCGAAGACCTCGCCATTGGTGACATCGACGGCGAGTCTTCCGGGAACCTGATGGTCATCTTTCTCTCGGTACTGGGAACCGTCCTCGTCCTCGGAGTTATCGGACTCGGCTTCGCTACAGGACGAGTGTCAAACCGCTAGCAAACTCCCGGCGGCCTGAGCGATCAGGCCGCCGGTATGTCGATTGAGTGGTGACGGGACAGCCATCGCAATTCTTCGGGAATCAGGTTTCGCTACTGGTCGCAAAAGACTTAAAGAGCAACCCATACCAACCGATTGGAGCAGCATTCGGTGGAAGGAACCCCAATGGCGAAGAAGGCAGTTCTCCTAGCAACACTCGTTGGTTCGATCATCGCGGTGTGGTCGAGCATGGCCGCTGCGTGCGGAGGGTTTTTCTGCCAAAACAGCCCTGTCGACCAGGTGGGCGAACGAATCGTTTTCACCCAAAACCCCGATGAAACGATCACGACGTTGATCGAGATCCTCTACCAAGGGTCGGCAGAGGACTTTTCATGGATCCTTCCGATCCCTACCGCGATCGACGCCGACGGGCTTCAGGTGCCAGAAGATGGCGACCTCGTCTTCGACGAGCTTCACCAACTCACCGAC
>CAZBTI010000123.1:0-10489 GCA_964494395.1 uncultured Acidimicrobiales bacterium | reverse complement strand
GAGCAACTGTGGCAGAACGCCGAACTCGTGTCGGAGATCAACGAACTTCTGCGCAACATCGACCACGACGACTTCGCTGCCAACCGCGAGATCTCTAATCAGATTCGAGCAAAGATCGAAGCCGTGGCGGTTCCCGACGATGTCGTGGCTGACGTCACCGAGGCCTACCGGGCACTGTGCGATCACTGCGGCGTCGACGATCTGCCTGTAGCGGTTCGATCGTCGGCCACCGCCGAAGACCTTCCCGATGCTTCGTTCGCTGGCCAGCAAGATACGTACTTGTGGATCCAGGGAGCGGACAGCGTGATCGAACACGTGCGTCAGTGCTGGTCGTCGATCTTCACCGATCGAGCGATCGCGTATCGCCATGCGATGGGGTACATGCACGAAGCGATCGCGATGTCCGTTGGCGTACAAAAGATGGTCGATCCGATTTCTTCCGGCGTTGCGTTCACGCTCAACCCAACCAATGGTGATCGATCCCAAGTGGCCATCGATGCGTCATGGGGCCTTGGCGAAGCGGTCGTGTCCGGCGAGGTAACGCCCGACAACTTCCTCGTCGACAAAGTGCTGCGCGAGGTGATCAAGCGAGAGATCAGCGACAAGGGGGTCGAGTACTCGCTTACCGATGACGGCGTGGTCGACAAGATCGAAATCACCGGCGATCGTCGAACGATGCCGTCGGTGACCGATGATGACCTCACCGCTATTGCGGTACTAGCCCGCCGCGCCGAGAAACACTACGGCTGCCCGCAAGACGTCGAGTGGGCCCTCGACAAACATCTTCCGGCCGGAGAGAACGTCGTCATGTTGCAGAGCCGACCAGAGACCGTGTGGTCCCAGAAGCCGAAGAAGTCGGTGAGCAGCGGTGGGTACGACGCAATGAGTTCCATCGTGTCGACACTCGTCTCACCGCTTCACGAGAAGGTCGAATAGAGCGAGTCGAAATACAACGAGAGAAGTATCGAAACCAATAGTCAAGGGCGAGAGCCAAACCAGGGGGAAATTGAAATGAGCAATAGCTTTCCAAGTCCATTCGAAATAGAAGGCCCAGAGGGCGTTGAGGGATGGGAAGAGTTGTATCCGTACTCGTCCTCATTCAGCGAGTACCGCAAGGATTACGAAGACAACCGGTTCTGGTTCTGGGACTCCATGCATTGGGGCAAGGCACTCACCCCGTGGGATGCCACTTTCATGGAGGTCGCACTCTCTGCGCTGAGCCAGATGAACACCCGCCACTATCGAATTCCCCCAGCCGATGGTGTCGACTTCCGGATCCTCTACGGCTACCCGTTCCTGTCGCCGGTCGGCGTCGACCCATCACAGATCGAAGCACGCGTTCCGCAGTTCATGGAACGCGCGGGCCACTACTTCGCGAACTGGGACAGCCTCTATGTGAGTTGGCTCGAGAAGGTCAAGACGACGATTAGCGCCGTCGAATCGATCGACTTCAACCCGCTTCCGGAGATGGAAGACCTCGAAGTCATCACCAGCGGGTCGGCGCTTGGTTCGGGCACCAAGCTCATGGATGAGTACAACCGCTTTTCCAAGCTGATCATCGAGGCATGGCAGTACCACTTCGAGTTCTTGAACCTTGGCTACGCGGCGTACCTCGACTTCTTTGGATTCTGCAAGGAGGCCTTCCCGTCCATCCCCGACCTTGGCATTGCAAAGATGGTGGCTGGCGTCGAAGTCGACCTCTTCCGTCCCAACGAAGAGCTCAAAGGACTTGCGCAAAAGGCCGTCGATCTCGGCATCGCCCGCAGCTTCGACGACCCGAACAACGTGTCGCTCGACGGCGACGCCGGCGCCGAGTGGCAGGCGGCTTGGGACGAAGCCAAAGACCCGTGGTTCAACTTCACCTCGGGTAACGGCTTCTATCACTTCGACAAGATCTGGGTCGAGAACCCCGACATCCCGTACACGTTCATCAAGGACTACATCGCCCGTATTGAGGCTGGCGAAGACATCAGCCGCCCAATCGAGGCAATTCGTGAAGAACGAGACCGCGTCGTGTCGGAGTATCGCGACCTGCTCGGATCCGATGAAGACCGTGAGGCGTTTGACGGAAAACTTGGCTTGGCACGAGTGGTCTTCCCCTATGTGGAGAACCACAACTTCTACATCGAGCACTGGACGATGTCGGTGGTGTGGCGCAAGCTCAAGGAACTCGGCGCGACCCTCGCGAAAGACGGCCTTCTTGCGAACGCAGACGACCTCATGTTCATTCGTCGCGACGAAGTCGGCCAGGTGCTCTGGGACTACTACGCCAACTGGGCGGTTAACGCGCCGACCGCTTCGGCAGCACACTGGGGGCCGATTATTGAACGTCGCCGAGCCATCCACGCAAAGCTCGACGCTTGGAAGGCACCCAAGGCACTCGGCGCGCCGCCCGAGGTCATTACCGAACCGTTCACCATCATGTTGTGGGGCATCACGTCAGAGTCGGTAAATAACTGGCTCGGCTCCGACGACGGGGCCGAAAACGAACTGACCGGCATGGCAGCCTCGCCTGGAACCGTCGAAGGTATCGCTCGCATCATTCACAACCCTGACGAAGTTAACGACCTTCAGCAGGGCGAGATCTTGGTGGCGCCGATTACTGCGCCGAGTTGGGCTCCGGTGTTCCCGAAAATCCAGGCCTGTGTCACCGACATCGGCGGCATGATGAGCCACGCAGCGATCGTGTGCCGCGAGTACGGCGTGCCAGCGGTGACCGGTACCGGCTTCGGTACCGACAAGATCAGCACCGGCGACCGCATCCGAGTCGATGGGTCCTCGGGCAAAGTCACGATCCTTTAACCACGCCTCTAACCATTTAGGAGTTTCGATGCTTACCCAGGAAGAGAACGACGCACTGACCGAGGTTGGCCCCGGCACACCCATGGGCGCAGTGCTCCGTCACTATTGGTACCCGGTCGCCTTTACCCGGGAACTCGATGAGTTCCCGGTGAAGCGCGCTCGACTGCTTGGCGAAGACTTCGCAGTCTTTAAAACCCGCGACGGCGACTACGGAATCGTCGACGAGAAGTGTCCACATCGTGGGGCCTCGCTCGTCTACGGAATCGTTGACGACGAGGGGCTTCGATGCGGTTACCACGGCTGGAAGTTCGGGACGAACGGCGATTGTCTCGAGATCCTCGCCGAGCCAGACTCCTCACCGAAGTTTCGTGCTGACTGTGGAGTCCGCTCGGGTGAGGCCCAAGAGCTTGGCGGGATGGTGTGGGCATACATCGGCGATGGACCTGCGCCGGAGCTTCCGCGCTATGAGGCGTACACGATGCACGGACACCGCGATATGGGCCATGCCGTGTTGCCGTGCAACTGGCTGCAGATCATGGAGAACGCCGTGGACCCGTATCACGTCGAAGCCCTCCACGGGAACTACTTCGAGTTCATTGCTGAACAGACCGGCATGGAAATGCCCGGGTCGTTCGGAGGCAACAAGCACGAGAAGGTCGCGTTCGATACGTTCGAGCACGGGATCATCAAGCGCCGTCTCCTCGTCGGTCAGGACGAGAACTCCGATGACTGGAAGATCGGTCATCCGTTGGTGTTTCCGTACAAGATGTGGGTTGGCGGCAACGGTGTCTACCAGATGCAGATACGAGTGCCGGTCGATACTACGCACACCAACGTGATCTTCTATACGGTGCACGCGCCTGACGGTGCCGAGTTGCCCGAAGAGGTGCACACGGTCGACTACGAGTACGAGTGGATTCGAGACGACGGTACGTTCATTGTTGACTACATCGAAGGTCAAGACGTGATGGCGTGGGTGACCCAGGGTGAGGTTGCGGACCGTACCAAGGAGAAGATCACCAAGAGCGATGTGGGTGTCATTGCTTGTCGTCGGATGTTCAGAGATGCCATGGAGGCTGTTGCCGAAGGCAAAGATCCAATCGCTGTCATTCGCGAGCCGCACGATGCCATCAAGCTCCCCCTCGAGCGTTCGAAGTTCGGTCGGGGTGCTGAATTCGCGAGCGACTGGATCGACAACGGATCGATGCGGTACAGCCCGATCGCCGCCGAGATGAAGCAGTTACACATCGATGCAGCGGCCGCTCGGGCAGGTCTGGCGGAGACGCAATGACCATGGACCATGCCCACTGGGCGCAGTACCTCTTGGCCGGGGTCGATGAACGATCTGAGGTTCAGGCCATCACCAAACAGGTCGACGAGCTTTCGATCGACGACGCCTATGCGATTCAGGCCGCGCTGCTCGAGTTGCAGCTCGGACGCGGCGACACGCTCGCCGGCGCAAAGCTCGGGCTCACCTCGGCCGCCAAGCAAGAGCAGATGGGCGTTGACGCGCCCGTGTACGGGTGGGTCCCTGCCAGTTCTGTGCTCACTAACGGGATCGTGCCCTTAGGTGAGCTGATCCATCCAAGGTGCGAGCCCGAAATCGTCTTTATCCTCGGCGAGGACTTGGCCGGACCGAACGTCACGGCCGACGATGTTCTCGATGCCACCAGCAAGGTGGTCGGCGGCATCGAAGTGATCGATTCGCGCTTCGAAAAGTTCAGCTTCACCTTGACCGATGTGATTGCCGACAACACGTCGGCGGCTCGCGTCGTCATTGGCGATGAAGGCATGGCACCGCGCGAAGCCGATCTCACCACGCTTGGCTGCGTATTCGAAGTTGATGGCGAAATCACCGGCACCGCTACCGGAGCCGCGCTTCTTGGAGACCCGGCCGCGTGCGTCGCGATGCTTGCAAACCATCTCGGTAAGCACGGGCAGAAGCTCGAAGCTGGTTGGTTGGTGATGGCCGGTGCCGCTACCGACGCCCGTCCGCTCGCCGACGGCACTGTCGCCACTGCTCGGTACAGCCATCTCGGTTCGGTCACCGTGACGGGCAGGGGATAGGTATGCCGCTCGTCAACGTACATATGGCAGAGGGGCGAGACCCGGAGGCCAAAAAGGCGCTTATGGAGGCCATCACCGATGCGATGCATGAGCACATCGGGGCGCCACGAGAGTCGGTTCGGGTATGGATCAACGAGTTCCCAAACACAAGCTTCATGGCAGGTGGCGAACTGCTCAAAGACAAGCAGGAACGCCTCGCCAAGGAAAAGGAAGCCAATGGCTAGCCGGGCAGAGATTGACGCTGCGGCCGCCCAACTGCGGGAAGCGGCTAGTTCGGGCGAACCTTGCACACCAATCCGCGATGTAGTCGGGACAGAAACTGACATCGATGTGGGTTATGCCGTGCAACAGCTAAACACCGATCTGGCCATCGCTGACGGCCGACGCGTGTCCGGTCGCAAGATTGGCATCACGTCCAAGGCAGTCATGGAACAGGTCGGCGTCGACCAGCCCGACTACGGCACGCTATTCGTCGACATGGAGTACGGCGATGGCGTGCCTATTGAGCATGGACGTCTGCTTCAACCGCGGGTCGAGGGGGAAGTGGCACTCGTGCTCGAACACGACCTCGACCACGGTGAACACGGCTTTAACGACATCATTGCGGCCACGGCGTATGCGCTGCCATCGATCGAGATCGTCGATAGCCGGATCGCCGACTGGAACATTCGCATCGTCGACACGGTCGGCGACAACGCAAGCTGCGGGCTGTATGTGCTCGGCGGCAAACCTGTGCCGCTCGCCGATGTTGACCTTCGCACGATTCCTATGCGGATGGATATCGATGGCGAGACCGTAGCCACTGGTGAGGGAGCGGCATGCCTTGGCCACCCGCTTCATGCGGCGCGCTGGCTCGCCGACGTCATGTCGCAGCGAGGTACGCCGCTTCGTGCTGGCGACGTCGTGATGACCGGCGCGCTTGGCGCTATGAAGCCAGTGGCGCCCGGAAACGCTGTCGTGTGCGACTTTGGTCCGCTCGGAACCGTTACGACCTTCTTGGAGAAGAGCCCCTCATGAAGACTGCCGTCATTGGATCGGGCAATATCGGCACCGATCTGTTCATCAAGTCGCGCCGCTCGTCGGAGATCATCGAGGTCATTGCGATGTGTGGAATCGATCCCGACTCTGACGGCCTTGCCCGTGCGAAGCGCATGGGTATCGCAACGACAGCAGACGGGATCGATGGCCTAGTGGCGATGCCAGAATTCGCCGATGTCGAGTTGGTGTTCGACGCCACGTCGGCGGGAGCTCACCGCAAACATGACGAGGTGCTGCAGGCCCACGGCAAACGAATTCTCGACCTCACCCCGGCGGCGGTCGGCCCGTACGTCGTGCCGGTTGTGAACATGGAAGACCACCTCGACGCCCCCAACGTCAACATGGTGACCTGTGGGGGCCAAGCGACCGTTCCTATGGTCGCGGCAGTCAACCGGGTAGCCCAGGTCGAGTACGCCGAGATCGTCAGTTCGGTTTCCTCGCGGAGCGCAGGCCCAGGAACACGAGCGAACATCGACGAGTTCACCGAGACAACCGCCAAGGCCCTCGAGGTTGTCGGTGGCGCAAACCTCGGCAAAGCGATCATCGTTCTTAACCCCGCCGAGCCGCCACTCATCATGCGGAACACCGTTTTCTGTCTCACCGAGTCGGGCGAGCCAGACGAGATTCGTGAATCGATAGCGAAGACCGTCGAAGCCGTGCAGCAATACGTGCCCGGCTACCGCCTCAAACAGGAGGTCCAAGTCGATCCGGTCTCCGATAGTGACCCGATCCGGATCCCCGAACTCGACCGAAAGTTCACCGGGTGGAAAGTGTCGGTTTTCCTCGAGGTCGAAGGGGCTGGCCACTACCTGCCGCCGTATGCGGGCAACCTCGACATCATGACCAGCGCTGCAATACAGACCGCTGAGCAGATCGCTGGGAGGGTTGCCGTATGAGCGACACCGGCTCACCATCGCTGTACATCCAAGACGTAACGCTTCGAGACGGTATGCATGCCATCCGACATCGCTATGGCATCGAACATGTGCGCACTATCACCAAGGCTCTCGACGAGGCCGGGGTAGATGCCATCGAAGTCACCCACGGCGACGGCCTTGGTGGCTCGTCGTTCAACTACGGCTTCGGCGCACACACCGATTGGGAATGGATCGAAGAAGCGGCATCGGTGCTCAAGAACGCCGCGCTTACCGTGTTGCTCGTTCCAGGAATCGGAACCATCGACGATCTCGTGCAAGCCCACTCGCTCGGCGCCACGTCCGTGCGAGTAGCGACGCATTGCACCGAAGCCGATGTTGCGGCTCAACACATCGACAAAGCCCGCGAGCTTGGTATGGATGTGTCGGGGTTCTTGATGATGAGCCACATGAACGAGCCCGAACCGCTCGCCCAGCAGGCGGTACTGATGGAGAGCTATGGGGCTAGGTGCGTGTACATCACCGACTCGGGCGGTCGACTCACGATGGGCGATGTGCGCGACCGCATGCGCGCCTACAAGGCCGTGCTCAAACCCGAAACCGAAATTGGCATCCACGCCCATCACAACCTGACCTTTGGCGTGGCCAACTCGGTCGTCGCCGTCGAAGAGGGTTGCTACCGGGTCGACGCGTCACTCGCCGGTATGGGCGCTGGCGCCGGAAATTGTCCGATCGAGGCGTTCATTGCTGTTGCGAACCTCGAAGGTTGGAAGCACGGATCCGACGTCGCCGCGCTTATGGATGCCGCCGAAGAACTCGTTCGTCCCCTGCAGGATCGGCCGGTTCGCGTCGACCGCGAGACACTTAGCCTTGGCTACGCCGGGGTGTATTCGAGCTTTCTTCGCCACGCCGAAGCGGCCGCCGAGCAATACGGCCTCGACACGAGGGACATCTTGTTGGAGCTCGGCGAACGGCGGATGGTTGGCGGCCAGGAAGACATGATCGTCGACGTTGCACTCGACTTGCTGAAGGAGCGCGCATGATTACCCATTGGATAAATGGTCAAGCCCAGAAATCTGCTGACGGAAAGACCTTCGCAACGATCAACCCGTGGACGCAAACAAAGTGGGAGGACGTGTGCGAGGCCGGCCAACCAGAGGTCGACGCCGCCGTCGCTGCGGCCCGGCAGGCGTTCGACGACGGACCGTGGCCTCAAATGGGATTCGCCGAGCGTGGTGCGCTCATTCACAAACTCGCTGACCTGATCATCGAGCACATGGACGAGCTCGCTGATGCCGACACCAGTGACATGGGCAAGCCAATAGCGGCGATGCGAGCCAAGGACGTTCCCCGGACGGCCCAGAACTTCCGCTTCTTCGCTGACCATGCTCGACTGGCCGCCGCCGAGACGTATCCGACCGATACCGGCCACCATGCGTACAGTCGATACGAGGCTGCTGGCGTTGTGGCGGCGATCGCACCGTGGAACTTCCCGCTCATGTTGGAGTCATGGAAGATCGCGCCGGCGTTGGCTTGGGGAAACACGGTGGTTCTTAAACCGGCCGAGGACACGCCTGCCTCGGCGACGATACTGGCCCGCCTCGCCACCGAGGCCGGGATTCCTGACGGTGTCCTCAACGTCATTCACGGGTTCGGTGCCGAAGCCGCTGGCGAAATGCTCACCCTGCATCCCGACATCGACCGGATCACCTTCACCGGAGAATCGAACACCGGCCGCCACATCGCCGCGGCCGCTGCTAAGCAGCTCGTGCCTGTGAGCCTTGAACTCGGCGGCAAGGGTGCAAACATCGTCTTCGACGACGCTGACATGGACCAAGCAATCTCATGGTCCAACAAGGCAATCTTTACGAACTCGGGTCAGGTGTGCCTCGCCGGTAGCCGAATGTTTGTGCACTCATCGATCTTTGACGACTTCGTCGAACGTTTCGTCGAGTCGGCGAAATCTATGGTCGTCGGCGATCCGCGCGACGAGGCCACACAGATTGCGTCGCTCGCTAGCGAGAAGCACTTCGCCAAAGTATCGAGCTTCTTCGCCGACCTTCCCGACGGCGCGTCGGTGTTGTGCGGGGGAGTCGACCCCGATGGCAGATGGATAGTGCACCCGACCGTCATCGTCGGTGCGTCGCTCGACTCGCGGATATGTCGAGAAGAGGTATTCGGCCCGGTTGCGACGATCATTCCGTTCGAAACCGAAGACGAGGCGATCGAGCTCGCGAATGACACCAAGTACGGACTCAACGCCATGATCTTCACCGAGAACGTCCGACGGGCCCATCGGGTATCTGCGGCGCTCAACGCTGGCACTGTTTGGGTGAACTGTTTCTTCGTTCGAGACCTTCGAGCGCCCTTCGGAGGCGTTGGGTGGTCTGGTATGGGTAGAGAGGGCGGCTTGTTTAGCCGCGAGTTCTTCACCGAGCCCAAAGCCGTCGTGATGGAAATCTAGGAGGACGACATGGCACGTATGGAACCACTCCCGATCGAGGCCTGTGAAGACCCTGAGCTTCGCAAGATTATGGAACACTTCGTCGAGACGTTGGGCTTTGTACCGAACAGCTTGCTCACGATGCAACGGGTCCCCGAGCTGGCCAAGGCAACGGTGCAGTTCAACCGGGCGGTATTTGGGCCTCACAGCACGATCGATCTGGGCTTCAAGCGCCTACTCGCGCATGCCGCGAGCGCGGCTGTTGGATGCCAATACTGCCGGGCGCACACCGCGGTGAGCGCAGGGCGCCAGGGAATCGACGACGAGAAGATCGCTGCCCTTTGGGAGTATCGGACGAGCGAGCTATTCGACGACCGCGAACGAATTGCTATCGACTACGCGATGGCCGCAGCGTCGGTTCCGAACGCGGTCACCGACGAACTCTATGCAGACCTCGAGGCGTACTGGAGCGAGGACGAGATCGTCGAGATCTTGGGGGTGGTGTGCATGTTTGGCGTCTTCAACCGCTGGAACGATTCGATGGCGACCACGCTCGAAGCAGAGCCGGTCACCGTTGGAGGTGAGCTGCTGCAACACTCGGACTGGTCTATCGGCAAGCACGGTCCGGCCGAAACATAATGTGCTTAGCGACCTGCTGTGGAGATCGTGCAGTCGGATCTTCGGGAGACCTGCTTCGGCCATGCGCTTTCGAAACAGTTCGGAGAACTTGTCGGGGTGGACTGGACGGCCGATCTCGTCGGTGAACACGTAACCCTCACCGGCGTCCCAAAGCGGGCCCACCGCTAGACGCTCCTCGTTCTGTTTACGTCGTTGTTCCCGGAGTTCCCGGACGGTTGCTTCGTCGAGATAGATCTGGCGGCGGCTGCGCTGGGTCTTTGGCGGCCCGGCCACAACCTTGCCGGGGCCAGCTGTCGTGATCGAATTGCGAACAGACATCTCGGCGGAGTCGAAGTCGACGTCGCGCCAGCGCAAACCGATCACTTCGCCGCGGCGCATACCGGTTGTTGCGAGAACAACGAAGGCACCTCGAATCCGATCGTCTTTGAGATAGTCAAGAAACTTACGCAGTTGCTCGGATGACCAAGTGGGGTTCTCCGGGCGCTCAGCCGTTGGCGGTTTCAGTGCCCGGGACGGGATTTGAACCCGTACGGAGGTTTCCCTCCAGGGGGTTTAAGATCTCGGCAAACGTGCGCTTCTGTACCTGATCGTCTTGACTCGTGTCGGCGTGTCAACGAATTCGGTT
>CAZBTI010000122.1:5532-10515 GCA_964494395.1 uncultured Acidimicrobiales bacterium | reverse complement strand
ACTTCCAGACGATCCAAAAGCGCGTCGACAAGATGAAGGAATACGAGCGCATGCGCGAGTCGGGCGAATTCGACGCGATGCCGAAGAAGGAAGCGCTGATGATCCAGCGTGAACTCACCAAGCTCGAGCGCAACCTCGGTGGCATCCGTGGCCTCACCAAGGCGCCGGACGCCGTGTTCGTTCTCGACACCAAGCTCGAAGCAACCGCGGTGACCGAAGCAAACAAGCTTGGGCTTCCGATCGTTGCTGTTGTTGACACAAACTGTGACCCCGACCTCGTCGACTACGTCATTCCTGGCAACGACGACGCGATCCGCAGTGGCGATCTTATGTCTCGCGTGATTTCCGATGCTGTCCTCGAAGGACAATTCATTCGCTCGAAGCGCGCCGAGATGGCCGGAGTGCCAAAAGAAAAAGAAGAGGCCGCTGCCGAGGCAAAGCCAGCGGAGCGCACTGCCGAAGAGCAGGCTGCTCACGACCAGGCTCAAGCCGAAGCACGTGCTGCTGCTACAGCCGCCGCCGCCGAGCGCGAAGCCCGTATTGCAGCCGAGAAAGACGCCGCCGCAGCAGCTCCAGCTGAAGAGCCAGCTCCAGTAGAAGCAGCAGCAGCTCCGGCGGAAGAGCCACCGGCTCCAGCTGAGCAAGCAGCAGCGCCTGCGGGCGACGGACCCGACGGCTCGCACGCTCCACTCGACGATGGCTCCATGCCAGCGGGCTTCGAAATCAAGGGCAACGCTGACTCGATGAAGTTCCATCAGCCAGGTGGCCGTTGGTACGAACAGACCGAAGCTGAAATCTGGTTCAACTCAGAAGAAGCAGCGACCGCTGCTGGATACACCGAAGCCGGAAAGTAGAGCCCTCGGGTTCTCTCATCTGCACACTCTGAAACTCGGGTGCTGAGGCGCCCAACCACCCCAACGAGACGAAAGAAAAGACATGGCTGACTTCACAGTTCAGGACATCAAGGCTCTGCGCGACGCTACCGGCGCCGGAATGATGGATGCCAAGAAAGCACTCACCGAAGCGAACGGTGACGAAGAAGAGGCACGCAAGATTCTTCGCGAGAAGGGTCTTGCAAAGGCCGCTACCCGAGCCGACCGTGATAACGCCGAAGGTGGCGTTGCGCTCGTCGCCGGTGACGGCGTCGCTGCGATCGTGCACCTCAAAAGCGAGACTGATTTCTCGGCAAAGTCCGAGGAATTCATCGCCGTGCTCGATGCAATCGTCGCCGACGTTCTCGAGAACGGTGCGGAAGCTGCGGCAAACCATCAAGCAGCGATCGAAGAGCTGCAGATCACGAAGAAGGAGAACATCGAGCTCGGCACTGTCGCCCGCGTTGAAGCTGGCGATGGCAACCTGCTCGATACCTACCTGCACAAGCAGGACGGCCGCGGCATCAACGGTGTCATCGTCGAAGGTTCTGGTGTTGAGGCTGGCAAGCTCCACGAGGTTGCACTCCACATTGCCTTCGCAAAACCACTCGGTCTTTCCCGTGAAGAAATCGACCCTGAGGTCGCAGAGAAAGAGCGCGAGACGCTCACCGACCTCACCCGGGCCGAGGGCAAACCAGAAGACATGATCGACAAGATCGTGACCGGCAAGATGGGTGCCTGGTTCAGTGAACAGGTGCTTTTAGAACAGGGTCTCAACGGAGACAAGACCTCCGTGAAAGACTCGCTCGGCGGCGGCACGATCGTATCGTTCACCAACGCCTACACCGGCTGATCAATGTGTAAGGAGCATTCATGACCAACACGGCGAACTCGTCAAAGGAAACCCCCCGATGGGGGCGCATCCTGCTCAAAGTTTCTGGTGAAGCGTTCGCCGGACAGAACTCGAACAACATCGACGGTGAAACAGTCCAAGCAATTGCGGACAACATCGTTGCTGTTCGCGAAGAGTTCGATGTCAGCGTTGGCGTGGTCGTGGGTGCGGGCAATATTTGGCGTGGCCAGGCTGGCGCGGGTGCAGGCATGGACCGTTCCCAAGCCGACTACATGGGAATGCTCGCAACGGTCATCAACGCACTGGCGCTGCAGGACCGTCTCGAACGCGGTGGCCAAGCCACCCGCGTCATGAGCGCAATTCACATGGCCCAGGTCGCCGAGCCCTACATTCGTCGCCGGGCGATCCGCCATCTCGAGAAAGATCGCATCGTCGTATTCGCAGGCGGCACCGGAAACCCATTCTTCACGACCGACACCACCGCAGCGCTGCGAGCGGTCGAGATCGAAGCCGGCGTGGTGCTGAAGGGCACCCACTCAGGTACCGGCGGCATCTACACCGCCGACCCAAAGCTCGACCCTACGGCCACCAAGATCGACGTAGTGACCCACATCGAGGTCCTGCAAAGAGGACTCAAGGCCATGGACTCGACAGCGATCACGCTGTGTATGGACAACGACCTGCCAATCGTCATGTTCGACCTCATGGGCGAGCAGAACGTGCAGAAGATTCTTCGCGGCGAAGCGGTTGGTACTCTTGTCCAGTCTTAGGTCTTCCGGCGCAGCGCTTGCGCTGTGTGGTCGACTGTGCGCGGCGAGCGCTGATAGGCAAGAATTGCGGCTGGAACCGTTTGGGAGCACGACATGAGCGAAATGATTGAACTCGTCATTGACGATGCACAGTCGAAAATGGAAGGAGCGGTCACCCACTCTCGGCGTGAAATGGCCACGATTCGCACTGGACGCGCCAGCTCTTCGTTTGTCGAGAAGCTCCAAGTCGAGGCCTACGGCGTGCCAATGACGTTGCAGGAACTTGCGACCTTTGCTGTGCCCGAGGCTCGCCAGCTGGTGATTACGCCTCACGACGCAGCAAACACCGAAGCCATCGAGCGGGCAATCCGAAACTCCGATCTTGGGATTTCGCCCTCGAGTGACGGACGAACCCTGCGTCTCGCGTTTCCTCCGCTGACCGAGGAGCGTCGCAAAGACCTCGTGAAGGTGGTCAACGGAATGGCCGAAGACGGCAAGGGCAAGATCCGCGGCTTTCGACGTTCGGCGCGTAAAGATCTCGAAGACATAGACGGCGTGGGTGAGGACCTCATCGAGCGAGCAGAGAAGTCACTCGATGACCTCACGAAGGCCAACGAAGCGGCCCTAGACAATGCCCGTGATGCCAAAGAAAAGGAATTGCTCGAGGTGTAGCCAGCAACGGCTACTACTTTCGAAGCGTGGAGGAATCTGGCGTGGACAACAACTCTCTTGATGACAACTCGGGCTCCTCTGGAAGCTCAGTGTTCGGTGATGGCGACCTTCCGGCGGGGTCCTCGGTCTTCGGCGATGTTGAAGACGCCGACCTCGAACGAGCATCCGTCTTCGCTGCGGTCGACACCGAAGGGTTGCCGACCGAAGCAATCGAATCGCCAAGCAACAGCGTGTTTGGTGATGTTGCCGAGGACGCTGGCCCCGTAGACAAGTCGCCAGTCGTTCGCGACCGCTTCGGATCGAAGAAGTCCGAGGAGTCATCTGAAGAGTCCGAAGAGTCAAGCGAAACCGAACAGGTCGCACTCGACCTCACCGATGATGCTGTCTCAAAGCCCTCCGACGACGCGAGCGTCGAAGAAGACGCAGACGAACTCCCCGTCGACGACGGAACCGACGACCCAATAGATCTCGGTGGCGATCCCGTTACCGAGATTCCTGAGGTTACCGATGAAGCCTCCGCATCCTCAACAGACTTCGGGAATGACATCACCACTGGCGAAGCAATTGCGCTCGATGTCGAACCAGGCGATGAAGACGGCCTCGACGCATGGTCGGACCTCGGCACGGCATCTGATCTAACGAGTAACGAACCCGAAGAAGACGCCGACTCAGCAAACCACCTCGACACCGAACCGGCCGGCAACGCTCAGGCAGATGAAGAACTTGGCGACCCCGATGCAACGGCTGCCCACGACTGGACTCCAGCCCACGCTGCGCAGCCAGCCGATGATGAATCCGACGTAGTTCGAATCGGTACCGATAGCGAACGCTTCTTCGAATTCGACGCAGAAGCTCCCGAGAACGCACCGATCGACATCGACAATGGCGGCTCCGCTGGTTCGGAACTGCAGTCTCGAGTTCTGACCGGTGTCGCCCTCCTCGCGATTGCCGTTGTCGCTCTTAGCCTCGGCCCAATCTTCGCCCTTGCGCTCATCGTGATCGTCGTCGCTATTTCTGCCGGCGAGTTCTACAACGCACTCCGCGTCGCTGGCTACCAGCCCGCAACCCTTCTCGGCCTCACCGCTTCGATAGCCATGCCAATCGCCGTCTACGTGCGTGGAACTCAGGCGGTCGCGCTCGTGCTTGCACTCACTGTTGTATTTGGCCTTATTTGGTACATCGCCGGAGTGGCCAACGAGATGCCTGTTATGAACCTCGGTGTGACTTTGCTCGGCGTCGTCTACATCGGCGTGCTCGGCAGCTTCGGTGCTGCGCTGCTCGAAACCGCAAACCGGGTACCGCTCGAAGGTGTCGAAGCCGACGGCACAGGGTTAATTCTGGCCGCGGTGATTCTCACGATTGGTTACGACGCTGGAGCATTCTTTGCCGGCCGGAGCATGGGTCGAACACCGCTCACCGCAATCAGCCCGAACAAGACCGTCGAAGGTCTCCTCGGTGGCTTCTTCATGACCATCGTCGTGTCGGTCGTGTTCCTCAGCATCCTCAAGCTCATCGAGCCCTTCTCAACGCTCGGTTCGGTCACGGATGCACTTATCCTCGGCGTCGCCGCTGCGGTAATGGCGCCGCTTGGAGACCTCGGCGAATCACTCATCAAACGAGACCTCGGCATCAAGGACATGGGCACAATCCTGCCCGGACACGGCGGCTTCCTCGACCGCTTCGACGCACTCCTCTTCGTGCTCCCAACGGTCTACTTCCTCTCCCTCGCCTTCTTCTTCGGCGCGTAGGTTGCCAGTCGAGCAAGGGCTCCGCCCTGATTTTGCTCGACTACCGCCCTACGCCTCTTTCCCGCTCTCGTTCGCTTCGCTCACGGCCC
>CAZBTI010000122.1:0-5432 GCA_964494395.1 uncultured Acidimicrobiales bacterium | reverse complement strand
GGCTTGCTTTGCTCACAGGCCGCCGTTGATGCGGCTCAGTTAGTCAGGTCGCTTTGTCTGGGGCAGCGTAGGATCTTTCTCATGGTTAGTGTTTCTGTCATGGGGTCTACTGGGTCGATCGGGACCCAGACCCTCGACATTGTTCGGGCGAGCGAAGGCCGCTTCACTGTTCAAGCCCTCGGTGTGGGCTCATCGATCGAGGTGTTGTCTGACCAGGTCGACGAGTTCAAGCCCGAGATCGTCGTCGTCGCCGACGAGTCGAAGTACGCCGACGCCAAGGCACTCATTGGTGACCGAGCCGAAGTTGTCAGCGGGGAAGCGGGTCTTCGCGAAGCCAGTTCGACCGCCGACATCATCATCAACGGCGTCATCGGGTTCGCCGGACTCGCCGTTACGCTCTCTGCGCTCGAACATGGCAAACGCCTCGGGCTTGCAAACAAGGAATCGCTCATCGCAGCAGGACCGGTCGTCCAAACTGCCCGCCAAACGCCGGGCGCCGAACTCCTACCCGTCGATAGCGAACACTGCGCACTGCATCAATGCCTGCGATCCACCAACGATGGGCAAGGGGTTGACCGACTGGTACTCACCGCATCGGGTGGCCCCTTTCTTGGCCGCACCGCAGCCGAATTGGCGACAGTAACCGTCGATGAAGCGCTCGCGCACCCGACCTGGTCGATGGGACCGAAGATCACAATCGATTCGTCCACCCTTATGAACAAGGGGCTCGAGGTCATCGAAGCCCACGAACTCTACGGGACGCCCTACGACCAAATCGATGTCGTTGTGCACCCCCAATCGATCGTGCACTCGATGGTGGCCTACACCGACGGCGCCACCATTGCTCAGTTATCCGAACCCGACATGCGACTGTGTATTGCGTATGCGCTCAACTACCCAGACCGCTTTGACCTGCCCTACGGCGCCATGGACTGGACACAAGCTTCAACGCTCACCTTCGAACCCCCCGATCGCGAAGCGTTTCGGTCCCTCGACCTCGCCTTCGAGGCTGGAAAATCGGGAGGAACAGCCCCTGCTTGGCTGAGTGCATGCAATGAAGTAGCTGTTGACTCTTTCTTAAAAGGTCTTATGCCATGGACCGGAATTGCCGAAACTAATGAGGTGTTGTTGGAACAGCACGACGGGGCGCCCGCTGACAGTTTGGACGCCGTGCTCAACGCTGATCGACGAGCTCGTGAAGCAACGGAGGCGTATCTACGTGGGAAGCTATAACCAATGACAGACACACTCGACGACCAAACGACACCACAAGACGCAGTTCTTGGCCAGATACCCAACGACGGCGATCCACAGGACGCAGTTTCTGGCGACTGGCATGTCGGGATGGAAGAACCCGAGCTGGGAGTTGTCTGGAGCCGGTTCGCCATCCTGGTCGGATTCTTCGCGTTCGTCATTCTTGTCGGTGGCCCCAATGCCATTGCCTTTGTCGTCGCTATCGTCGCCGCACTGTTCATCCACGAGGGCGGCCACTACCTCGCCGGCCGTTGGTCGGGCATGCTCGTCACCGAGTACTTCATCGGCTTTGGCCCTCGCATCTTCTCCTTCCGGAAAGGCGACACCGTCTACGGCCTCAAAGCCATCCCCTTTGGCGCCTACGTTCGCATCATTGGAATGAACAACCTCGAAGAGGTACATCCAGCCCACGAAGCACGCACCTACCGCCAAGCTCCATGGCACAAGCGGGTCATCACCATCCTCGCCGGCCCAGCAACACACTTCGTCATCGCCATTATCCTCATGGCCGTCTACCTCGCTGGCCAAGGCCGGCCGATTCCTGCCGATGAGGCCTGGCAGATCGACAACATCGTCGAGGGAACCGTCGCAGAGTCCGCTGGCTTGCAGATAGGCGACCAAGTGCTTTCGGTCGGCGGAATGTCAACGACGAATTTCGACGACCTCGGCGTAGTCATCAGCGGATTCGCCGGCCAAGAAACCGTGCTCGAAGTCCTCCGAGACGGCGAGATCCAGTTCATCGAGTTGCGAATTGGTGATCGACTCAACCAGTTCGGCGCCGAGGGTTTGAACGGTCTCTACTTCGGAGACATCCTCCGAGCCTACGAAGGCCAACCGGTCGCCAACTACGCCGAGTTCGCTGCACTCGCCCGACAAGACATCGGCGAACAGGTCACCGTTACCGTCGAAGCACGCGGTGAGGTCTTCGATCAACTCGTCGACGTCGATTTCATCCGAGAGGACGACAGCCAAGCCGTTTCTGGTTTTCTCGGTGTCGGCAGAGCCGATGTGTTTGAAAGCCAGAGCGTGGGCGAAGCCATCGCCAACGCTCCAGGCGAGGTCGGCACCATCATCTCCGACATCGCCACCCGCACCCCCGAACTTGTCAGCACCGCCGACGGTCGTCGCTCGCTCTTTGGGCTCACTGCGTTCGATGACCCTGCAACAACCCCGAATACCTCAACCGATGCGGTCGGAAACGAGATTGAGCGCCGCCCACCGCTCGCGACCGAAGCCAACTTCGACGAGAACCGACCAATCTCGCTTCTCGGCCTCACGATCCTCGCATCTGCGCTCGAGAACGGCTGGTTCGTGCTGTTCCTCGTGATCGTCATGAATCTGTTCTTCGGTCTCTTCAACCTGCTGCCACTTCTTCCACTCGACGGCGGACACATTGCACTGGCCACCTACGAAAAGGTCCGATCGGTCTTCGCACGGAAGGACTACGCCGCCGACGCGGCCAAACTCCTTCCCCTCACCTACGCCGTCTTCGGGTTCATGATGATCATCAGCATGATCGCCCTCGTACGCGACGTCTTCGATTTCGTCCTTTAGTCCGACTGATTGCCTTTCCCTCCGGGGCCGTTCCAGTGCCACGGAGGCGGTGCGCCCGAGGCGGATGTCGACTGTGCGATGTTCGAGCCTTCAGGCGAGAACTCGGGTTTGAGGAGGCCCTCTAGGGCCGAGTCAACACCGCCACGCAGGCTGGGCGGCGGAGCTGGCGTCTGCGCTGTTGCAGCTCGAGCTCGTGATGTTTGGGGGTGCGTAGAGGCCGCTGTCAGTAGCGGGCGTTGAGTATCATTGCACTATGAAGTTTGATGGTGCGTTTGAGCGTCGAGATACCAAGCAGATCATGGTTGGGAATGTGCCTGTCGGGGGAGGGGCGCCCATATCGGTGCAGTCGATGACGATCACCAAGACTGCCGATCACGAGGCGACCCTGCAACAGATCTATTCGCTGGCCGGTGCTGGCGCCGACATCGTGCGAAGTACGTGCAACAAGCCAGAAGCAGCGGAGGGCCTTGCACGCATTGTGCCGCGTTCTCCAGTGCCGATCATCGCCGACATTCACAACAATCACCGCATGGCTCTCGCTGCGCTCGATGCTGGTGTGCACGGGTTGCGTCTAAACCCTGGCAATATCACCGATCCGTCGAAGATCAAGCAGATCGCCATCGAAGCAAAGGCACGCGAGGTGCCAATCCGCATCGGCGTCAACGGCGGTTCGCTCGATTCGTCGCTGTACGACGAGAAGCTTGGCGTGACCCCTGAGGCCATGGTCGAGTCGGCACTGCGCGAACTCAGCTACTTCGACGAGGTCGGCTTCGACCTTGTAAAAATCTCGGTCAAAGCGTCCAGCGTTCCGCTCATGATCGAGGCCTACCGCCAGCTATCCAAAGCCACCGACTACCCGCTCCACCTGGGCGTCACCGAAGCTGGGCCACCGCCGGCCGGCACCATCAAGGCCACCGCCGGTATTGGCGCACTGCTCGCAGACGGCATCGGCGACACGATCCGCTACTCACTTACTGCCGACCCCGTCCTCGAAGCGAAGGCCGGGCGCACCTTGCTCGAAGCGTTGGGGCTGCGTGAACGCAAGAACGTCGACCTTATCGCCTGCCCGAGTTGCGGACGAGCAGAGATCGATGTCTACAAGGTCGCCGAAGACGCGATGAACGCATTCGAGGATCGAGAGATCCCGCTGCAGGTCGCCGTGATGGGTTGCGTCGTCAACGGACCGGGCGAAGCGCGTGACGCCGACCTCGGCATCGCTGCTGGCAACAAGCGTGGACACCTGTTCGTGAAAGGCGTGAACGTGGCCGTGGTGCCCGAGGACGAGATGGTCGATCAACTCGTCGAGTGGGCGGTGTTCCTTCACGAAGAAGGTGAAGAGGCAACGATGGCCCGAGCTGAATCGACCCGAGAAGCTGCGCGCAAGGCAGCAGAGGAAGACCGGGCTCGAAACCTCGACGAACGTGGCGAGGATGCGAACGCATCGGAAACCGCGATCGATTTGATCCGTAAGCGGTAGATGCCTGAAGAGTCCACCGAACAACGCGAACTCGTTGTTCCGCTGAAGCGCGCCCAAGCCGGCTTTCCTTCGGTTTGTGCCATGACCGGGGGAGCGGCCGATGGTGCAATCTCGCTTCCGGTCGGCCGGTCGCGTACACGGTGGCGGTCGCCCGTGGTTCGTATACCGCTGAGCAAACCCATGTTTGTGCGTTGGTCACGTCGACAGAACATCCATGTCAAAGCCCGCGGACTCGCCATTACCCTCGCTGCGATCGGTGTGGTTATCGCTTTTCGTAACGCCACGCTCGCCATTGGTGTGCTGGCGGTCGCAATCGCTGTTCATCTCCTCGACCTCTGGGCTGAGCGGGGGGCTGCAGCATCGCGGCCAATTCTCGAACGAGACGGCGCCAATGTGCGCATACGGGGTGTCCACGACGACTTCATTGACGCCGTGAACTCGACGACCGAGTAGGTGCCTCGTCGCGTGAATAGTGACCGTTTGCGGTTGAGCGGTGCCGATGTAAGCTCTCCCCGCTAGTATCAGATCGCACGCATATAGAGATCCGACTCGGATCACGACGCGAGCGTGGGCTTCCGGGCCCACGCTTTTGCTATTTATGCGGGCGATTTCACAACCAGAACTCAGCAACCGAACCAGTGAGGAGGCGACTATGAGCAGCAACGAGTCAAGCCAGGTCGCCCGCGCTACGTCACTGATTCAGCCCATCGCCGACGACTTTGGTTGCGAACTCGTTGACGTCGATTACAACAACGGCGTACTGAGGGTCATCATCGACGAGCCTGAAGGTTTGAATAGCCAAACGCTCGTCGACGTCACCAAAGCCGTGTCGCGCATGATCGACGCCGAAGACCCGATCGCTGGTCGATTTACTCTCGAGATCACGAGCCCCGGTGTCGAACGGCCGCTCAAGAAGCCAATGCACTTTCAGCGCTCGATCGGCGAGTCCATCCTCGTCAAGACCAGACCCGGAGCGGAAATCGCCGGCGAACGACGAGCCGAAGGCCTCCTCAGTGCAGCTGACGAATACGGCATCACGCTCACCATCGACGGTCATGAACACACCCTCGCGTACGGCCAGATTCGCAGTGCCCGCACCGTCTTTGCTTGGGGTCCAACCCCGAAGAAGGGCGGCAAGCAGAACCAG
>CAZBTI010000121.1:4292-10600 GCA_964494395.1 uncultured Acidimicrobiales bacterium | reverse complement strand
CGTTCAGAGAACGCTGCGGAGAAGCGACGTCTCGACGCTCAACGAATCAACCTCGAAGACCTCAGCAAGCGGCTTATCGCCGAGGAACGCGAACTGCGCGAAGAACGCGCTCGTATTGCTCAGGTTTGGGAACTCGTTGGCAAGCACCGCGAGCAGGCCCGTCAGATTATCTCCGCAATGGGACCTGAAACGTTAGGGACGCTCAGCGAGAACGCGCCGAACCTCGACGCGATCGACGGTGGCGCCTAGCTCGGAACGTCAGCTGCGCTGAACTCGCACGGCAGCGACACACTTTCGAAGAATTGCCGTTGCTCCAGCGACAGACCGCTGGGATCGTCGCGGAGCATCTCGTCGAGTTCGAGGAATCCGTCGAAGCCGAACTCGACAGTGGCCGAGTAGAAGGCGCATTGGCAGTAATCAGTAGCGTCTTCGCCCTCTTGGGCTGCTTCGCACGCTGCGACGAACTGCCGCTCGATGCGAGCGTCCTGATCGGCGAAGTTCGCTGGCAACCCTTCGCTGGTGCACGCAGCCAAGAACAGGCCAAGGGCGGAGATCATGAGTCCGAGTCGACGAGACATGACCGAAAGGCTACCGCCTTTCGATAGCGATCTTTGGTGCAGGCGGACGAGAAATTGGTTCGTTACTTAGGTGAGCCCTGCGAGCGCTTTCGCGCGAGCGAAGACGGCGTCGAGCATCGGTTCGGTCAGCCGACCCGTGAAGGTGTTCTGCTGGCTCACGTGATAGCTGCCCAGCAGGGTGAGCGAGTCGTCGATACGAACCTCCACACCGTGGCCGAACTTCGGCCTCGGGCGTATGTCGAAGTGTCGAGCGACCGCCGTCGTCGCGATCCCACCGAGGGTCAAAATGACGGACAAGTTCGGCAGGGCGGCCAACTCTTGGGTCAGGAATGGGCGGCACGTGTTCTGTTCGGCTGCGGTGGGTTTGTTCTCGGGCGGCGCACACTTCAGCGCATTGGTCACCCAAGCATTCTTGAGCACGAGGCCATCGTCTCGACCAACTGATTCGGGTTGGTTCGCGAGGCCAGCGCGAAACATTGCCCCGTATAGCCAGTCGCCGGAACGATCCCCGGTAAACATCCGCCCAGTCCGGTTTGCGCCGTGCGCAGCAGGGGCCAACCCAACGATTGCGATGGCCGCATCAGGGTCCCCAAAGGCTGGGACGGGACCTCCCCAATACTCCTGATCCTTGTACGCGGCACGCTTCTCCTCAGCGACGGTCTCGCACCAGGTGATCAGCCGAGGACACCGACGGCACTTCATAATTTCTGAGTTCACTTCGGCAAGGTCCATTGCTCGCAACGTAGTGCCGATAGCGTGAAAAGCAATGCCAAAGAAGACGCCTCCAAAACCAACCGTCGTCCTGTTCGTCCGACATGGGCAAACACCAACCACGGGAACCAAACTCCCAGGGCGCGCCCCCGGGCTACACCTCGCCGAAAAGGGCGTCCGCCAAGCCGAAGTCGCTGGCGCTCGAATCGCCGCCCTCAGCAAGGTCAAAGCCATCTACGCGTCCCCTATGGAACGAACCCAAGAAACCGCCGCGCCGATCGCCAAGGCGTGCAAGCTTCGTGTCCGCACCCACAAGGGGCTCATCGAAGCCGACTTTGGAACGTGGACAGGCAAGAACCTGTCCTCACTGCGCAAACTCCCCGAGTGGACCACGGTGCAGAACTACCCGAGCGGGTTCCGATTCCCGCGAGGCGAATCGTTCCCCGAAATGCAGACGCGAATGACCGGCGCCGTGACCGAACTCGTAGGCAAGCACCCGGGCGAAACAATCGTCGCTGTCTCCCACGCCGACACGATCAAGGCCGCTGTTGCCGACGCCGCCGGCACACCCCTCGACCTGTTCCAGCGCATCGTCATTTCGCCGTGCTCGGTCAGCGCGGTGATGTACACACCGACCGGACCGATCGTGCTCGCGATCAACTCGACGGGCGATGACCTCTCATCGCTCGTGCCCAGCTAAGGCAGGCGACCACCAATGAACTTTGAAATTGGGCAGGTGGAATCGTTCACCGCCGGCACCGTTGGACCAAAGGGCAAAAGAACGTTCTTCTTGCAAGCTGTCGCCGACGGCCAGACCGTTTCGCTGAAGTTGGAAAAGCAGCAGGTCTTCGCAATGGCCGAACACCTCGCTGGACTCCTCGCCGATCTTCCCGAGGTCGATGGGCAATATTGGACCAGCGCTCCAACACTGATCGAACCCATCGAACCCATGTGGGCTGTGGGCGCAATGGGAGCGGTGTACGACAGCGGATCGGACAACATCGTGGTGATGGCAGAGGAAATGGTGGAGGACCCCGACCTCGAGAATGCTGAGACGGCGACGTTTCTCCTCGGCCGCGCACAAACACTTGCCTTCATCGAACGAGCCCGCGAGGTCATCGAGGCCGGACGTCCCCCATGTCCATGGTGTTCACGCCCCCTCAACCATGGCGAGGACGGCTTCTGCCCGTGTTGGAACTGATCGCCTTCCCACATGGATGACGATGAAACGAACGGTGAGCACACCGACACAGAGGACGAGAGCCCGTTTCGCTCGAGGGATCCCCTAACGACCGAGGCAGCTCTCGCCATCCTGAACAACGCAGAGATCACCGTCCTCGGTCGCATGCCATACAGCTCGAATGCGACCTTCTTGGTCGATCTCGAACTCGACGGCGAAGTTCCAGCCCAAGCCATCTACAAACCCGAGGCGGGCGAACAGCCCCTCTGGGACTTCCCTGGCTCCCTCTACCGGCGAGAAGTCGGCGCCTTCCTCCTGTCCGAACAACTCGGCTGGGGCCACGTGCCACCGACGGTTGTCGCCGACGGACCCGCAGGCATAGGGTCGCTCCAACTCTTTATCCCCGCGATCTTCGACGAGCACTACTTCACACTCCTCGAAGACGAGCAATACCACGAAGCCTTCAAAGAGATTTGCGCCTTCGACTTCGTCTCCAACAACACCGACCGCAAGGGCGGACACATCCTCCTCGGCGAAGACGGCGAACTATGGGCCATCGACAACGGCCTTAGCTTCCATCAGGAATTCAAACTCCGAACCGTCATCTGGGACTTCGCAGGCAACGATCTCAGCCAAGCCGTCGCGAACGGCCTCACCGGACTGCTCGAAACCGGGCTTTCCAACGAACTCAAAGAACTCCTCGACCCTTTCGAACGAGACGCCGTCACGACAAGAGCACGTTCAATGCTCCACGCAGGGATCTACCCCACCGACCCAACAGGCCGCCGCTACCCCTGGCCAATGGTCTGAGTTCGGCCACGACTCCGTCGTGATTTTGCCGAACTCTGCCCATTCGCCTCGTCGTCCCCTCCGGGGGCCGTTCAGGCGGGTCGGTAGACGCGAAAGGGCCCCTGCCGAGACTTGCTCGACAGGGGCTCAATCTAACGTTTAGCTAGCCACGGGCCTTCAGGGCCTCGATGAGCTTGGGTACGACGTTGTGGACGTCGCCTACGATCCCGAGGTCGGCTACGCCGAAGATCGGGGCTTCCTCATCCTTGTTGATGGCAATGATGTGCTTGGAACCCTTCATGCCTACGAGGTGCTGAGTCGCTCCAGAGATACCAAGAGCGAGGTACACGTCAGGCTTGACGACCTTGCCCGTCTGACCCACCTGAGAGCTGTATGGCACCCAGCCAGCGTCGACGATTGCGCGGGATGCGCCAGCGGCGCCGCCAACGAGGCCAGCAGCCTCTTCGACCATGGCGAACTTCTCCGCATCGCCAAGTCCACGACCACCAGCGACAACGAACGCCGCCTCATCAAGCTTTGGACCGTCGCTCTCTTCGACAAACCGGTCAATGACCTCAGCTGCCCCTGCAGCGCCGGTGTCAGCGGTTGCGAGGCCAGCAACAGCCGCTGCTCCCCCACCGGTCTCCTCGGCGACGAAGCTCTTCGGACGCACGAGTGCGATCTGCGCTGCGCCGCCGGTGAACTTGGTCTTCACATTGGTCGTGCCACCGAAGATCGGCTCAGTGCCAACCAGCGCATCGCCATCGACTTCGAGATCGACCACGTTGCTGATGACCGGCGCGTCGAGCGCAACCGACAAGCGGGCTGCTACGTCGCGTCCGTCGTAGGTCGTTCCGGCCAAGACCGCAGCCGGACCAGATCCAGCCTCGATAGCAGCAGCAATAGCCGCAGCGACGTGAACGCCCTGCAACCCAGATCCAAGGTCGCCAGTTGCGTGAACCGTGCCAGCGCCATGAGCGCCAGCGGCTGCCACGACAGCGTCAGTGGCTTCTCCGCCAAGGACGACGTCTACCGAATCACCGATCGTGCGGGCCTTCGCCAACATCTCGGTCGTGAGGGTCGAAAGCTCGCCTTCGACAACTTCTCCGTATACCCAAATAGATGAGATTCCCATGACTAGAGCACCTTCAGTTCTTCAAGGAACGCAATGATGCGTTCGTGGGCGTCGCCCTCGTCAACAATTTTCTCGCCGGCTTCACGAGCTTCGGCTTCGGTTACTTCGATGATCTCTTGGCCACAGCCAGCAGAACCGACCGTTCCAGCGTCGATACCGAGATCAGCGAGGGTGACCTCGTCGACCGGCTTTGACTTCGCTGCCATGATTCCCTTGAACGACGGGTAGCGAGGTTCAACAACGCCTGCGGTGACCGACACGAGGCAAGGGGTTGGACAGGTAACTGAATCGAAACCCGACTCGGTCTGACGCTTCACCGACACCGAGCCATCGCCAACTTCGATCGACTTTGCGAAGGTGACCGATGGAAGGCCCATAACCGCAGCGATCTGTTCAGGGACAGTTCCGGTGTAGCCATCGCTCGATTCGGTCGCGGCGAGAACCAGGTCGGGTTCGGCGCGGGAGATCGCAGCAGCGAGAACCTTCGCGGTAGAAAGCGCATCGGACCCGGCGAGCGCATCATCGCTCACGAGGATTGCGTCTTCGGCACCCATAGCCAGCGCTGTGCGCAGGCCCGAGGTTTCTTGGTTCGGCGCCATGGATACAAGGGTGACCTTGCCACCACCGGCAGCTTCAGCGAGCTGCAGTGCCATCTCGACTCCATAGGAGTCGGACTCGTCAAGAATCGGCTTCGAATCACGGTTCAGAGTTTTCGTGTCAGCATTCAGCGAACCGGCCTCGGCGGGATCGGGAATCTGTTTCACACATACGACAATGTTCATTGACCTAACATGCCCCTTGTTCGGTTGATGGTTGCGACCGTGCCCTCTGTGAGGGCTCGTGACATCGGTTGAAGCCAGAGGTCGATCCCATAAATATAGTTGGACTTCCTACAATTCCTCCCCACCTTACCAGCCGGTAACTTTCGCCAATAGGCCCATGATGCCCGTATGAAAATCGTCCTGATCGCCAACGCTTCAGCTTCTTCGGTCACCGCTCGAACGCGGGTCGTTATCCAGAAGGCGCTCTCTGCCGACCACGATGTCGAGCTTCGGGAAACCGCACGACGTGGCCATGCAACCCGCATTGCCAAAGGTGCTGCTGCAGAGGGGGTAGACATCGTTGCGGTCCTCGGCGGAGACGGAACCCTCAACGAAGCCGCCAACGGCGTCGTGGGCACCAAGACCGCCCTCGCCCCGATCCCAGGCGGCTCAACTAACGTGTTCGCACGCACGCTCGGCCTCCCCGAAGATCCAATTCACGCGACCGCTGTGACCCTCGAAGCAATCGAGAACAACTCGATCCGTTCGATTGGATTGGGCTCAGCAAACGAGCGGTATTTCTTGTTCCATATCGGAGTTGGCTTCGACGCAGCTGTGGTCAAGCAGGTCGAAAAGCGTGGACACCTCAAGCGCTATGCCGGGCACGCCTTCTTTGCATGGGCTGGGTTCGATACCTGGATTCGACACTTCGATCGCAAGTCCCCGCACTTCCAGGTCACGTTCGAAGATGGAACCGTGGTCGATGACGGGTATTTCGGAATCTTCCTGAACACCGACCCGTACACCTATCTCGGCACGCAACCATTCACCGTTACCCCCCAAGCAACACTCGACGCACCTTTGAGCGTCGTCACCGTCCGGTCGATCAGTGCGTTCAACCTCACAAAGCTCATGACCTCGAGCTTGCGCAATCCAGACGGCGTGAGGAGCGGTCGGGGCATCGACGTTCGCCACGACGTTGTGAACGCGCAGATTACGAGCGAGACACCTTTCCCCTACCAACTCGATGGCGACTACCTCGGCGACGTGACCTCGATCGACGTCAGGTGGCAAGCCGACGCCCTCCAACTGGTGATCCCCGACGGCCGCCACGTTCCCCGCCCGGGCGACATCCTTTAACGCAGTGCTTGCAC
>CAZBTI010000121.1:0-4192 GCA_964494395.1 uncultured Acidimicrobiales bacterium | reverse complement strand
CGCAGTGCTTGCACGGCCACGTCGGGCACGTTGGTGATGATCCCATCGACGCCTTGGCGGGCCAATTCGACCATGCGGTCGGGGTCGTCGACGGTCCATACGTTCACGGCGAGTCCAGCTTCGCGAGCGACATCGATCCATCTCGGGGAGACGATCAAATCCCACGGGTTGATGGCTCCATGTGAATGGGCAGAGACTCGGCCGATCGACACCTCGGGGCCGACATCGTCCATCGTGATGAGCGCCGTCGGTAGCCCTGGGTCGAGATCCCGCGAGGCGTTAACTGCGCCCATATCGAATGAACTGATCAGAGATCGCTCAGGCGAAAGGTAGTCGCGTGCTGCGCGGACGACACCGGGAACCATCGAGTGCTCCGGGTCGAAGCTCTCCTTTGCTGGATCGTTCTTGATCTCGATATTGACACCCATGCCCTCGCAAGCCGCCAGTGCATCTACAAGCAGTGGGATGAAGTCGGGCAGATCACCGAACGCCGTCTCAGCAACTGCTCTGCCGTCGGAAAGTTCCTCGTCATGAAACACGGCAAGCTGTCCGTCGACGGTTTGCTGCACGTCGAGTTCAACCCAATCAGCACCCAGCTCGCGCGCACCAACGAAGGCTTCGATTGTGTTTTCCGTGAAGGCCGCCGACGCTCCTCGGTGTCCAAAGATGAGAGTCATAGATTGGACAGTAGCGAACTCTCACGACACATGAGGCCTGCGTCGATCCTCTATTCGAAGCAGGTCCAAATTACATCGATGTAACACTAAAAGTAGCGGTCACAGCACAAAGAGAGAGAAAATGCTTGCTACTGAGAGTGCACGGATATACATTCTCCGTAGCGAGACAACTTCCAGGCATGTTGGGCGGCATGGGCATGGAACTCTCGCTTGGAGGAAAAGTGTCAATTGCAACACATGAATCATCAGTATTCCCGACTCGGGAATCTATGGAACCGAAGATGTGGCGGGGCGACGCAGCATGTCGGGATACCGATCCCGACTTGTTCTTTCCGGTTGGACAAACCGGTCCGGCAATCGCTCACATCGAGAATGCCAAGGCCGTGTGCCAGACGTGCGACGTTCGGGTTGAGTGCCTTGAGTACGCACTCATGACAAACCAAGACGCTGGCATCTGGGGTGGACTCACAGAAGACGATCGTCGCAAGATCCGTCGTGAGCGCCGCAAGGCCGCCCGAGCCGCAGCAGCAGCTCAGGCATAACAACAAGCTTAGGAAAAAGCGTAGAAGCGTCAGGCTCTTTGGGCCTGACGCTTCTTCGCGTTTTGGCGCTGTCCCTAGATGTCCTTGACGAGACGCAATGCGTCGTAGATCGCCGCGTGAATGTTTCGACTCGCTACCGCATCGCCGAGACGATAAAGCTCGAACTCCCCCTCATCATTTCGAACTTCGGTTTGTGGCCGAGCATTGAGCATTGCGTCGTAGTCGACCGCTCCAAGGTTCGTCGAAGATGGCTTCAACTCGAAGTAGAGATCGTCGAGCGGCGTCGTTCCATGATCGACCACAACGGTGTCGACGTGGCGAGACACCCGATGTGACGAATGATCGCTACCGATCTCAACACACATCTGACCGAGCTCCGGGCGCACTGCGTGCACCCGTTGATTGAGCGAGATTCTGGTTTCGGTTTCGTTGAAGGCACGTGCATACGGAACGTGATTCATACCCCCAATGTCAATGCCGAGCATCCGCTCGGGCGTAACGATCTCCAGATCTGCTCCCGAGCGAGCAATCATCTCCGCCGCCGTCAGCGCTGAGTGACGGCCATGGTCGTCGTAGAGCAAGACCGAGCCGGTCGGGGTCACATCGCCACCGATGACGTCCCATGTGGGGACGACGTGTTCGTCGCCCTCGTCGAGTGGGGGCAACTGCGGCAAGCCGCCGGTCGCAATGAGCACGACGTCGGCCCCAAAGCCCTTCACCATGTCGGCATCGGCGAGCGTGTCGACCAGCAACTCGACACCTAGGCGAGAGAGTTCTGCCACCCGCCAGTCGACGATCCCCTTGAGATCGACCCGACGAGGATTACGCGCCGCCAAGTTGATCTGCCCTCCTGGCCACGGCATTGCTTCCCACACCGTCACCTCATGACCGCGCTCGCCCGCAACGCGTGCAGCCTCGAGGCCCGCTGGTCCGGCACCGACGACGAGCACTCGTCGAGACGTTTTGGCCGTCGGAATTTCGTGAGGCATTGTCTGTTCACGGCTCGTCGCCGCGTTGTGGATGCACAGCGCCTCGCCCGCCTCGTAGATCCGGTCGAGGCAGTAGGTCGCTCCGACGCAGGGGCGGATTCGATCCTCGGTTCCTTCGATGATCTTTCTGACGATGTGCGGGTCGGCCATCTGCGCTCGCGTCATTCCCACGAGATCGACCTTGCCTTCGGCAACGGAGTGGCGGGCCGTCGCAACGTCGTCGATTTTGGCCGCGTGCAGTATCGGCAAGTTCGTCGATTGGCGAACCGCTGCGGTGAAGTCGAGATGCGGAGCTGCGGGCATCCCATGAATGGGGATGACGTCGGAGAGAAGCACGTCGGTACCAATGCTTCCCCGAATCACGTTGAGGAAGTCGATCAGGCCGTCCTCTTCCAGCTTGGCCAGAATTGCAAGTCCGGCCTCGGTGTCGATTCCCCCGGGCACCGCTTCGTCAATCGCCATTCGGATTCCAACGATGAACTCTGGCCCAACCCTCTCGCGGATGGCTTCGAGGACCCGCCATGGAAACCGCAGGCGCTCATCATCGCTGCCGCCCCACTCATCTCCACGGTGGTTGGTCACCGGCGACCAGAATGCGTCCATGAAGTGGCCGTAGGCCTGCATCTCGATGCCATCCATACCTCCGGCCTGCATGCGTTCGGCGGCATCGGCGTACTTGGCAACGATGCGATCGAGATCCCAGTCTTCGGCCTCCTTCGGAATCGAGCGGTGCGCTGGCTCTCGAAGCGGCGAGGGAGCCACCACGGGCAACCAATCGTCTTGGGCCCAACCGGTGCGCCTGCCGAGGTGACTAAGTTGGATCATGCACTTGGCGCCATGCTCGTGGACGCCATCGGTGAGGCGTTGAATCCACGGAACGATCGCGTCGTCATACGCGTGCAGGTTCCCAAAGGACGGCGGGCTGTCCTCTGCAATAACCGCTGAACCTGCGGTCATCGTGAGCGCGACCCCACCCTTTGCTTTCTCCTCGTGGTAGAGCCGGTATCGGTCCTTTGGCATCCCCTCTTCGGAATACGCGGGCTCATGAGCGGACGAGAAGATGCGATTACGCAGCGTGAGGTGTTTGAGCTGAAACGGTTCAAGCAATGGGTCGGCCATGACCCATCCTGTTGCACGCGCTGGAGTTAGTGAAAGTTGAGCTCCAACGCGAGGTCGTACACGTGGCGCTTTTTCGCTCCCGTCATCGCCACGACGGTGTCGACTGCGTCGCGCCGAGTTGCCCCACCATCGGCTTCGCGTTGAAGCGCGGTGATCAACGCATCGTCAGATGCGTCGACGGGCACCGACCCCCCGAGGATGAGCACATATTCACCTCGAGGTTCGTTGTCGGCGCAATGCGCGACAGCTTCGGCCAGCGTTCCTCGCCAGACCTCTTCGAACTTCTTGGTGAGCTCGCGCGCTATTGCGATCGGTCGATCGCCACCGAGGGAACCGTGCAGGTCATCAATGGTCCGCAGGAGGCGGTGAGGCGCTTCGAACAAGACGACGGTTCGCGGTTCGTTCACGAGCTCGGCAATGCGACCGGAGCGGACTTGGCCCTTGCGAGGAAGGAACCCATCGAAACAGAATCGGTCGGTCGAAAGTCCACTCACGAGCAGGCCGACCAGGGCTGCACTCGCTCCGGGTATTGCCTCGACGTCGTACCCAGCGTCGATGACGGCTTGGACCACGCGCTCACCGGGGTCAGACACCGCTGGAGTCCCGGCGTCGGAGACGAGCACCACTACCTCTCCCCTGCCGATTCGAGCCACGATCTCTGCGCTCGCTGCGGCCTCGGTGTGCTCGTTGCAGACAATGAACGGGTCGTGCGGAATTCCGAAATGAGCGAGCAGCGAACCGGTGCGGCGCGTGTCTTCACACGCGATGGAATCGGCATTTGTCAGTGCGTCGATCGAGCGAGGCGACAGGTCGCCGAGATTGCCGATAGGCGTGGAGACCAGAACGAGTGAGGCGCCCCGAGGGA
>CAZBTI010000120.1:0-10608 GCA_964494395.1 uncultured Acidimicrobiales bacterium | reverse complement strand
ATGGTGATGATTCGAGATGGAGTCTTGGGATCCGATTCGATCTTGGTTCTTAGGCGCTTGATGTGGACGTCGAGGGTCTTGGTGTCACCTTCGTAGTCGATGCCCCACACCTTCTCGATCAGCACTTCTCGGGGAAGCACGCGGCCGGCGTTCTGGATGAGGATTGCCAGCAGGTCGAATTCTTTGAGTGGCAGATCAAGAATCTCGCCCCGCACCGTTACTTCGTGACGGTCTGTGTTGAGGGAGACATCGCCGACAACGACCGGACCCGGCCGTTCGACAACGGCGGCCTCTGGAGCTTCGTCTTCTTCTGCTCTACGCAGCACCGCTCGCATGCGGGCGACCAGCTCGCGAAGTCGGTAGGGCTTGGTCACGTAATCGTCGGCGCCGACTTCGAGCCCGACGACGGTGTCGAGTTCTTCGCCCTTGGCCGACACCATGATGATCGGTACCTTCGACTTTGTTCGGATCTCCCGACAGACATCGATCCCTGAGAGCGTCGGCAACATCACGTCGAGCAGCACGATGTCGGGTTGCACCTCGTCGAAGCGGCGCAATGCGTCAGCGCCATCGGAGGACACCGTGACTGCGAAACCTTCTCTCCCGAGGCCGAGGGTGAGGGCTTCAGCAAAGCTGCGTTCATCCTCGACGACGAGGACCGATAGCTCACTCATCGAGTTCTTCGAGGACAAGCTCGCCATCGTCGAAGCGCTCTGGGCCACCTACTGGAAGAATCATCGAGAAGGTCGAACCGATTCCTTCCTGCGAAGTCACCTCGACCCGGCCGCCATGATTCACGGCGACGTTGCGGACGATCGAGAGCCCGAGGCCGGTGCCTCCAGTGTCGGCTCCACGTCCACGATCAACTCGATAAAAGCGTTCGAACACCCGACCGAGATCGCGTTGAGGAATCCCGATTCCGCTATCTTCCACGACGACGGCGACCTCGGGTCCATGACTGACGAGTCGACAGCTCACGGTGCCACCCTCGTTGGTGTATTTGATGGCATTGCTCAACAGGTTGGAAGCTGCCGAAACGAGTTGCGGGCGATCGCCGATGATGGTCGCTTCGTCGAAGACCTCCACGGTCAGATCAATGCCCTTATGGTCGGCTGCTGACCGCACGGCGCCGGCGCTCTCACGAAGCACTCCGCCGAGTTCGACCTCGCTCTGTGCATCCTCGAAGCCACCCTCGATTCGGCTGAGGTCGAGAAGGTCATCGATGAGGCGACCCAATCTGTCCGACTCGTCTTGGATCCGGCTCAGGAAGTTCGCAATGACCTCCGGGTCGGTCTCACCTTCCAACGTCTCCGCGAGAAGGCTCAGCGCTCCAACCGGCGTGCGGAGTTCGTGGCTCACATTGGCGACGAAGTCTCGGCGGACCTGTTCGAGGCGTTGCTGTTCGCTGATGTCATCGACCAACACGACTGCACCGAGGAGCTCGCCGTCGGCGATCAGCGGCGAACCAATGATGAGCAACTGTCGCTCGGGCGGTCCGTGGAGTTTGAGTTCTTGTTCGATCGTGTCGCCGAGAAGGGCCTCTTCCAAGACGACCTGGATCTCGTTCTCGACCAGCGCGTCGCCGTGACGAGCATTGAGGTACGGCTTGGCGTGTTGATTTCGAAACAGCTCAACCCCGTCACTGTCGACGAGGACAGCTGCCGCAGAGATAGCGTCGAGCGCCGAACGAACTCGCCGAGGCATCTCCTCGCTGATATCGGAGTGCACCATGTTGGCCAACCGATCGAGCGCGCTGTCGATCGAGCGGGCCGGTTGACGATCATCTCCCGCGGTTTCCAAGGTGCGTTGGAGACGTTGCAGGTGAGCCTGTTCACGGCGATTGCTCATCATGACAACGATCACGAGAACAATTGCCAGAGCCAGTGCAACGACCCAAGCCATGATTTAAGGCTACTCCGCCTCGGTCTCTGAACCTGTTCCGCTACCGGGCGATCCGGCCGGACCCTTCTCGACGGTCTCGGGGAACACTTCAGCTTGCTGGGAACGTGACGCCCCGGCCAACTCAGGAGCCTCGCCGGTCACCATGTACACAATGCGCTCGCCGATGTTCACAGCATGGTCGCCAATCCGCTCGTAGTAGCGAGCAATAAGTGCCAACTGCACCGTTTCTTGGAGTTCGAGTTGTTTCGACTCGTGAGCGTGAAAAATCTCTTGGATGAAGTCGGCTTGGAGGTCATCGAGGCGATCGTCGATGTCTGGAAGCGCAGCGGCCAGGCCGACATTGCCCTCGACGTAGGCATCGACGGAAAGCCGGGTGAGCCGCACTGCTTCTTCACTCATCGAGGTGATGAGCCCCCGCAGGGTCGGGGTGAGGGTCATGCCGTAACTACGACGCAGACCCTTGCAGATGTTGACGGCGAGATCGCCGGAGCGTTCGTACTCGCCGTTGATCTTCATCGCGGTCACGATGGCGCGCATGTCGCTCGCCATTGGTTGCTGCAGAGTGATTAGCGCATAGGAACGTTCCTCGATCTGCGCCGAAAGCGCGTCGAGCTCTTCATCTTTCTGGATAACTTCCTGAGCAACCTCAAGGTTATTGTCGATCAACGCCTCGGTCGCGCGAGGTATTGCCTCGGTGACGTTTGCCGCGAGCGTGACGATCGTGTCACGGACAAGGTTGAGCTCATCATGGAAGTTCATGCGCAGATCGGTTTGAGACATTGGCTTATCCGAACCTTCCAGTGATGTAGTTCTCGGTGCGTTCGTCGTCGGGATTCGAGAAGAGCTTCTCGGTGGTCGTGTACTCGACCAGGAGTCCGGTGCGGCGATCGTTTGCCTCGTCGACCTCAACCGAGAAGAACCCGGTGCGATCAGACACGCGAGCGGCCTGTTGCATGTTGTGCGTGACGATGAGGATCGTGTACTCGTTTTTGATTTCCGCCATGAGCTCTTCGATGCGTCCGGTCGCGATCGGGTCGAGTGCCGAGCAGGGCTCGTCCATGAGGAGAACCTCAGGGTCGACCGCGATTGCACGAGCGATGCTGAGACGCTGCTGCTGACCGCCCGACATGCCGACGGCAGACTCACCGAGACGGTCCTTTACTTCATCCCAGAGCGCCGCCTTCTTGAGGCTGGATTCAACAATGTCGTCAAGGCCCTTTTTGCGACCAGCGACCCGCGGTCCATAGGCCACGTTGTCATAGATGCTCTTTGGGAATGGGTTCGGCTTCTGGAAGACCATGCCGATGCGACGGCGAACCTCGACGGGGTCGACGCGCTGGTCGTAAAGGTCGACGCCCTGATAAAGCAGCTCACCCTCAACGCGGGCTGAGGGGATGAGGTCGTTCATGCGGTTGAAGGACCGAAGCACGGTCGACTTTCCGCAACCCGATGGGCCGATAAGGGCTGTGATCTCGTTGCGCTTGATGCGCATGTTGACATCTCGAACCGCCCGAAAATCTCCGTAATAGACACTGAGATCGCTGGCGTTGAAGACGAGGTCTTCATCCGCGATCTCCATCGGAACGGTCTCCCGTGCCGTTTCGACTGGTTGGTCTACGTCGACGTCCTCAATTTCAGTCGTCGTATCTTCAGCGCTCACGAGCAGGCCTTTCAGCTTTTTCCTAGAGAAATTCCGCACCCCTACCATGGCCTATCCTCGCTTCTTTTCAAAGTGGTTGCGCAACAACACCGCAATTGAGTTCATTGCGATGACCAACACGAGTAGGACCACGATCGCCGCTCCTGCGGCTGCGGCGAAGCCAACATCACGAGCAGCTTCTTGTACCCAGCCCACGATGACGATGGGCATCGCCGTGAAACGGTCGGTCAATTGTTCCGGAGAGAAGACCGAACGATCTCGGGCTGCGAGGCGACCGGTGATGGCGCCTACGAGGATGAGTGGTGCTGCTTCGCCAACCGCACGGGAGAGCGACAAGAGCGTGCCGGTGAGAATGCCGGGCGCAGCGAAGGGAAGTACTTGTGTGCGAATGACATCCCACTTTGTAGCGCCCACGCCATAGGCCCCCTGGCGGAGGCTCTCAGGGACGGCTCGAATGGCCTCAGCCGAGGTGATGACCACGATTGGCAGAACGAGGATGGCGAGCGTGATTCCGCCGGCGGCCAGCGTGCTCTGCCCCTGGTTCGTGTTGACGAAGAGGAAGAGGCCGAGCAAGCCGTAGACGACCGAGGGAACGCCAGCCAGGTTACGAATGGCGATGTCGATCACTTTGGTGAGGCGACCTTCGGTTGCGTACTCCTCGAGGTATATCGCCGAGGAGATCCCGATCGGGAACGACAGCACGATCACGAAGGCCGCGATCCAGAAAGATCCGATCAATCCTTGGGAAATGCCGAGCAGTTCGTCGGTCGATTGGCTGCGGAGCGTCCCGGTAAGGAAGCCCCCGAGGCGGGTGGTCAGTACCGACCACCCATCGATCAGGACATCGACCATGAGGATCACGAGGATCACGATCGACATGCCGAGAGCGGAAAACATCAGCGCCTTGAAACTCGAACCGCGAAGGTCGCCACCCTGCTTGAAGATCTCGTCTTCTACGCGTTGTTTGACGTTGCTGGATCCGCCGATGGTGCTGAGTGCCATGTGGTGACCTCCTAGTACTTCTCGCGAACACGGCTGACGAAGCGGCCGGCGACGATGTTGAGGAACAGAGTCAAGATGAACAAGACGAATCCGACGAAGTAAAGACTTTGAAAGGTAAGTCCCTCGCCAACAACATTGTCCGTTCCGGTTGCGAGCGAAGCCATGGCCGCGGTCATTGTGAGACCGCCTTCGAAGGGTGAGTCGGTGAAACGGGCTGCGTCGGCGGCGCCGCCGGCGAGGAAGACCACGATGGTCTCGCCGAGCGCACGGCTAATGCCGATGATGAAGGCTGCAACGATGCCCGAGACAGCCGCTGGCAGAACGACCTGGACGGTGGTGGTGAGCTTTCGGGCTCCAAGACCCGCTGAAGCGGTGCGGAGTTCTTGTGGCACCGATGCCAAAGCGTCTTCAGATACCGAAGCGACGAGGGGGATCGTGAGGATGCCGACACCGACTGCTGCAGCGGCGAGGTTTCCTCCACGTTGCACGTTGAAGAAGTTCGCTGCGTCTGGGTCGGCCGAGCCGGCGACCCCGTTGACCCACCAGATCAGAATGAGCCCACCGGCGACGAAGACCGTCAGCGACAGTACCCGCAAGAGCTGCGTTTTAACCGGGGTATCGATCTCTCGCCGAACGAGTTTCCGCGCCCAGATAGCCACACCCAGGACGTACATGACAACGACGACCGCTCCAATGAGCAGCCAACCAGTTCGACCGATTCGCTCGATGACTTGCGGGCTGATGAAGAAGAGCGCAAAGAAGCCAAGGACGACTGAGGGCACTCCAGCCAGGACTTCGAGGACGGGCTTCAGGAAACTGCGGGTGCGCCGGCTTGCGTACTCGCTCAAGTAGATCGCCGAGCCGAGGCCGAGCGGCCCCGCAACCAGCATTGCTACACCGGTGACGATGAGCGAGGAGACGAGAATCGTCGGCATGTCGTACACGCCGTTTCGAGGGAACCAGCCAGTTTGCCCCCACGTTTGGGAGTAATCGATGTTGAAGATGAACACGCTCGCCTCTCGGACGAGCGACAACACGATAAGGATCGAGATAGCGATCGATACGAGCGCTGCCATCAGGAAGAAGGCGCGGATCGCCGCTTCTTTTCGAGCACGATTGGCCGGTGAGGCCAGAGACTCAACAGTGAGCCGTTCTCCAGCGGGCCGGCCTTGCGGTCGAGCGGTTACTCCAATGTCTGCCATTTGGCGAGACCTCTCTCAATGCGGGTTGGTTTGAATAGTGGGGTTGAGCTCGGGGCTGCACCTGGAGGGGAGGCGGTACAGCCCCAGAGCTCTGTGAACGCAGGTGTCAGATCAGCCCGCCCAAGCGGCCCGAACTTCTTCCTTGGAGTCTTCGGTGAGCGCAACGTAGCCAACCTCAGCCACCGCGACGTCGAGGCCGTCGGCGAGGTAGAAATCGACGAATTCGGTGAGCACTGGGTTCTCTGCTGCTGCGCCGTCATTGACGTAGATGAAGAGATTTCGGCTAACCGGGTATTCGTTCGAAGCAATGGTCTCTGCGTTTGGAGCGACACATCCGTCGCCACCATCGACCTCGAGCAGCTTTACGTCGGCGGGTTCAGCGAATGCGAACCCGACCCAACCGAGAGAGGTATCAGAGGTCTGGATGCCGCCGAGGATCTGACTGTCGTCAGCCGATGGGCTGTAGTCGGTGCGAGTTCCGATCTCGACGCCTGCTTCTTCGGCGAGTTCCTCGATAACGATCTCGACGAAGCTGTCGAAGGTTCCGGACTCAACGCCGGGGCCGAAGATGTCGAGCGGTGCATCTGGAAGGCTCGGGTCGGCCTCGGACCACGTGGAGGTGCCTTCGCCGTTTGGGCCAATGAGGTTGAAGAGCTGGTCGAAGGTGACACAGTCGACGGCGTCGTTGGCGTTGTTGGTCATGACCGCAATGCCGTCGATGCCGACGAGAATCTCGGTGAACTCGACGCCGTTGGCGGCGCAGGTCTCGGCTTCGCTGTCGCGGATCGGGCGTGATGCGTTGGAGATGTCGGTGAGGCCGTCGCAGAAGAGTGCGAAACCGTCGCCGGTTCCAGGGCCGTCGACATCGACGAGCACGTCTGGTGCGACCGATTCGTAGAGCTCGGCGACGCGAACTGAAATTGGTTCCACCGTTGAGGAACCGGAGATCAGGATTTCGCCCGATGCGCCGCTGGAGCCAGAGCCACCACCATCGCCAGCAGCGGTTTCGCCGCCACTACCACCACATGCTGCAGCGACGAGTGAAAGCGTGGCCAATCCAGCCAGCATTCGGTTCCGCCGGTGGGTTCGAGTAATCACGTAGGCCCTCCCAAGGGTCTGACAACCCGGACAGACGTCCGGCCTGTACTTAGGAAGATAGAGAAGCCGATTTACGTGAGAGAGCCCTCAGGGTGAACGCAAGGTAAACGACTCGCGCACATTTCGCAGAACCTACTTCTGCAGAACCTGCTCGATGCGCCCACTCTTGACCACATCGGCAAAGAACCGCTTGTCTTTTTCGTAGGTGAGACGATCGGTAACCTTGTCCCAGCGGACCCAGGCAATCAGCTCCACTTCGTCATTCGGCGTAAATTCGCCGGAGATTGCGGTCATCAGCCAGTAGCGGACTTCTTTGCATCGACCGTTCCGATCCTTGTAGAGGATGGACGGAAGCGATGGTTTGTGCAGGCGACAATCGAAACCGGTTTCTTCTTGCACTTCGCGGTGCGCAGCCTCTTTGAACTTTTCCCCTGGGTCGAGTTTGCCCTTGGGAAAGCTCCAGTCGTTGTAACGCTCTCGGTGGATAAGGAGGACCTTCGGGCCCTTCTTTCCCGAGCGCACGACGATCCCGCCAGCCGCTTTGATCTCCGCGACAAACTTGTCGTTCTTCCCGTTCTTCGCGTTCTTACCGTTCTTGTCGGTCTTGCCGTTCTTGTCGGTCTTGCCGTTCTTGTCGGCCTTGCCCGACGTTTCCGCCTCGCGACGATCCTTCTCGCGACGCTCCTTCTCTCGACGTTCTTTGTCTTTGCGTGCCATGAGTTATTGGTGTCCCTGCGCTGCCAACTTGCCCGCACGGCGACGTTCTTTGGCCATCTCTTCAAACGAGGTGTGAAGGTCGACAAGTTCGCCGCTTGCATCCCGGGTCCAACCACCGTCGGGGGCGAGGTACCAACTCTGTAGATTTGGCGTGAGCTCCATCTGGAGTGAGCTGAGCACCTGTCCGGCGACCTTGGGGTCGGCGAGTGCCACCAGCGTCTCGACTCGATGGTCGAGGTTTCGTTGCATTAGGTCGGCTGAACCCATATAGGTAACCGGCTTTGCTTCTCCCGCGCCGTTGCCAAAGTGATACACCCGGGCGTGCTCGAGGTAGCGGCCAATGATGGAGCGCACTCGAATGTTGTCGGAGAGCCCACGAACTCCGGCGCGCAGACTGCACATGCCACGCACGATCAGATCGATCTCGACGCCGGACTGACTTGCCTCGTAGAGAAGGCCAACCATTTCAGGATCGACCAGAGAGTTCATCTTCATGATGATCCGACCCTGTTGGGATCGCATTTCTTGACGAATGAGTTCGTTCAGACCTGTCCGGAGACCTTCGGGGGCCACGAGGAGATCGTCGTAGCTGATCTGACCTCCATAGCCCGTGAGCGTGTTGAACACGACCGCAAGTTCGTCGCCAAGCTTTGGCGACGCGGTCATGAGCGAAAAGTCGCCATAGAGACGGGCGGTGCCGTCGTTGTAGTTGCCGGTACCGAAGTGGCAGTAGCGCACCATCTTTCCCGATTCGCGCCGCACGATCATGGTGAGCTTGGCGTGGATCTTGAGACCGGTGAGACCGTACGTAACGTGCACGCCAGCCTGCTCCAGCGTCTTTGCCCACTCGATGTTTGCTCGTTCATCGAAGCGTGCCTTGAGTTCGATGAGTACCGCGACCTGTTTGCCCTTCTCTGCCGCTCTGACCAGCGCTCGAACGATCGGGCTGTCAGAAGATGTGCGGTAAAGGGTCATCTTGATGGCGACAACATCGGGGTCGGACGCAGCTCGTCGTATGAGTTCTTGGGTCGATGCGCCGAACGATTCATATGGCTGGTGCACCAAGAGGTCTCGGCTTCGAAGCGTCTCGAAGAGGTCGACCTCATCACCCGAGCGTTGGGAGATTCGAGCGGGAACGATCGGGGCAAACTCATCGAATCGCAGGTCTGGGCGATCGAGTTTCATCAACGACCACAGGTCGACCATTGCGAGGAGTGCGTTGTCGGTGTAGACGTCGGCCTCGGCTAGGTCGAGCTCTTCTTCGAGCAACCCACGAATGGCGTCTCCGTTCCTGATTCCCAGTTCGAGCCGGACGGCGTTGCCAAGGCGGCGCCGACGAAGCTCCATCTCGACCAGTTCGAGGAGGTCGTCGGCTTCCTCATCGCGGTAGTTGAGGTCGGCGTTTCGAGTAACTCGAAAGGCGAGGTACTCGACGATCTCCAAACCTGGGAACAATTTGTTGAGGTGCGCAATGATGAGGTCTTCGATGAGCACGAAGCGGCTCGGTTGAGACAGCTTTACGAATCGGTTCACCATGGCTGGCACTTTGATGCGAGCAAAGCGAGTCCGGTCGTCGCCGGGTGTCCGAACTCGAACACCGAGGTTTAACGACAGATCGGAGATGAACGGGAACGGATGACCGGGGTCGAGCCCGAGCGGAGTCAGGATCGGGAAGACCTGCTCATCGAAGTACGCATCAGCGACCAGCTTGTCTTCTGGATCGAGGTCGGCGTACTTCTCGATCCGAATGCCCTGGAGTTCGAGCTGCGGGAGTAACTCTTCGCGAAAGATCGCTTGACGTTTCGCTTCAAGCGACTGCAAGGCGCTGCAGATGTCTCCCAGCTGCTCTTCGGGAGTGCGCCCATCGGGACCCCGAAAGCGAACTTCGGCTGCGACGAGATCGTGGAGGCCCGCAATGCGAACCTGAAAGAACTCATCGAGATTGCCGGCATAGATTGCAACGAACTTCAAACGCTCTAAGAGCGGAATCTTCGCATCCGTCGCCAGTGCGAGCACGCGGGCGTTGAACGAGAGCCAGCTCAATTCTCGGTTGAGATAGTTGGTCGGGTTCGTGTCGATGGGCGCGATCGAGAACGTGCGGCCAACCAGGCCGATCACGTGCTTCTCGTCATGCATTTCCGACTCCTCCGACATGGATCCCAATCGGCAGGTGGCCGACGGGCTTTAGTTCAGCCGAGAAGAGAGAGAAAAGCCAGATGAAACCAGCGGAGGAAATGCCTTACACGCGCCCGGTCGAGTGCTGAGTTTCGCTGTCCTCTTCGTACCCGAGATCCCACTCGATGTAGATGCGCTCGCGCTCGCCGTCACGGTTGACCCGCTCGCGATTTCGCCGGAACTGCGGATCGTGTGGAGGAAGCAAAAGGAGTCGAGCCGTCACGCGTTCACGGAAGCCGTCCATTAGTGCCCCGTCACCCGAAATTGCCCGAATGTCCCAGTGCGGTGCAATAGGACCGTTATATACGATCTTTGCGTGACCTTGGGCTGGCAGCTGTTCATCAGAGGTGTTGGACATAGCTTTCCTTTTACAAAACACTGACTTCTTGGCTTGAAGCCCGCGGTGCGTCGGCCCTTAGGCTAGCGTCAGGGATGTTAGAGCTGTCGAAGAAATTGACAGATATGGGCCAAAAGGCTTCCTTTACGGGAACTTTCGGTGCAGTCTGAGCGTAGTAATCCATGAACACCAGGAGGTGTATCAAATGGAACCGAACTGGATGGCAAAGGGTTTGTGCGCAAACCAGCCCCCTGAAACCTTCTTCCCTAGCGATGGCGTCGGCGTAGAAGTTGCAAAACGAATTTGCATAAAGTGCCCGGTCGTCGATGGCTGCTTGGAATATGCGCTGACGAACCGCATCGATCACGGTGTCTGGGGCGCAACCTCAGAACGTCAGCGTCGCCGCATCCTTAAGGCCCGCCGCAAGGAAGCTGAAAAGGCTGCACGCCTTGAGTTGAGATCCGGCCGCAACTAGTCAATCTCTTCCCACAACACGATCTTGGTTCGGCCCGCAG
>CAZBTI010000119.1:0-10626 GCA_964494395.1 uncultured Acidimicrobiales bacterium | reverse complement strand
CTCATCAGCGAGTGCTACCTCATCAGCGAGTGCTGTGTCTTCAGTAAACACAGATGACTCGGTGTCTTCGACCTCGTCGAGGAGTTCGAAATCATCGAGAAGCTCGGGCTCGCCAAGAGCCATACCAGTCTCAAAGACCTCAGGCTCCGAGGTTTCGTCGAGTTCCTCGACTGCGTCGGCGGTTGGTGCCGCTGCCGCTAACGCTGGGCCACCAAAGAACGAGTCGCGCTCGGGCATCACCGGTGGAGGTGGAGCCGACGCAACATTCGTTTCGAGCCCATCTTCAGGAACATATGTTGTCCAGCCATCGGCATCGACATAGCTCTCGCCTGGCTCTGGCTCAGGGGCCGGTGTGGGTGTGGGTGTAGGAGCGAAACTGGTGGTTTCTTCGGCAACGCCGCTACCGAAGAACGACTTCCGTTCTGGCGTATCCTTCGCAACTCCGCTGCCAAAGAACGACTTTCGTTCTGGTTCATCGTCGACCGGATCACTCGAAGCGATTTCTTCTGCTGCGGTTGACGTGCTTGGGATCAGCCCACCGAAGAACGATTTGCGCTCCGGTGCTGCTGGTAGCTCCTCAGAAATTGCATCCTCAGAAGTTGCGTCTTCAGAACCGGTGTCTTCAGCAATTGGGGCGTGTGCCTCGTCGACTGGTTCGTCGACGGTGTCTTCGGTCGTGTCGACAGATGGGTCGGAAGCTTCTTCAATGGCGTTTATCTGCTGCCAATCAGAGGCGTTCATTGCGTCGTCGCTCGACTGTTCACCATACGCTGACGCCTGTGTTGGCAGGTTGTCCCAGTGCGAGAAGGTAATGCTGCTCGACCCCGAGAGCGGAAGCTCGCCGGCGCCGGTTTCGTTCGTGTTCAGAGCAACATCTAGCGCTTTGAGCACGGGGGCTGCGACAGGGGCCTCGAAGCGGTGACCCTCGGCTGTTAGCGCAGCGCGAACGCTGTGCACTGTTGCAAGAGGTACACCCACGCCAGCGGTAGCGATGCTCTCGACGACGACGTCCGCATCGCCCAAGTTGAGTTCGCGACGGAGTTCGTCAAGGCCGATCGCGTTTCCGAGATCGCGCTTGTTTGCGATGACGATGATGGGCTTGTCGCCGATTTCCTCGAGTTCAGCGCGAAGCTCTCCGAGCTTGTCGGAAGAGGTGGCGATCAGTGGTGCGGTCGAGTCGGAAACGAAGATGATGACGTCGCCCCAAGCCAAGAGTTCGTGGCGGCGATCAACGAGGTTGCGTTGTGCCGGAACATTGACGATTTCTACGTCGACGGTCTCCCCGGTATGTTCGCCGTCGGTGTACGAACCCCAATCGAAAGAGCCGGTGAGTCCACCTTCCTGGGAGGGCACAGCGGCTGCTTCTCCGAGCGCAGCGGCCACGGAGTGGGTCACGGTGGTCTTTCCAGCAAGTGGCGCACCGTCGAGCACGATTCGAATCGTGATGGGTTGCTCAGTCGTTGGTGACATTGGTTCCTACTTACTGTCAGTTCGTTGCGGGTCTCTCACGAATAGATCGGCACGTCGACGGGCAAGTTAAAGCGACCATGGCGAAACCGCGGCCGTTGGATTTACCGTGTTTGCGTGCATGCGGTGGCCAACAGCCCGCCCGCCAGTCCTCACGAGCGCGCAGTAATCGCTACTTCGGACCCAAAGAACCCAAGATTTAGGGGTACCGCGCGCATCGAGCGGCGCAGCCACCGGTATCGCACCTTCGACGGCCGATTCAGTACCCTTGCCTAGCAACACTGGGGGTTCGAAATGCACATGGCCGAGCAACGATCAACCAGCGGTGAACGGCGTCTGCAAGCTCTCGTGTCCGAAAGCCCCGTACGCGAAGCCGAAACCGTTATGGCGCCGGAATTTCTCGGCGCAGCGAGGCTTACTCGGTACTCCTTTAGCCGCACGATGCTCCGTCGTGCCGCAGCTGACGGGTGGACGGTCGATCGGACACGATTCGAGGTCGATGCCGACGGAGCGGGTGAAACCATATACCGAGTAACCGCCGGCGACGAAGTGTTGTCGTTCGTTGCGTTCACCTCCATGCTCGACGAGTCGCTGCACACCGACAGGGTCGTCGCTGCCGATTGGGAGATCACCGGAGCCCTCGTCGTCGGAGACGCGGCGGCCAACCCTGAACTCATGGAACGACTCCGTTCGGAAGTCCCAAAGCAAGAGAACGGACGGTTGACAAGCGACGTACTTACGCTCACCCGAGGGAACCGGAGCGTCCGGTTCTTCGACTATGTCGTCGACTCGTTGGCGAGCGGGCGTCAACCCGACCCCGACCTCGTCGCCGATGCTGGTTACATCATGCGAAGTACAGCGTTCTACGGAAACGGCAAGTTCGGCATGCGTTCGTTCGAGGGACTCGACGAGGGTGGATCAGTTTCCGCCCCGTATCGGGCGCAAATGCTCGGAGCCTGGTGCTTCAGAGAACTCACCTATGACATTGTCGAGCACTGTGCTCGTGCCAAGGGCGGAGGTTCTGCTGTTGGGTTCAACAATGAATGGTCGCACTACTTCGGACTCGGCAACGCCACCGGGTTGGGTCTCGTCCCGTATGCCTTCAAGCATCCTCGGGTTATCGATTCGTGGGTTGCGATTCGAGAGGTGGCGTTGGCCAGCGCCCGCGCCGCCGATGCAACTCCTGAGCGCATCGAAACCGTTCGATCGTGGACGCAGCGGGCGATTACGCACTTCTCGTCAGGAAACGGGCAGAACTCCGACCCGTTCCTCAGCCCGGTCGAGGTCGCAGCGGTCGCACGGAATCTTTTGAGCCACTTCGATGAGTTGTTGGCCGAAGATCCTCCCTCGTCCGACATCTTCGACCGCTGGTATTCATGGGCCGAAACCCAGGGTGCAGAGACTGCAGAGTTGTGTGTATCGATATTGCTCGAGTTGGGTTCGACGCTCGATCCTGACCTCGACGAAGAACTCGATTCGCTGCTCGTCGTCGACGAGACGGTCAACATCGATCCGGTGTTGACGGCAGGGAACGCCCTCGAGTTGATCGCCTCAAGATTCGGCTGGATCGATGACCTCGACGCAGAACGCTTCGCCGGTAATGAGTTCTGGTGGGTCATGAGCGACAGCAACGAAGAACCACGTCGCGTCCGACGGGAGAACGTCGACCCTGGGTTCAACGACGTCGCGCTCGATGTGGTTCGCCGCATGCTGGCCTTGCGGGCCGACCTCGACGCCGTCGATGCCGAGACCACAATGGGCCAAATTCTCGCATCTCACCCCGAACACACCTTGGCGGCAAAACGCCTTATCGAGAGTGACCGCCCATTCGGCGAACCCCGAGATAACCCATGCTCACAGGTGTACCTGCCGCTGCAACTCCAACGTTTCCAACTGGCGATGTACGGCATGGACAACTTCAAGCCGAAGTCGACCGACTGGTTGCGCGTCACCCTGTTTCAAGGTGCTCCGCGCCACGCCGACCTCAATCGTGAAGGTGCAGCGCTCACCGACGATTGGGTTCTTCCCTCTCGACCCTCTAGTCCCGTGCAGCATGAATCGAGCATTTTGTGATCATCGACGGCCTAGAAATCAACGACTGGAGCCGTCCGGTCATCGAAGAGGTGCGAGCCGGTGGAGTCAACATCGTGCACGCAACGGTTGGGGTCTGGGAAGACCTCGGCGGCGCCATGACACGCATCGGCGCCCTCCGACATCTCGTTCGCGAGAATGACGACATCGTGGCAATCGTGCGAACGGTCGACGACATGCATCGGGCGAAAGCCGACGGGGTGCTCGGCCTTGTGCTCGGGTTCCAGAACAGCACGATGCTCGGCGACGACCCGGAGATGGCTGGCATCTTCGCCGACGTTGGCATTCGTGTTGTCCAGCTCACCTACAACATCGCAAACCATCTCGGTTCGAGTTGCTATGAACCCAACGATGCAGGGCTCACCCTCGCGGGGCACCGCATGGTGTCAGCACTCAACGACGCTGGCGTCCTCATCGATATCAGCCACGTCGGCAACAAGACGGGCCTCGACGCGGTGGAAGCGTCGTCAAAGCCAATCGCCGTCACCCACGGAAACCCGTTGTGGTTCTGTGATGCCAAGCGCAACAAGCCCGATGAGGTCATCAACGCCGTCGCCGAACGGGGCGGGATTATGGGCGCCACGATGTACCCGCTGTTCATGGGTGGCGCCGAGGTGACTCGCCGCGAGTACTGCCAGATGTTCGCCACCCTGGCAGAACAGATCGGCGTCGAACACGTGGCTATCGGCACCGACGCCGTGCTCGGATGGCAGGCCGACGCCCTCGGCTGGATGCGTTCGGGGCGCTGGAACCGTCCGAAGGATCCAAAGGAAATTCCAGAGTTCCCGCCGTGGCCAGACTGGTTTACGGGCCCGGTCGACTTCCCATCGATGGCCGAAGGCCTCGACGATATTGGCTTCTCCGCAGCGGAACGGGATCTCATCTTGGGCGGAAACTGGCTGCGCCTGTTTTCCGAGGTATTCGACTCGTGAACGCGCTCAGCGTGGCTCCGCGCGAGATCAGTGACATTGTTAACCGATGCTGCCGTGTGCACGGGGTCGACCCTGGCGTGGCTCAGCAAATAGGCAAGGACGTGATGGCTGCACACCTGATCGATGGCAGCGCGCTAAGCACATTCGCCGATGCGGCGCGGACGGCGGACCTTCACGCCTTCACCATCACTGCCAGTTCCTCCACTCCTGCCGGTGACGAGGCTCCCGACCCCTACCGCGCCGGAGTCGAAGTCGATGCCGCAGTGTGGAGCGAACTCCACGAAATATCGCAAGCATTCCTCGTTTCGGCCGAATTACTCGACAGCTTTGTCGATGAGGAGGACTAATGGCTGTCGACATTGACTTGGCCGTCGAGAAGGCCGCTGATGGCAAGTGGATTCGTGAGCGGGTCCCGGCGCGCGTTCCCGACGAAGAGTCCTTCGAGCTGGCGAACTCGCCGATGCTCGTTCGCGGATTGGCCGCCGACGACCGAATCCGTCTCTCAACAGATGGCCAGTTCGAACTGTTGTCATGGGGTCGAAACGTAGCCGTGCAAGTCTTTGGCGAGTGGGGCGAAGTCGATGCGCTCACGCAACACATCGAGTCGATCGGAGGCCGCCTCGACGGCAAGGAGCCTCGCATACGCGTCTTCACCATCCCGATTGATGTTGGCGTGAGGAAGATCGAGTCGACGATCGACAATGTGGTGAAGGACTGGCCGAAGCTGAGTTGGATGTTCGGCAACCTCACCGAGATCGATCTGTTCATCGGCAGGAACGAGTCGGGCGCACCGCTCCACGAGCAGGTGTTCGCCTTCGAGAACCCCGATGATTCATTCGAGTTGGTGACCTCTCCCCTGCTGGTTACCGGCGTTGCAGCGGGCGACGTGCTCACGCTCCAAGCAGATGGAGCGTTCGACGTGACGGCTCCAAGCGGAAATGTTGCGGTGCAGGTCTTCGGTGACTGGGACCTCGGTTTCTTTGCACCGAAGGCGGAGAAACTCGGCGGACGCCTCGATGCCGATGCAAGTGGTCACGTTGCCGCCTTCACCTTCGGGAGCGAGGTTGGTCGCGCCGAGATCGAGATGCTGTTCGACGGAACGCTCACCGATGGCGGTGATGGCAACGATCGTTCGTGGCGCTTCGGTAATCCTGAATCCGCCGCGTAAGCACTGAACTCATGTCCACATCAGAGGCGGGTGCTCGAGTTCTTGGCTTTCAACTGTTGACGGTTCGAGCGCCGATCCCCCGCCGGGTCTTCCAGCTCATCCCAGGGCTGATCCTTTTCGGGGTTGGGCTCGCGCTCTCCATCGAGGCGAACCTCGGCACCAATCCGTGGACGGTCTTCCACACCGGTGCTGCACCTCGTCTCGGCATATCGATTGGAACGATGGTGATCGTCACCGGCCTCATCATCCTCCTCGGGTTCATCCCAGCCAAAGAGCCACTCGGCCTTGGCACCATCTCGAACATTTTCGTTATTGGCCCGGTGATCGATATTGCGCTCTTCATCATCCCCGATCTCACGAGCCTTCTCGCGCGAATCGTTGCTTTGGGTGTTGCTCCCATCTGCATCGGCTTGGCCTCGGGCTTGTACATCGGAGCTGGGCTGGGCCCTGGCCCGCGAGATGGGCTCATGACCGCTCTTGCGCGACGTGGAATCAAGGTTTCGATCGCCCGAACGGTCGTCGAACTCACGGCCCTGACTTTGGGCTTCCTGCTCGGCGGCACGGTGGGTTTCGGCACCCTCTATATGGGCCTTACCGTTGGCTGGTGGGTGCAGACATTTCTGAAGCGCCTTCGCATCGACGATGCGCCACTGACCTAGTCAGCGCAAGTAGTGCGTAGTCAGCGCGAGTAGCGCCTGAGTCTCCGTTACTCGCCGGAGTTGATGGTGAGCTCGACCCGACGATTCTCCGCACGACCTTCTGCAGTGTCGTTATCGGCAATCGGGCTCGACTCGCCGAAACCGGTGGCGGTGAGGCGCTCAGGGTCTCCACCGCGGTCGATCATCTCTTGACGGGCAGCATCGACGCGACGTTGGGACAGTGCGAGGTTGGATTCCTCGTCACCTTGATCGTCGGTGTGCCCGAAGATTTCAATCGTCGTGTCAGGGGTCAACTGCAAGAAGGCGACGCTGGCACCGAGCACATCACGAAACTGCGGAGCGACGACCGCGCTACCACTCTCGAACAGCACGGTCTCGGCGAAGTAGACCTGTGTGTTGTCGTTCGGGTTTCCAGCGAATGCTGGATCGATGACGAGTTCGGCGACAATATTTTCCTCGCCGAACAATGGCACCAAGTCTCCAACAATTGTGGCTACCTCGTCCTCACTCATCGCTACGCCTCGCACGAACAGTGTTCCGTCGCGGTAGACGATGTGAGGAAAGATCGCTCCTGCGGGTGAAGGAGGCGAGTCTTCACCAATGGCCGAAGTCAGGAATTCGGCCGAGTAGCTATCGAGAGTTACTGCTTCGGCGGCCATCGGACCGGTTCCGAGCAGACCAAATCCGAAGATTCCCAAAGGTACGAGCAGCACCAGCATGAGCGCACTCAACCAAGGAGACTTACCCTTTTTGCGCTCAACCTGGGCTTCTTCGCCCATGCTTTCCATCGTGAAATCTTCCATTGACAAAGACTTCGGTCAGATCGTGACCAATATTGAGCATTACTTTTGGGCCGTATGGCACGCGAAGAACGCCCAAAGCGATGAAACGTTGATTTTTAGGCAGTTTCAGCCGAAACCAGAGTTCAACTGCTCGAGGGTGACTCCGCAGTCGCTCGAAATTGTCTCCAGCGCCTCTGCGGGAGGGGTGGCAGCAGCGAAGAACGTCTCGACTTCACTCAGCGGCGTATCGATAATGGCGTCGATCAGACCTTCGACAACGCACTGTCCGTCTTCCTCAGGAAGGTCGAAACTCTCGGCACCAAAGAGCTGATCGCCAAGGACTCGATCGCACGCCAATGACGCAGCGATCTCGGGAGCGCCCTGTCCAACGATCTCGATGCCTTCTTCGTCGAGGCGCTCGACCACACAGTCGGCGGTTGAGACGAGGTCGGTTGCTCCCAACTGCAACAACATCAGGTCGAGCTGATCGATCGCTCGCTCTCGGTCGGTCCGTTCGTCGACGGTCGTTGTTGGGGCCTCAGGCTCGTCGGCCTGCTCGGAGTCTGCGTTAGTTTCATCGGCAGGCTCAGACACCTCGGCGGTATCAGCCAGCTCGGGTTCGGCGTTCTCTTCAGATCCGCCGCAAGCAGCGAGTACGAGTGCCAACGCAAATAGTCCGGCAAACCAACGGGGAAACATCGAACGCGTCATCCATACGAGTCTATGCCCGCCTTCTGCAGCTGTCCGATCGCTACTGATCTTGTGCGACGCGACTACTCGGGAAGGTCGTTCGCGGTGATCAAACCGGTCTGCACCACATGATCGACGAGTCGAGCTCGTCGATCGCTCGCTTCTGCACCCCGCTCACCTCGAAGACCGCGAACTCCAACATCGCTGAGGCGGGCACAGAGGTAGTCGAGCTTGCGGTCGAGATCACCGACTGAACCAGCCCAGACCCCAATTAGGTCGGTAGTTCGCGTGGGCGCATGAGCGTCACGAACTCGACCGTGTCGGGTGCGATGGTTTCCCAACCCTTGATCTCGAACACGGCAACCGCTGCGGTGGTCATGAGCTTGCCGTCGTCTGTGAGGCGGGGCTGATCGCCGCCGAGGTACTCGACCAGGTAGTCGAGCCCGGGGTTATGGCCACAGATCAGCAACCGATCTGCAGTAGCTCGCACCAGATGATCAAGCCACGCATCGAGAGAAGCGAGGTAGAGGTCATCGTGTTCGGTGAACGTCGGAGCGTTGTCGAAATGCTCAGCCACATAGTTCGCTGTGGAACGTGCTCGGACCGCTGATGATGTCACGATCGCATCGGGTTCGTAGTCGTTCTCTCCAAGCCATTCCGCCATCGCAGGTGCGTTCTTCTGTCCGCGTTTCGAGAGGGGACGTTCGAAGTCGGGCAGGGCGTTGTCCCAATCAGACTTTGCGTGGCGCATGACGTAGAGCTGCACAGCGACTTCCTAACATCAGTTGACCGTGTTTAGGGACGCTATCCCATCTGGCACAGCGGCGGCTTCGTGCTCGCTTCAGAACCGGCGATCGCCACCCCAGCTGACTGCGCGGCCCGACTTCAGCACGCTCCACAAAGTGCCGATGTACTTCGCAGGTACGTACCCTGTCGAGTCGAAGGAGCAGTGCGTAGTGGAACAAACAGACACTGTGAACAAAGAGGCCAATTCTTCCGAGGAAGAACTTCTCCGCCTGCAACAGCGCGTGCTCGAACTCGAAGCCGAACTTGGTCAGCGTTCGTGGCAGGTGGGCGACTTCTACCGGATTCCGACCGTGAAGGGCACGCCTGATGTCCTTGGCCAAGTCGTTACCATCGCCAACACCGGACGACCGTTTCAGGTCATCGAGGCAGCCAAGCCCGACCTCATGGATTCGGTACCGACGATCCGGCAGCTAAGCGATGGACTCGCACCCAACGTTGTTGGTTGCGACAAGCCCGAGTGGTGGCCGCTGTGACCGAACTCCTCTGACGGACGTTTAGGAGACTTCGATCGATTCGCCTGACAAACCCGATGGCGTATACCTCGCCTCACCATGTCACCGTCGGGCAGGGGAAGTCCGCCCACGAGGGGATGTTGTTTCAGGTCGTTTTCGTTTGTTGTTGCCAGGCTTTGGTGCCGGGGTTTCGTTTGGTGTGGCAGTTCGTGTCTTCCAGACCCGCCGGCCTTTAGAGGGTCGCTCATCGGTGTCGTCGCCGTCACCTCGATGACCGCTATTGGGCGGCTTATGCGAAAAGATGAGCGTCCGGTTGCTGTCGTGTAACCAGCCATGACACGACGAACACATCAGAGCCAGCTCATCAATATTCGTTTCGCCTTGTGCCGGCGCGTTGAACGGCACCATGTGATGGGCTTGGCAAAACTCGGGGCCACGACCGCACAACACACAGCCACCATCGCGAGCCACGAGCGCCGTGAACTGGGCCGGTGTTGCATAACGCCGTTGGCGGCCGTGCCACAAAATCTCGCCCGACTCAGAAAACACGGTGCCGCCGATCATCGCGCCACACCCATAACGATCGAACACCGACGCCGGTAGATAGCCAGACCCATCAGGACACGTCGCCCGAATCTCCGCTTCAGCCTCAGCATCGACCACGAGGCTCACATGAATCATCGACCGCGGACTCGTCCTCGACGCCTCTGATGCTGACGTCCCGGAACCGGTGAGGATCTCATAAGCGGCATCGAACATGCGCTGCTGATGAGTACGTGGATGCTCATCTGGCGACAAGTCACGACCACCGTCAGCCTCATACATCTCGCCAGCGCGAACAGCCGCCTTCTTCTTGAGCTCATCTATTTTTTCGGTTGGGCCACGCAAGATGAGCGTGTCACAACCAGTTGCCTTGTCATGACCCTTCGAAACACCACGCCGTTCGTTCTGGCGATCGAAGCGTGATTGGGCAGAGTCTTGGTCGTTGCGGTCTTGTAACCACCGCTCGGTGATTTTGTTCGCGTCATCGGGTTTCGCGTTCTCAATATCGTCCAACAACGTCTCGTCGTTGGCGGCGTCGCCGCCCGACTTCTCCGACGCATCGGCGATCGCATCGAGCTGTTCTTGGCCAATATCGCCCGACGCCAACTTCGAACCAAGCTTCGGGTTGTCGTTCACGGCCTTGGACCGTTTCGAAGCCTTCGCAGTTTCTTTGCGAGACCGCGTGCCACCAGCATTGGCTGCACGGCGGCGTTCGCGATCGTCGAGTTCGGCCATCATCGTGGCCTCAACAGCCGCAAACTCGCGTTGTGCCCGCTGCGCGTAACGAACCGCAATCGACGGCTCCAAAGTCAACGCACCAGAAACGACAAGACTCAACGCCTCGACCAACTCTGCTTCGCCCGATGCAGCCGATTCGCCACCAACTCCTGCCATAACAGCCAAGCTACAGATGGGGTGTGACACTGGATTCTGACGATCGATCACCCGAGACGATCAAGACGGCTATTCGAAGAATCTTCAATCGTGAGGGCGATCTTTCGATGCGCTTCAGATCCGCTACCCCATGGTTCTGGT
>CAZBTI010000118.1:3482-10653 GCA_964494395.1 uncultured Acidimicrobiales bacterium | reverse complement strand
AGGACACATGCACCTGAAGCATGCGTGTCTGCCAATTCCACCACCCGAGCGAGTAGCGAAACACGAGGTTAGCGGCGAATCCGCACCATCGGGCACTAGCGGCGGAAACTGAGGCGTTGGGGACTCCACCCCCAGTGGTCGGGATGCTGCGGTTTGCTCAGCTAGCTTCTGGGTATGGGATTGCGCGATGTGGAGCGGGCGATTGAGCGCCGCGTGGACGGCGTGCTCGGTCGCGTCTTCCGTTCCGACGTCAGCCAACTCGAGATTTCTAAGCGCGTCGAACGTGAACTCGATGCTGGAACCCGCCGTGGAAATCGTGGCGACAGGGTGATGCCGAACGACATCGAGGTCGTCATTCATCCCAACGATGCCGAAGCGCTGCCCGACACGTTGAGCTCCATCGAAAGCTCGCTGATCGGCCTTGCTCGAAACCGGGCCCGCAACAACGACTGCGTGTTCGAAGGCCCGCTCACCGTTGCTCTCCACGTCGACGATGAGGTCCAACCTGGCACCATCCAGGTGTTCGCCACGGCCGAACACTCGATCTCGGGAATCGCTCCGGGCACCCTTGTCTACCCCGATGGCTACCGGTACGACCTTCCTGCTGCTGGGGTCGAAGGCATCATCCTCGGTCGCGACGAAGAGTCCCACATTCGCATCGACGACTCCCGAGCCTCACGCTCGCACGCCCACATTCGTCCGAGCCCGCAAGGGTGGGTCGTGGAAGATCTCGGCTCCACGAACGGAACTCGCGTCAACGGATTCCGGACCAGCGCGCAGATCCTTCTCGATGGTGATGCGGTCACAATCGGTGCCACCCAGTTCCGTTTCGAGGCGTCGTAGTCGCCATGTCCGATGATGTTCTGACCGTGATCAACCTGGGGCTGCTCGGCGCGCTCTACCTCTTTTTTGGTTGGGTGCTTTGGTCTGGGCTCAAGCAGTTGCGACGTAGCCCGGTGGCGGCGGTGGCTGGAGCGCCCATTGCTCAACCCCGAACGAACACGTCGCCTCGTAGCGCTCGTGGGCAGGTCACGATCACCGAACCCCCTGCGCTCGCTGGATCGGTTATGACGATCGGCGACGAGTTCAGCATTGGCCGTTCTGCAACTTGCAGCCTGTCGCTCGACGACACCTTTGTGTCGCAACATCATGCGAGCATCGTGTGGAAAGATCGAAAGTACATCGCCACCGATGCTGGTTCGACGAATGGAACGTTCGTGAACGATGAACGGCTTACCCAAACCGTTGTGCTCCGACCGGGTGATCGGGTCAAAATTGGAAGTACGGTTCTGGAGTTCTCATGAGTCCGTCACACCGAAACAATGAATCTCCAATAAGCAGCACCACCTTGCGCTGGGGCTACGCGACGAACGTGGGTCGCGTCCGCAAAGTGAATCAGGATGCCGTATGGGGAAACGGCTCACTGTTCATCGTCGCAGACGGCATGGGCGGACACCAGGGTGGCGAGGTGGCGTCGAGCATCACCGTCGAGAGTATGTCCAGCAGTGGTCAGGTCACTTCGGTCGCCGAACTTGAAGACGCCGTCAATCGCGCCAACGAACAAATCCGCGAAAAGGGCGCCGAGGATCCGAGCCTCGGCGGAATGGGCACCACCGTTGTTGCGGTGGGCGTCCTTCCCGCTTCTTTGCACGATGGTGAGCTCGTCCTGTCCGCTGCGAACGTCGGGGACAGTCGCCTCTATGTCTATGCCAACGGCGAGCTCGAGCAGATTTCGATCGATCACAGCTTGGTAGGTGAGTTGGAGCGAGCTGGTCAGATCACCGCCGACGAAGCCAGTCGGCATCCTCAGCGAAATGTTGTCACCAGGGCGCTCGGCGCCGACGCCAACGTTGAAGTCGATACCTGGGAACTTCCCGCTGCATATGGACAGCGCTATCTGCTCTGCTCCGACGGTCTGGTGAACGAGGTGAGCGACGAGGAAATCGCAGAGTTGCTGGAGTCCGTCGACGATCCCTACGAAGCAGCGGAGAAACTGATCAAGGCAGCGAACCAGTCCGGCGGGCGAGACAACATCACGGTGTTGATTCTCGACGTTTGCGACGAAGAATCGTGAGATCGGTCCTCCCCCCGTGCGAACACGTCGCAATCAGGAACTAGTTCTCCTCACCTTCGCCGGCGCGGTCACCGCCGGCGCCTACGCGTTGGCCAGCCTCGGGCGGAACGCCACCATCCCAGCCGACCTCCTTCCGTTCTTCGGCGTGGTCATGGGCCTGCTCTTCGTTGCGCACATCGTGCTCCGTCGACTCGCCCCCCAAGCTGACCCCACGATCCTTCCGGTCGTCGCTCTCCTCAACGGTCTCGGCTACGTATTCATCGTTCGCCTCGCGAACGACATTGAAGACGCCGCGGCGCTTCCCGGTCAACAAGCCACGTGGACTGCTGTCGGCATCATCGCGTTCAGCCTCGTGCTCATCTTTGTGCCTCGGGTCAATGTGCTCGACCGCTATCGCTACTTGGCCGCGATCGTTGGCATTGGCTTGCTCGTCTTGCCGCTCTTGCCGGGCATTGGTCGCGAGGTCAACGGCGCTCGCATCTGGGTCCGCGCCGGTCCGATCAGCTTTCAGCCTGGGGAGTTCGCAAAGATCGCGCTCGCGATTTTCCTAGCGAGCTACCTCGCCGAAAAGCGCGAACTCCTCCGCCGCGCCAAATGGAAGCTGCTGGGGCTGAACGTGCCGGAACCGAAGCATCTCGCTCCCGTTGTCGCAGCGTGGGGTGTGTCGCTGATGGTGATGGTCTTCGAGCGCGACCTCGGTTCATCGCTTCTCATCTTGTTGCTCGTCATCGCCATGATGTGGGTTGCAACGTCACGCTCGAGCTACCTGCTCGTCGGCGCTGGTCTATTCGCCGGTGGCGGTTGGGTGGCATCGAGACAATTTTCGCACGTGCAGGATCGGATCGACATCTGGCTACGGCCATTCGAAGACCCCGATGGGGTCGGGTTTCAGCCGGTCGAGGCCAGCTTTGCCCTCGCGAACGGCGGCCTTGTCGGCACCGGTCCTGGCCGAGGTGAGCCCTTCCGGATACCCGAGGTCGAAACCGACTTCATCTTTGCAGCAATCGGCGAGGAGCTCGGTCTGCTCGGGTCGGTAGGCATCTTGGTCGCCTTCCTCATCCTCGTCACGTCCGGTTTACGTATCGCCATCGGGACTCGTAACGTGTTCGGCAAATTGCTCGCTACTTCGCTCGCTGCGCTGATTGGCATGCAGGCGTTCATCATCATCGGCGGTGTCATTCGAATCGTTCCACTCACGGGAATCACGCTTCCGTTCGTGAGCTATGGGGGCTCATCGCTGGTGTCCAACTACGTGTTGGTCGCGCTGTTGCTCCGCATCTCTCACGATGGCGCAATCCGACCGGATTTCGGTGAAGAAGCAGCGCTCGCTGCTGAAGCGGAATCGGCGGCTGTGCGATGAACCAGCAGATCCTTCGGCTCGGGATTGGTCTGATGATCGGTTACGCAGTCTTGTTCGCGCAGCTCAACAACATCCAGTTCTTTGGCGCAGAGGAACTCCAAACCCATCCGTCGAATAGCCGCCCGCTCATTGCGGATTTCGGTGCTCCACGAGGAGAAATCCGCGCCGCCGATGGCACGGTCCTGGCCGAGTCTGTCGAATTAGAGGAGGGCGTGTTCGAACGGCAGCGCCAGTACCCAACCGGCGAGCTCTTTGCTGAGGTCACGGGCTTCTTCTCGTTCGACTCGGGCTCCGATGGCCTTGAATCCACCTTCGACAGCGAGCTTCGTGGTGAACGGGATGCTCTTACCGGCGCTCTGAGCAGTGTGCTCGGCAATGACGCTGGCGTACGCGATATCGAAACCTCTCTCTCGGTCGCACTCCAAGAAACAGCGCGCGAGGCCCTCGGTGAACGCCGCGGTTCAGTAGTTGCACTCGACCCAAACACCGGCGAGGTGCTCTCGCTGTGGTCATGGCCTACCTACGACCCAAACCCGCTGTCATCGGTCGACACCGGCGAGGCCCGCTCGGCCCGCTCCGAACTGCTCACGAACGGTGACAACCCATTGCTTCCTCGCACGACGCGAGAAGTCTTCTTCCCCGGGTCGACCTTCAAGGTCGTCACCGCCGCAGCGGCCCTTGAATCGACCGACGTTTTACTCGATACACCGATCTTCGACACCGTCACCAGCTACACACCGCCGCTCACCAACAACGAACTCAACAACTTCAGCGGCTCAACTTGTGGCGGCCCGCTCGCTGAGCTCCTCGCTCGATCCTGTAACGCCGGGTTTGCCCAACTCGCCGTGGAACTCGTCGGCGCCGAAGCGCTGGTCGACACCGCTTCGAACTTTGGTTTCGGCGAGGTGCCACCGATCGAACTTCCTGGGGTGGTCTCCTCGACGTTTCCGACCGAGTTTGGCGCCGACCTCGGGGTCGACGTTGAGATCTCGCCATCTTTGCTCGCACAGCTCGACGACCCGGATCCGGTAATGCTCACCGACGATATTCCCGCGTTGGCGCAATCGGCCATTGGCCAATTCGACGTTCGGGCGACACCGTTGCAGATGGCCCTTATTGCCGCAGGTGTAGCGAACGAGGGTCGGGTTCCGAATCCGCACATCGTGACCCGCCTCATCGACCGCGAGGGCAACGTGACAAACGAGGCCGACCTCGACCCTTGGACGACCGCAGTGAGCGAACAAACCGCAGCGGAACTCCGAGAGGCGATGGTCGGCGTAGTCGAGGCGGGCACAGGCCAAAGCCTCCAGACACCGGGCTTGATCGTTGGCGCGAAGACCGGAACTGCCCAGCTGAGCGGAGATCTCGAAGCGACTCACGCGTGGGTTATTGCTTTCGCTGGCACGACTATCGACGATCCAGAGATTGCTGTTGCGGTGATCATCGAGGCCGACGAGGCTGAGGGTGAACAAACCGGTGGACGAGTGGCTGGACCTGTTGCTCAGCAGATCCTCAGCGCTTGGCTCGCCAATGGATAGCGCGTCGACGAACGTCGGGGTAGTTCTCCGACCTGCCATTTTTCCGCTGGGTAGCTAAGCTCGCGCCAGTATGTCAGACGTTCCATACGAAGTTCTCGCCAACCGCTACGAGCTTCATCGTCAGCTCGCAACCGGCGGTACGGCCGACGTATTTTTGGCGCGCGACCAACTCCTCAACCGACCGGTAGCGGTCAAGGTTCTCAACGCAACGCTGAGCCAAGATGAAGCGTTTGTGCAACGCCTTCGTCAGGAAGCTCAGGTCGTTGCCAGTCTTAACCACCAGAACATCGTGGGCGTCTTCGATCAGGGCGAACAAGACGGCGCGCCGTTTATCGTCATGGAGTACGTCGACGGACAGACCCTTTCCGAAATTCTCCGTAACGAAGGTCGGATCGACCCGGACCGGGCTGCTTCGATCGCTATCGATGTCGCGGCTGCGCTCGATGCTGCTCATCGCCAAGGCATGGTCCACATGGACGTGAAGCCGGGCAATGTCCTCATCACGAACGATGGCCTCGTAAAGCTCACCGACTTCGGTATTGCGAAGGCGCTAAACGAAGGCAACGAAACCGACCTCACCATCGAGGACGGCACGGTCTTGGGCACGGCAACGTATCTGTCTCCCGAGCAAGCCCAAGGTGACAAGGTCGGACCGCGAAGCGACGTCTACTCACTCTCGGTTGTCCTCTACGAAATGCTCGCCGGTCGACCGCCCTTCGTCGGCGCCAATCCAGGAGACATCGCCCGTCAACACGTTGAGGCCTCTCCCGAGTCGCTCAGCGGTCTGGGCATCGATGTGGCGCAATCACTCGAAGCGATCACGTTCAAGGGACTAGCAAAGAAGGTCGAGCATCGTTATCCGTCGGTGCGTGACTTCGCCGCCGACCTCAAGCGATACCTGGGCGGAGCACACAGCCTGAAGGGCACGGCAACAGCACCACCACAGGCTCGACCTGTCACTGGTCGTTCCACACCGCCAGACGACGCCACCGTAGTCATGCCCGCAGCAACGACGGTTGGCGCTGCAGCCGTAGCCGGAGGTGCCACCATGGCCGGCACCAGAGCGCCTGTTGCATCTCCCGCTGCTACTCCACAAGAAGCCGAGATTGCAGCCCCACAACCCATTGCAATTCGTAGCGATGACACGTGGAAGCGCAATGTGCTCTTCTTCGTGTTCTTCTGCATCCTCTTGGTGTTGTTGGCCTTCCTTGCCAACAGCCTTTTTGCCGTCTTGCGCTCCAGTTCCGGCGAGACCGAACTCGAGTCCACACCCGCAGCAGCCGCGACCGTTACGGTCGAGAACTTCATCAACTTCGAGCAAAGCCAAGCCGAGTCTCTCATCGAAGCTGCCGGACTGATTCCGGTGATCAGCGCTGAACCAAACAACGACGTTGCCGAAGGCCGGGTGTTTGCTCAAGATCCACCTGCTGGCGCATTGGTCGAAGAGGGGAGCTCCATCGAGATCACCGTAAGTCAAGCCGAAGGCCAACTCGAGGTGCCGACGCTGGTAGACCTCACGCGCGGAGAAGCTGAGCTACAGCTCGGACGCCGCGGCTTTACGGCAAATGTCGTCGAGGTCGATAACAACAACGTTCCAGCTGGCGTGGTTATCCGCCAGGACCCAGCTGCCGGTGTGTCTTCTGAACGTGGTTCGGTCGTCTTCCTCGAGGTCTCTCTCGGGCCATCTGAACGCACCGTCCCCGATCTCGTGGGAGCGGAGTTCCAAAACGCGCTCGACGAGATCGCCGATCTCGACTTTCGGATTGCGATCGTCGAGGAACCGAGCGAGTCCATCGAAGAAGGCCTTGTCATCCGGACCGAACCCGAAGCTGGCTCACTCTTGCGAGGGCGCGAAACCGTAACCATCTTCCAATCGACCGGCATTCCACTGGTTGCTGTTCCATCGGTGATTGGATTGCTCCCCGACACTGCCCGCCAGCAGCTAGTGGCGAGCGGGTTCGATGTCGAGATCGACTTTGAGCCAGCGCAGAACCCAAACGACATCAATCGAGTGCTCGCACAATCGCCAGACGCCAACATTGAACTCCGAGAGGGCGAGAGCGTTCGGATCGTTGTCGGGGAAGAATCAGAGGAAGGCGCTGAGACGCCACCCGGCGACGGCGCTGCCGATGATGGTGCCGGTGATGCTAACGCAGGTGACGCCGGTGATGGCACAGCAAACGATGGCGCTGCCGATGA
>CAZBTI010000118.1:0-3382 GCA_964494395.1 uncultured Acidimicrobiales bacterium | reverse complement strand
GGTGCTGGTAACGATGGTGCCGGTGATGCCAATGCAGGTGACGCCGGTGATGGCGCGGCGGACGGTGGCGGGGCCGATGATGGTGCTGGCGACGGCGGTTAGAGCTGCCCGCACCAGTCGGTGATTGACGCTATTTCTGCGTCCGCTCCAAGAAGTTGGAGATCAGGTCGTGGCCTGATTGGGTCAGAATCGACTCCGGGTGAAACTGCACCCCTTCGACGTCGTATTCTTTGTGGCGCAACCCCATCACGAGACCATCACTCGACTCTGCGGTGATCTCGAGGACGTCGGGGACCGAGTCCCGTTCGACGATGAGCGAGTGATAGCGGGTGGCTTCGAGCGGGCTCGGTAGATCAGCGAAGACTCCGGTGTCTGTGTGGGTGATCATGGAGGTCTTTCCATGCATGACGTCGGGTGCCCGACTGACCGTTCCGCCAAAGACTTCGCCGATGCACTGGTGGCCGAGGCAGACGCCGAAGACCGGTCGCTTCCCGAGCGAGTCCAAGATCAGCTCTCGGCTCACGCCAGCGTCGTCGGGCGTTCCTGGCCCTGGGCTAATCAAGATTCCATCGGGGTTCATCGCGTCGATCTCGGCGAGTGAGACCTCGTCGTTGCGCTTGACGATGGGGTTTGCGCCTAGTTGCCCGAGGTACTGGACGAGGTTGTAGACGAACGAGTCATAGTTGTCGATCACAAGAATGTCGGCCATTGCAATCACGCTACCGGCGGTAGGGAGACTGTGGGGCTACACTGGTGATCATGTCGAGCCCGAAGAAGCGTCGAGTACAAGGTGGACGAGTAACCCCAAAGGGAACTCAACCCAACACAAACAAGCCTTCTGTTGAAACCGTTCAACAGGTCGATGCACCACCAAGCCCAGCATGGGTCACGTGGTTGCTCTTCGGCCTGCTCGCGCTTGGAATGCTCATCATCTTCGTCAACTACGCACAGATCGTGGGTGACACGAGCAACGGCATCACCTTGCTCGGCCTGGCGTTCATTCTTGGCGGGATCATGACCGCTACAAGGCTTCGCTAGAGCACGACGTTCTTTCGAAGGCGAACGCGTTGCACGTTCGCCCGGTTTCTGTCTGCGAGGGAACTACACAATTGTAAGTTGTGCCCAGAGTTTTCCCCATCTGTGGATAACGTTGAATATTGTTATGCAAGCAAGGGCTTCGCAGCAAAAGACAACGAAGTAATCCACAGTATCCACAGTATTTCCCACATTCATTCCCAAGTCCGCCGACTTTTCCCAACTTACGCTGTGGATAACGACCAGGATTTATTCGATCGCCGGGGCGACGATACTCATCTCCTGCATGCAATGTCGGGGAGCCTCAGGCTCTTCGTTGGTCGACATTGTCATCCGAACTTCGGTGCCACACACGTGGCACTGGAACTGAATCTTGACCTTGCGCAATTCGCCAGGGGGTGGTGGTTCAGGAATTGGCGCTGCGATGCCTCGAAGCATTGCGAGACCGGCGCGGATGATCAGAAAGGCAACCACGATGGCGACGATGAGTCGCACGATGGGGACACCAAAGATCATGGTGCCATTCTACCGGATGTGGGCCTGTGGGGCCTTAGAGACCGGAGAACCAGTCATAACCACGAATCTCCCAGTAATCGGGTCCCCGGGTGTTGCTGAATTCGAGACGGGCAATCCGCTTGATCTGCTTGATGCCGTATTTGAGCGGCGTGGTCAGGCGGATCGGTGCTCCCTGAAGTTGGCTGAGCGGTTCCTGGTTGAGCGTCCACGTGAGCATCGTCTGTGGGTGCATCATCGATTCCATGTCCATGTTGACTTGGAAGATCCCGTCGGGGGTTTCCATGTTTACAAAATCGGAGTTCTCGATCTCGTCTTCATAGAGGGCAGCAAAGTTTGAGAACTCCGTGCCGCCCCACGTGACGATGTTGCTCCAACCTTCAACACACTTGTGCTCGAGCGTCTTTTCGATATAGGGAAACGAGTGGAGCTCGTCCATATCGTGCTCGCCAATCACCTCGCCGCTGCGGCCAATCACCTGCATGACGAAGGTGTCGAGGTTGATCTCTTCACGGACGCCGTGGCGACCGTTGACCCGGATTGGTTCTTGTCGAGAGACATCGAACTCAGGGGCTAGCGCATCTGGGCTGTAGAGGGCCTGCCACACCACAGCGTTGAAGTCGTGCACCTGGCGCAGTGGCCCGGAGATGTTGTCGCCTTCAGCGGTGTGAAGTGCAACCTGGCGAACTCCAACGCCACCGAAGCCAAGGAATGCGAGTCCGACGAGGAAGGAACGGCGGGACTTTGCTTGGAAGTCTTCAGCGCTGATGACCTTACGGTTGGTTTCGGGATGGCGGGTTCCGGGGGTGATCTTTTTAGACATTTTCAAACTCCTCTGCGTCGTCATCTTCCTGTTCGGTATGGAAGTCGCCGTTATCTTCTTCATGATCGAGTTCAGACATCTTCTGCTCGGCCGACTCCACTCGTTCAGAGAGCGTTGCGGGGCGAAGTTGGTAGCCGGTGATCATCGACCAGAAGTTGCCGAAGCCGGAGCGAACCACTTGGACGATGTGGATGAGGAAGAAGGAACTCAAACCAATGGTCATGAGCAAGTGAATGCCGCGTGCTGTCTCATAGCCCCCGAACAGGTTGGTAAGCCAAGCAAGCTGCGTTGGCTTGAAGATGGCAAAGCCGGTGGCGACGATGATGAATGCCATGATCAACACCGTGGTGTAGGCAATCTGTTGGATCACGTTGTACTGGCCGTGCGGTGGAGCTTCTTTGCGCATGCCAACATCGTGGAGCATGGTGCCCACGATGTTCTTGAGATCGCTCGGCTTTGGGACGATGTGACGACCCTCGCGGCTGAGTATCAAGTACCCGACGTAGAACAGGCCGTTGATAACGAACAACCAGCCGAAGCTGAAGTGGAACGAAAGTCCACGAGCGAGCTTCCGGTCGAGTTGGAGTGTTTCATAGAAGTCGTTGGGGATGAGGTTGTTGTCCCCGAACTCTCCAACGACGCGGGTGAAGTCGAAGGACCAGTAGATCCGTAACCCACTCCAGACCATGATCGAGATGATGGGAAAGTTCAGCCAGTGCATCCATCGAATTGCGCGGGGGTGCGCTTCGACGGCGACCATCTCTTCGTCTGCTAGCTCTCCGTCCGGCGCTTCGGAGGTATCGGCATTTGTTGCGGAGCTCATTTTCTACCCTTCGTATGTCCCTAGAAGTCAACAGCATCTACGTGAGACCTTGTGGATATAGTCGGCCGTCATTCGGAGATGTTCACAAACTCCGCGGGTTTTTATGCGACAAGTCACAGCTCGGTTGAGAAAGGGGTAAATCTGGAGGGCTGTGGGGGGCCTTCTCCGAAGCTGGTTGACTGGTCTTC
>CAZBTI010000117.1:9341-10753 GCA_964494395.1 uncultured Acidimicrobiales bacterium | reverse complement strand
AAGGAGATCAGCCTCGACTTCATCGCCTTCATGAACCGCGATTACGTCAAGGCCAAGATCAAGAACCGAAAGCTCTCCGGGCAAAGTCGTTAGTCCCCTTCGGGGGGCGTTCATTCGCCACGGTATTGCGGCGGTCCCTTTGGGGAAGCCCGTCAGGGCTGAGCCAATACCGATACTCAGGATTTGTGAAGGAAAATCGGCCTCCTAGGTCAGTTTTCCTGCACAGATCTTTTGGGTTAGGTTCGGCGTATGCACATCCTTGAAAACGGAACCAAGCTTCCACCGATTATGGGCGTGAACCACGATGGCGAGGCGGGCGACATGGTCGCCTCTGTCGCTGGTTCTTGGGCCGCTGTACTGCTCTATCGAGGCTTTTGGTGACCATACTGCCGTCAACAGTTGGTTGACTTCGCAACGTCCGCCCTTCCACTCATCGAAGCCGAGATCAAAGTTGTCGCTGGCTCGGTCGACTCTCTTGAGGCAGTCCAAACCCTCCGGTCAGGTCTTTATGTCGGCTTCCCGATGTACGGCGAACTTGACGCCGCCACCGTTTCGGCCGAAACGGGCGCTCCGTACCAGGACGGCGACCATGCGTTCCTCCACGGCAGCGCCTGGCTGATCAACCCCGACGGAGAGATTGCGCAATCGCTGATCTCCACCGGACCGATCGGTCGATTCACTCCTAACGATATTCTTCGCAAGGTCCTCTTCGAAAGAACACAGTGAGTTCGTTCTGCCTTCAGGGCGACTGACTTCAAAACTTCTCATTGAGATACCTAGCTAAACCGCTCGTTTGAGCCCTAGCGCGTCTAGTTTCGGTGCGACGACATCAACGCGGTCGCCACCGGCCGGGGAGCCTCATGAGCGATATCACCAATACCCAGGGCAGTTGGCTGTCCGACGACGACATCGTAACGATGCGCGGCAAGATGCCGGTTATCTACATCAATGCGATACCCGTCCTCACCGACGACCTTGGCGTAGTTACCCACGTTGGACTCCTCTTGCGTCTTGGGGCCGATGGCGAAGTTAACCGAGAGATCGTCTCCGGACGCATCCTCTACGGCGAACGCGTCCGCGACGCGCTCCTCCGGCATTGCGAGAAAGACCTCGGACCTCTCGCTCTGCCTCGCATTCCAGCCTCACCGCAGCCATTTACCGTCGTCGAGTACTTCCCTAACCCCGACATCACCGGTTTCTACGATCCGCGTCAGCACGCCGTGAGCCTCGCCTACATCGTTGAAGTAACCGGAGACTGCGAACCAAGCCAGGACGCCCTCGACCTTGTCTGGTTGCGCCCTGACGAGGTGCTGAGCCCATCGGTAGCCGAAGAACTCAGCGCCGGCCACGAACGTCTAGTACGCACCGCCCTAGGCCACGTCGGCCGTTTAACCTGAGTTCCTTCGCTCGCC
>CAZBTI010000117.1:9011-9241 GCA_964494395.1 uncultured Acidimicrobiales bacterium | reverse complement strand
AGTACGCACCGCCCTAGGCCACGTCGGCCGTTTAACCTGAGTTCCTTCGCTCGCCTACCGCCACGGAGGCGGAGCGCCAGGGGCGGTGATTGCACTTCGGGACGCCAGAGCGTTTTGATCGAAGCGAAGCGAGAGCAAAAGGCGAGTTTGACGAAGGCCGCCAGGCCTGAGTCAATACCGCCACGGAGGCGGAGCGCCAGGGGCGGTGATTGCACTTCGGGACGCCAGAG
>CAZBTI010000117.1:0-8911 GCA_964494395.1 uncultured Acidimicrobiales bacterium | reverse complement strand
GCGAAGCGAGAGCAAAAGGCGAGTTTGACGAAGGCCGCCAGGCCTGAGTCAATACGGCTACCAGTCGAGCAGTTCGGCTCTCAGTCCCTCTTCGGTTAGCGCTTCGAGGACTCGGTGGGCGTGTTCGTCATCGAGGGTGTCGATGCGGAGTTCGAGGATCGTGCTTCTTGCGCCGGTGGAACCGAGGCCGTCGTGGTCGACTTGGACCACATTGGCCGACGCCTTCGCAATGACGTCCGACACCAGGGATAGTCGGCCTGGGGTGTCGTCTAACTCGACTCGGATACGAGAGAGGCGGCCCTGGGCTGCGAGGCCTCGGAGCGTCACTTGGGCAAGCGTTCGAGGGTCGATATTGCCTCCGCACAGCACAACGCCGACCTTTTTGCCAGCGAAGACGTCGGGGTACTCCATCATGGCTGCAAGCCCAGCAGCGCCAGCACCTTCGACGACGGTCTTCTCGATCTCGAGCAGCATGGCGATGGCGCGCTCGATGGCCCGTTCGGAGACCACGAGAATTTCCACCTCATGGTCGGCGAGGATCTTCGATGTCAGCTCGCCGGGTTCGCTGACAGCAATGCCGTCGGCGATCGTCGAACCATCGATTCCTGATGGAGGAGAACCCTCTAGGAGGTCTGCCATCGATGGGAAGCGTTCACTTTGTACGCCGATTACCTCGACGGCAGTCCCGTGCGCTGCTGCAGCGATGGCCATGCCCGAAGCAAGTCCTCCGCCTCCGACAGCGACGAGAAGGATGTCGAAGTTGGGCTCAACTTCGAGCATCTCGATTGCGATAGTTCCTTGGCCAGCGATGACCTTCGGATCGTCGAATGGATGAATGAACTCGAGCCCCTCTTGATCTGCGAGTTCTCGTGCCCGGACGGCTGACTCCATAACGTCGGCGCCATACAGCTCGACGGTGGCCCCGAGGTCTTGGGTGCGGAGTACCTTCACGAAGGGCGTGTTCTCCGGCATCACGATGGTCGTCTCTATGCCGAGCAACGCTCCATGATGTGCAACACCTTGCCCATGATTACCTGCCGACATGGCAATGACGCCACATCCATCAGCTACGTCGAGCAGACGGTTACGGGCTCCGCGGCCTTTGAACGAGCCGGTGTACTGCAGGTTCTCGAACTTGAGCCAGAGCTCTGTGCCAACAATGGCGGAGAGGGTCTGCGACTGTAGACAGGGTGTCCGTTCGATCGAAGCCGCAATTCGAGTCTGTGCGTGATGGATGTCGTCGATAGACACGTTGGTCGTCATCGACTCAGGCTAACGAGTCTGATCAGGCTCGTTGGAGATCGCTTATCTCTCGCTCGCCGCGAAGTTTGAAGCGTGCAAGCTCAAGTCCTCCGGCGAGGTAGCTCGCAGCGCTCACGCCGGAGTCTTCGCGTCGTTCCCAAGTGACCGGAACTTCGAGGACGTGGTACCCGAGGCCCCGAGCGTAGGCGAGAGCTTCGGCGTCGAATGCCCAGCCGTTGCTGGAGCATCGACTAAAGATCGCATCGGTTGCTTCACCACTGAAGATCTTGAACCCCCGATGGGTGTCGGTAAGACCTGGGAGCATCGTGCGCTCCACCAGCTTGCTCAGCCGATTCAGGCCAGAGCGAGGAGCTGGAGCTGCCGACTCGGCAAAGGAACCAGCGATGACCGCGGGAACGATCGGGTCAGCCTCAGCGGCGGCCATCAGCCGATCGAATTCGCCAATGTGCACCGACGTGTCGGCGTCGAGGAAGAGTCGGTGGCGGCCGGTGCCGGTGAGCATTCCCTTACGAACGGCATGACCTTGGCCAACGTTGCGTTCGGTGGTGAGAACACGAAAGTGCCTGAAGAGATGGGCGTAGCCTTGAGCAACAGCAGCGGTGTTGTCGGTCGACCCGTCATTTACGACGATGACTTCGTCGTCGCAATCACGCTCATCGAGAAAAGCGGCAATTGAGTACAACGTGCGACCAATGCGCGATGCTTCGTTGAAAGCCGGGATGATGATGGAAAGATCTCGCACGACACAACCTGTCTTCGTAGCCGCCGAGGTTTTACAGCTTCTTAATCTACCGGCGGGTATACCGGCTCCGCAAATTGGTTTTCGGTAAATCTGCGGCGGAACTGGCGAGGCGAATGGACTATTTTTCGCCCGCAGCGTCGAGAAGCACCCGCGCACGAGTCAGGATCGGTGCGTCCACCATTCGTCCCTCGTAGGCAATGACCCCGGTTCCGTCGGCTTCGGCGGCCTCGGCGGCAGCGAGAACCCCTCTCGCCCAATCGACCTCGGTCGCGGTTGGAGTGAACGCCGCATTCGCCAAACCCACCTGACTCGGGTGGATGCAAAGCTTGCCGGTGTATCCGAGGGATCGAGCCGTTGCGGCTTCTCGGTCGAATCGCTGGCCATCGTTATAATCGACGACCACTTGATCGAGGGCTGGGATCTCGGCGAGGCGGGCAGCGAGCGCAACGTGCGAGCGAGCATAGAGCACCTCGGCGTTGCCTTCGGTACGGACACCACCCATGTCGGTGATGAAATCCTCCGCGCCGAAATAGACGAGGTCGGCACCGGCACCTGCCACCTCGACGGCCCGATGCACGCCAGCAGCCGATTCGATACCAGCACAACACAAGGTGATGTTGTGCGTCGCCATTGCTCCACGAACGTGCTCGACACCGGCGGCGTCCTCGAGCTTTGGGACGATCACTCCCGATACCTGCGCGGCGGCTGCGGCGGCCATGTCGTTCGTGAAGTGTGGGGTGTCTATTGCATTCACTCGAATAAAGAGCTGCATCGGCCCGTGATCTTCTGATCCTGGCCGTGCATCAGCAATGGCATCGCGTGCGGCAGACTTTCCCGACTCGGCAACAGCATCTTCGAGGTCGAGCACGCCAATATCGGCTCCGGCCGCAGCGAACTTCGCCACGAAGTCCACTCGGTTGGCGGGGCCGAACAACATGCTTCGTGTACGCATAGGCGAAACCGTAACCGAACAATGCATCGACGGGGTGAGCCGCCGGGAGATCAGTGCGGCAAGCTAACAGGGTGACATTCGCCCCCATGTACCGCCGAGAGACCGGCGCGCTCACCAAGGCGGCTCAACAGGTCTCTGCTTCGGTTGCTCGGGTCGAGGCTATGCGCGAACCACATGCTGCGTTCTGGGATGAGTGGAATGCTGAGGCGGCGGAAGCGGACGGACCGCTTTGGGTCGCCATTGGCGATTCGAGCACGCAAGGGATCGGTGCTCCCGATCCGTTGGATAGCTGGGTTCCCAAAGTCCTCGAACTGCTTCAAGAAAAGACGAGTGATCCATGGCGGGTGATCAACCTGAGCATCACCGGCGGACAGTACAGCGACATCATCCAATACGAACTTCCCCGTCTCGCCGAGCTGGAGGATGCAGGACAGCCCCTGGCGCTATGCACGATGATTGCGGGAGCCAACAACTTACTGGCCCCGGCAACATGGAAGGGCGCCAGCGACGAGCTAGAGCAGATTCTGTACACGCTCCCCCGCCGTTCGGTCGTCGCCCGCGTCGGCGTCTCCTCAGCGTTTAATTCAGTGATGGCGCGGCGGTTCACCAGAACGATCGAGCGCATCGGCGCAGAACGAGATTTCGAACTGTTCTGGCCGTGGGATTGGCCTTCACTCGACGGCATGGCCGAGGACAAGTTTCATCCCAACCCAAAGGGATATGGCTACATGACGAACATCATCTGGGAGCGGGTGCAAACAGCGTTAGATCTCTGACGTGGAAATCAGTTCGGCGATACGAGTTCGGTCATCGGCTACGACCTGGACCTGATCGATAACCCGCGTCTTCGCGTGTTGTTCAACCTGTTGCTCAATCGCTTTGCGAGCGCGACGACCGCGGCGTTTCGCACCGATGCTTACGGGTATTCGCACGAGCAAACCCACGAGCAATCCAATGACCACTCCAGCGATGAGCAGAGTCGAGGGCAGAGGAATGATCTCGGCCTCGGGGGTTGGCGGCAGCAGCGGTTCAGTATCGAACATCAAGAAGCCGCCGAGTATCGCTACGGTGATCAGCCACACGAGTCCCACGATTGCGACGACCGCCAACAGTTTTTGCAGCCACACAATGGCCGTCCACCACGCTGGTTTCGACCCAGCGTTGACCGTCTCGCGGCCCACACTCTGACGCAGGTCATCGAGCAACTCGTCACGATGTTCAAAGGCGGCTTCCCGAACAGCCCGGGGCCACGGCGTATCGGCGTCGGAAGACACGGCTTCGGCGTAGTCGCGCAGCGCAAGATCAGCGCGCGGCGCTGCGGCACCGGTTCGACCCGGCCCGGGAAGGTCGGCCAGTGGCTTCTTTGCGAGTCGGCGCACCCAACGAGTGAATGGCCAGCCCATTGCGAGCGAGCCTTGACGTTTGTGATGTCGAGCCGCGACATCCGCGGCATCCTCGGCTCCAGACGCTTCGGCGAGGCCCGAGATGAGCTGTGTAGAGAGCTTGCCTTGGGGGTCGGCGAGCGAACCAGTAGAGACCAGTTCCTTGGCTACCTGTCCGAGGTCGGCTTCAACCCGCACCAGCGCAGCGTTGCGGGCCGTTATCGCAGCGACGAGTAGTTCGGTGAACTCCTCAAAGCCTGCGCCGGTCAACGCGCTGATCGGGAGCGGGTTCGCTCCGGCAATTCCATCATCGGCGATGAGACGGCCGAAGTCTGCTGCAACCGAGGCGCCCCCGTCTTCGAGGCGGTCGGCTTGGTTGAGAACGAACCGAAGGATCCCGGCGTGGCTCGCCAATGGCTGGATGTATCCGAGGTGGAGGGCAGCGTCGGCGTACTTCTGCGGATCGGTGACCCACACGAGTACATCGACGAGTTCGACCAATCGATCGACCTCGATGCGATGCTCGAACGCTGTCGAGTCGTGATCGGGAAGGTCGAGGAGGACCAGGCCGTTTAGCGGGTGGTCGGGTTCGGTTTCGACCTGATAACGGTGAGGGATTTCAAGCCAGTCCAGGAGTGGACCTGCATCGGACTCGCCCCACACCACCGCGTGCGTAGCCGAGGTGGTCGGACGGCGGACCGAACTCTTTGTGAGCTCGGTTCCAGCAAAGCGGTTGACGATCGATGACTTACCCGAGCCCGTTGCGCCCGCAATGGCGACAACGGTGTGGGTAGTGCCGTGGCGGAGACGCTCGGCAGCTTTGGCCTTTTGCGCTTCGAACGCAGCGACCTCTTCATCGGTGTAATACTTCGCCGAAAGCGTCGCGGCCTCAGAGAAGCCATCGAGGCGCGCTTGAAGGGCAGTATTCGGGCCTTCTCGTTGTTCGACCAACACGTCAGCCACCTGCTGTCGAGACGTCTTCAAGGCTGGTTCTGAGGTCGTCGCCAGCAAGCGCTGCTCCACCTACGAGAGCGTTGAAGCGTTCGATGTCATATCCGAGCAGACCTTCGATGCGGGCGATGAGGTTCTGGCGGGCGTCTCGGGCGAGGTCGCGAATTGCCTGCTCGCCGAATACGGCGGTGAGGACAGCTTGGGAGACCGCAGCCGTTCCACCAGCGACCGCTGCTTCGCCACCGGTGACTCCGCCGGTCTGGCTAAAGACGACGACCATGAGGGCGACACCGATGCCATTGATGCCCGTCGAGACGGTTCGGGCAATGACCAGTTTGTCGCCGGACTGTTCACGGACGAGGTCGAGTACGTATTGCTGCCATGCTCGGAGTTCGTGTTCGATCTTGCCGGCCAAATCGCCGCCGGCTCGTTCGATACCGCGAGGCGCATCCTTCAGCACATGCTGACCAGCAGGTGTTTGTTCCCATGCTTCGACGATGTCGAGCGATGCCCGATCGACAGCATCTCGGGTGACGACGAGGAGGTTTGATTCGAGCTGGCCGGTCGCCTGCTCGTCGTGCGACGGACCGTCAGAGAAGAGGCCACGAATCGTGTCGCGAACCTTGCTCACGCCAGCTTCGAGTTTGCTCATGACCGCACCCGTACCGACGAACTCTCGCCACTGGTCAAGAACCTCACCGCGAAGCAACGTGCCTCGGTCGAGTTCCGTGTCGATGTCGATGAGCGCTTGGGCGTAGCGGCGGCGCGCAATGTCTTCGAGGTTGCCGACTTGCTCGGATTGTTCGTCGAGTGCGACTGCTACTCGCTCCACTCGATCTGGGAGCGAGGCGAGGGCACCATCGAGCGTCGACCGGACGAGGTTCTGACGTTCGACAGCGTCGGCGGCGAGAGCGTGGAGCCAATTGCGAACCGGGTCGAGTTCTTCGCCGATGCGTTCATCGACGAGGTCACGTTCGGCGACGGCGAAGACCGTGGTTGCACCAAGCCCTCGGTCAGAAAGCATGGATTGGAAGTGATGCCTAACCTCGTCTTCGGATTCGGGCGGGATGCGGTTGATGATCACCGCCAGCGCAGCCGAGCGCTCTTGTGCCAGGCCGAGGTACTCCCAGGGAACAGCATCGGCATATCGAGCTGCTGTGGTTACGAACATCCAGAGGTCGGCGGCGCCGAGCAACTGAGCGGCGAGGTCGTGGTTGGCTACCTCGACCGAGTCGATATCGGGGGCGTCGAGGATTGCGAGGCCGGGTGAGAGCGCTTCGGAGGGCGCAAGGCGCAACCCGATCTCGCCTACTGCGGTTGCACCGGTTGAACGAGGAAGGCCAGCGAGTACGCCGTCGGCGTCTTCGAACCACGGAAGATCTTCGGGGTGACAGACAAGAACTGGTGCGCGCGTCGTCGGACGCAACACGCCGGCAAGGGTTACCGCATCGCCGACGAGACTGTTGGTGATGGTCGACTTACCAGCACCAGTCGAACCACCGAGTACGGCGAGGAGCGGCGCATCGACGCGCCGAAGCCGGGGCAGGAGGTAGTCGTCGATCTGATCGAGCAATTCGGTTCGTTCGCGCCGAGCCTCTTCAACACCGGGCAGGTCGAGAGCAAGTTCTGTTTGCTCAAGCTGCACCCGGAGGGCACTGATTGCCTCCGCCGTGTTGAGGGTCTCAGTCATTGATTCCTTTTAGTTCCGTCAGAAGTGACGGCAATTCGTTGCGTAACTATCGATCACGCAGTTCCCTACGCAAGATCTTGCCCGATGCGGACTTCGGAATGACGTCAAGGAACTCAATCATTCGTACCTGCTTGTAGCTGGCGACCTGACCAGCAACGAACTCTTGGATATCTTCGGCGCTCGTATCCTGACCTGGTTTCAGGGTGATGAAGCCCTTCGGGATCTCGCCACATTCGTCGTCGGGTATGCCAATGACGGCCGCATCGGCGACAGCAGGGTGGGTGAGCAGGAGCCCTTCGAGCTCTGCAGGTGGCACTTGGAAGCCCTTGTACTTGATGAGTTCCTTGATGCGATCGACGATGAAGATGTAGCCGTCGCTATCGAGGTGCGCCACGTCACCGGTGTGTAACCAGCCGTCTTCATCGATGGTCATCGCCGTTGCTTCGTCGTTGTTGAGGTAGCCCTTCATAACCTGCGGACCGCGAACCCAGAGCTCGCCATCTTCGTCGACACCGAGGTCGTTGCCTTCGAGGTCGACGATTCGACACTCGGTGTTCGAGACGGTGACGCCTGAAGAACCTGCCTTGCCCTGGCCTGGAATCGTGGCGTGAGATACGGGCGAGAGTTCGGTCATGCCGTAACCCTGTACCACCGAACAACCGAGGCGGGCCGCTGCTTCTTCACCAAGTTCACCGGAAAGCGGCGCAGCGCCGGAGAAGATGACGTTGAGCGAGTCGGTGTTGTAGTCGTCGACCATTGGATGTTTCGCAAGTGCGAGGACGATCGGGGGCACGGCAAAGAACCAGGTGACCTCATGTTCTTGGATCATCGTGAGCGCCTGCTCGAGATCGAAGCGCGGCATGGTCACGATGGTGCAACCGTTGGCGAGTAGGCCGTTCATCAGGACCTGCATGCCGTAGATGTGGAAGAAGGGCAAGATAGCGAGCGCCACATCGTCAGCGCCGTAGCTGAGCACGTGCTTGCACTGCTCGATATTGGCCGTGAGGTTGTCGTGGCTGAGGATCACGCCTTTGCTCTTGCCGGTCGTTCCAGACGAGTACGGAAGGACGACAGGTGTGTTTGCCGTATCGACGGCGACCTGTTCGGTGAGCGGGGGGCTCCCGAGGAAGTCGAACAGCGATGGCACGCCCTCGACAGGATCGATCGAGACGATCTCGGTGACCGCCGTTCCCTCGGCGGCTTCACGAGCGATGTCGAGGAACATGCTGATGGTTACGAGAATGGTGGCGCCAGAGTCAACGAGTTGATGCTTTACCTCGCCAGCGGTGTAGGTGGGGTTAATCGTGGTGACCGTACCGCCGGCGAGTGCCGCACCGTGAAAGAAGGTGGCGTACTCGGGGATGTTCGGCGCCATCAGGCCGAGTGTGCTGCCCACGCCGAAGCCGCGCTCGGCGAGTGCACCGGCGACGAGTTGAATGCCTTCCTTCAGCTCGGCGAACGTTTGGGTTCGTCCAGTCGGCCCATCGATGATCGCAGGCTTGTCGGCGAGCTCGTCACACATTCGAAGCGTGTAATCGGTGATCGAGATTCCCGATGGGATCTCGACGTCAGGAAGATTCGAGGTGTACAACTTCTGGCGCTCCTTCTACGGCGGTGGACCAAGTCTAGAGCGCAGGTGTGTCCTTCGTCTCAGCTCAGCGATCGACGGCGAGGGTGCGAGCAAACTCAACCCGCCAGCCGATGGCCAGTTCGTTCGCCGTAAAGACGAGCTCGTCACCGACCTCTTGTCGGTAGTGCTTCGGGTAGGCCCGCATATCGGTATCCGATATATCGCAATCGGAGGTATTAGGTTGAGTTCGAACTTCCGAGCGCGTGTTCCGCAAACAGCTCTACCAGTTGCGGTGTAAAACTGGTGGGCAGTTCGTGGCCCATGCCTTCGATCAGCACGAGTTGCGCTTGCGGTAAAAGGT
>CAZBTI010000116.1:9177-10894 GCA_964494395.1 uncultured Acidimicrobiales bacterium | reverse complement strand
GTCTTCCAGCGCGGTGTCTTCGGACATCTCGTCATTGGTCAGCGCGTCATCTTCAGCAGTTGCGTCTTCGACGGCAGTGTCACCGCTCCCCATCTCCGCGTCATCTTCCACGTCGCCATCGGCGTTCACCGTGTCATCGGCGTGCACAGTTTCATCTTCGTTCACAGCATCGAGGTCGAGACCAGCAATCGCAGCATCCTCGACACCATCGACGGTCGGCTGTGCCGGAGCGCCGGCGAAGGAACTCTCAAGAATCTCGACATCGGGAGCCCGCTCGACATCATCCCCGCTTACACCACTGTGCTCAGGAGCTGGCTGCACACCGAGAAGGTCGTCATCGTCAGCAACACGCTCAAGATCTTCGATCGATCCAGACATGCCAACCCGAAGCGCCTCGATGGCGTCCCGCACGCGAATGCGCTGAGCCTCGAGGTGCGTTTCGAGAGCAGATACATCCGATTGGAGCTTGGAACGCACTCCTTCGAGCTCGGCCACTTCGGACCGAATCGGCTCTCGCAGCTCAGCAGCCTCGGTCTGAGCAGTGAGTTCAAGGGCCTCAACTCGCTCCTTACCTGCAGCTTCGGCCTCGGCGAGGGTTGCTTCTGCTTTCGCTCGAGTTTCCGTGCGCGACTTGGTTGCTTCGTCTTCGAGGGCAGCGCGAACCCGCGATACTTCGTCCTGCGATGCAGCGAGGTCGACCTCGATCTGTGAACGGATGGAAGCAGCCTCATCGTTCGCCGACGAGCGGACCGACTCGGCCTCAACCTGAGCCTCGCTGACAAGACGTTCAGCTTCGGCGGTGGCATCCGCGCGAGCCTGCTCGGTCTCAACGCGTGCAGACTCTCGGAGGTCGGCCACTTCGCGTTCGGCCTCCTCGCGTTGGGCCGTCGTCTCGGTGTTAGCGGCCTCGCGGAGCGCCTCGGACTCCTTCGTCGCGGAATTGACGAGTTCGCTCGCTGCGGCGGTGGCTTCAGCTTCGGTCTCATCAGCAAGTCGCTGAGCCAGGAGCAACGTTCGGCGCAACGTGCCCTCAGTCTCGCTGCTCGGGTTGTTCGCAATTTGACTCTCGAGGTCAGCAATGCGCCGGTCGGTCACCTCACGATCGGCCTCGATCTGCGTCAGATCAGCACGCAACTTCGCGAGGTAAGAGTCAACAGCGGCAGGGTCGTAGCCCTTGTGAGCCATCGCAAAGCGAACATCTTTGATTTCACGCACCAAATCCATGACGGCGATACTAGTGTCGACCGACACGAAGGGGTGAAATCCTTGGACGACTTACCTTGAGAACGGCCCACAAGGCTCAGCGCCCGAATCAGCCCTCACATCGCAGAAATCACTCCGCTGCGTGGCAGATTTAGGAAAAGCGCTCCCGGTCGGCAGCCGAGACCTCGGCGCCATCGGGGATCAACAGGTACAGATCGGTGTTGAGTCGCTCCATCTGACCACCGAGGCCGTAGCAGAGCCCCGCGCTGAAATCGATCAGGCGACGCGCCAGATCTCGCTCAGCATTCGTTAGATCGACCACAACGGGAGTTGTTTCCTTGTAGATGTCCGCAACGTCCTGAGCGTTGTTGAACGACTCGGGTACCACCACTTGTGGCGGCGGAGTCTCGGCTAGAGGAACGGCCCGGACCGTGCGGCTCCCCGCTGCACCGGCCGAACCAGCGCCACCAGCATTCGCCCCATCACCAGCATTCGCGCCATCACCAGCATTCGC
>CAZBTI010000116.1:0-9077 GCA_964494395.1 uncultured Acidimicrobiales bacterium | reverse complement strand
CCATCACCAGCATTCGCGCCATCACCAGCATTCGCTGTGTCATCCATCGGCACTGCTCGCACTCCCCCGCTCTGGCGCTCCGGGCTACTCGACGCAGGCTGGGAAGCATTGGACGCCTCACTCGCGTTCCGCTTGGGACCGGGACCGACATTCGTCTCACTAGACGCTCCATCACCGTCCCAGCCGTCTTCGACGTAGGCAGGATCGGTAGCGCTATCGGGATATTCCTCGTTCAGCCCAAGCCAAACAACTGCTTTTTTCATAAACGACATCGAGGCGTCTCCTTCCTTTACACACTACAACGTTGACGGAGATGCTCCGAATCCTCGAGGACTCAGGTGCGGCTCTAGGTCGGGCGTGGTCCAAACAGTACAGATCCCAGCCGCAGCATCGTGGAACCAGCGACCAAAGCCTCGCGATAGTCCCCACTCATCCCCATCGAACGCACCGGCACCTCGTACTCGTCGGCCAGCCCAGCCACTTCAGAGAAGCATCGCGTCGTGGCCTCCGGGTTACCCAGCACGCCGATAGTCATCAGCCCTTCGACCTGAACACCCAGTTCATCGGCGATCGCAAACATCTCTGGAAGGTGAGGGGGACGTACGCCGTCTTTCGAGTCGTCGCCCTCGGGTTGGATCTGGATCAACACCCGAGCATTCTCGGTGCGTTTGCCGATCTCGCGCAGAATTTCGGGCCGGGCGACGCTCTGCCAAACATCCACGACTTCACAGACCTTGCGAACTTTGTTGCGTTGGATGCGGCCCAGAAAGTTGACGGTAAGGCCCACGAAGTCGTCTGTCTTCTCGATGATCTCCTGCGCATAATTCTCACCAACCTGAGTGAGCCGCAGTTGCTTTGCAGTATGCACGGCACTCGCATCGAACCCCTTTGTCACCGCAACGATCTGTACGTCAGCGCGTCCGAGATCGGTAATGGCGGTTCGAACGGTGTCCAAGCGCTCGGCCACAAGTTCGTCTGGAAGGGTCATTGTTCGGTCGGTCATTTCGCTGTTACTCATTTCTCCGCTCCACGAGCAAAGCCGTCAGGCCCGCCCGGACGAATCTGAGCGACCAAACAATGCCGCTGAAGATCCTGACGAGCGCGGTGAGAAAAGCCGCCATCGCACGAAGAACACCCTCCTACGAAGTCGACGGTAGTCACGTCGATGGCATCGAATGCCGAGATAATTCCCGCTCGCATGTCGAGGGCGGGGCTTCCAGAAGATGTTGTTGCTCGCACGTCCTCACCGAGTTGGCTCGCAACATGATCGAGATCCTCGGCACCAAACTCGTAGCAGTCGGTGCAAATGACCGGGCCGACGACTGCCCGTTCCACCCGGGCGTTCCCTTCGCGAAGTCGTTCATCAACCGCAGCTATCACGCCGCCTGCCAAGCCTCGCCAACCAGCGTGAGCAACCCCGATAGGACCGCGATTCGTCACGAACGCAATCGGTGCGCAATCAGCGCCCTGGACCGATATTGGTTGCCCAACTGCAGACGTGGTGATCGCGTCGGCCTCCGGCAAATCGAGCGTCCCGAGGCTTTCCTCAGCGTCGACAACGCGGTTCCCGTGGACTTGCCGCGCCACAGCCCAAGCACCCGGCATAATGCCTGCGCGCCGCTCGGTCAACGCTGGTCGATCGCCATCGATATGGAAGTCGCCGTCCGAAGCAGCGGTCCACACCACCTCGACGAGAGATCCATCGCGACGGGGGAAATGATGCCGTTCAGCCATAGTGCGAAAGGCTAGTCGTCAACGCCAGCTGTCCGAGGCCAACGCCACTGAGCTGAAGCGCCGCTACGGCGAGTGAAATTCGCTCAGCGAAGGAACGACGGGACGTCGAATTCGTCTCCGCCACCAGCATCGCCCGAGCCTGAGCTACCCGATCCGGCACTGCCCGAGCCAGCATTCTCGACGCTTGCGTCGGCTTCGGCTGACTCGTCGACATCAGCAAAGACATCAGCAATCTCGAGCTCTTCGTCCTCGCTGTCGACAGCGGCGCTTGCCCCATCGTCAGAATTGGCCGAACCAGGGTCATCACTCGATGTTCCGTCGTTCATAGATCCAGCACCAGCGGACGCATCGGCGGATCCCGATCCATCCTCAGGGCCGTCCCAGCGTTCGAAGCCAGCCGCAATGACCGTGACTCGAACGTCGTCGCCCATCTCATCGTCGATGACCGCACCGAAGATGATGTTGGCGTCGGGGTGAGCCACGCCATGGATGACCTCGGCGGCTTCGTTGACCTCGAACAGGCCAAGGTCCGAACCACCGGAGATGTTGAGGAGAATGCCGCGAGCCCCTTCGATCGAGGCTTCAAGCAATGGCGAGCTAATCGCTGCCCGTGCCGCAGCGAGCGCACGGCCTTCACCCGATGCGTAGCCGATACCCATGAGGGCAGAGCCAGCATTCGACATGATCATCTTGACGTCGGCGAAGTCGGTGTTGATCAGGCCGGGCGTGGTGATGAGGTCGGTAATGCCCTGCACACCTTGGAGCAGAACTTCGTCGGCCATCTTGAATGCGTTGAGGACCGAGGTGTCATCGGTCGAGACCGTGAGGAGTCGGTCGTTGGGGATGACGATCTGGGTATCGACGTTTTCTTTGAGACGTTGGATTCCCTGCTCGGCCTGGACCGCACGGCGGCGTCCCTCGAAGCCAAAGGGGCGAGTGACGACACCGATTGTGAGTGCTCCACAACCACGAGCGATCTCGGCGATAACCGGCGCGGCGCCGGTGCCGGTGCCACCGCCCTTGCCGGCGGTGATGAAGATCATGTCGGCGCCAGTGATGGCCGCCTCGATCTCTTCCTTGTGATCTTCGGCTGCGCGGCGACCCACCTCGGGGTCCGAGCCTGCGCCGAGGCCGCGGGTCAGGTCACGGCCAATATCGAGCTTCACGTCGGCGTCGCTCATGAGTAGCGCCTGCGCGTCGGTGTTGACGGCGATGAATTCGACGCCCTTCAAGCCAGCATCGATCATGCGGTTGACGGCGTTCACGCCGCCGCCACCAACGCCCACGACCTTGATGACCGCTAGATAGTTCTGAGTTTCATTCATTGGGCCTGGTTCCTCCGGTCCCCGTCATTGCCTAAGACTACGTTCCGTTCGGGTGTATCTGCATCCGACCGTTCGCCGAATACTCTTCGCCACGTGCTTTGGGTACTGGACGAACAGTCGGTTGCATGATCGTGCACCCACGACCCCTACTCGCTTTGTGTGGCGCGGTAAGCACCACACGTGAGAAAGGAAACCGCACATTTGGGAAAAGTGCAAAACGAGAATGTGACTTTTTGACGAAGAACAGCCGATTTCGACCTAGCCGAGCTCCGCTGCTTCGTTAATACACGCCCGGCTGCGGTACAACACGGGCGTATCTGCGACCGATAAGTCGATTCGATCGAGACACGTGAGCTCGGCTCCACCATTGAGAATCGACGCGAGAGAGACGAATTGCGTGCGCGAATCCTCGAAGGCTCCAAAGTTGGCTTCCGCTCTTCCGACCAGCTCGGCGGTGAGCTGTCCCTCTTCATCGAGAGACCACGTCGTGATCCACGGATCGAGTTGGCCCGGCACATCGAGGGCAATAGCGAGCGCCCTCGACGCCTCGTCGACCGGCTCCCCAATCTCTGCAAGATCGACGATCTGATCAGTTCCGACGATCAGCGGCACAGACCCCGGCGGCGTCGCACGTCGCTCCACAACAACGCCGCTCGCCGCAATGACTAACCACTCACTGCCATCTGGTCGACCTATCGACGCAGCCACAGGGTGTTCGCGAATGACGACTTGAACCGTGCCTGGCCACTGTCGAGCGATCGAGACATCCTCGACCCATGGCAACTCGGCTACTGCTGACTCTGCCACATCGATGTCGTACAACAAGAGCGCTTGATCCTCGGGAATCGCAAGCGCATCGTGCACCGAACCCTCACTCGTCCTCGCGTTTCCGCTGAGCTGGACAGAACGCGCCTCAAACAGGGGTGCTTCAAGTACCGAAACAATGATCGCAACCGCCAAGACGATGACCCCGATGAGCCACCAGCGAATGACGCGGCGCTCACCCTCGACCGCCTCGGCCTTTGGGCGCTGGCGGCGATGCGGGATACTTCCACGACCCGCGTCATCCTCACCCTGAATCAGACGACGCTTTTGCTGAGCAGGTCGTCGTGGGCCTGGTTTAGGCCGCTTCGCAACAGGCGGCGCCGATGAGGCCACTTCGCGACGGGGAGTGGACTTGCTCTGCCCACCCGTACGGCGACGAACAGTTCCGTGAGCGGTCTTGTTCGGGCCCGGCTTAGGACGCTGGCGAGTGTGGTTGGACTGCTTTGTCACGAAATCTTTCTCTGCTAACTCAACGGGCCGATTGCACAAATTCAACGTCATCATCGGCAAAGCCAATGAGTCTCGTCTCTGCGTGTAGACGAATGCCAAACGCCGACTCGACAGAAGTGACCATCTCCCGCATCAATGCCATCACATCGTCGGCCGATCCGTCGGGATCCACCTGAATGAAATTGGCGTGCACCGTCGAGACTTCCGCCGAGCCAACGCGATGCCCCTTCAAACCAGCCGTATCGATGAGCCTGCCAGCAGAATCGTTCGCTGGGTTCGTAAAGACCGACCCGGCGTTCTGCCCACCCGGCTGATTCGCCCGACGCCATCGCACGATCTCACTCAGCATCTCCTCGCCAGCGCTCTTTTGCGCTGCGTTCGTGTCGGAGGCGACATCCAGACGGAGCGTGGCGCTCGTCACCACATGGTGCGGACGAAGGTTCGATGTGCGATAGCCGAGATCGAGTTCAGCTGCTCGGAGCGTGGTCGCCGTCCCCGTTTCAAGGTCGACAACATCGACAGATTGCAGGTTCGCCGACATATCCGAGCCGTGGCCTCCGGCATTCATTCGAACGCCGCCACCGATGGTTCCCGGAACACCGACTGCCCACTCGAAGCCAGCCAAGCGTTCCCGAACGCTCGCCCGAGCAACGAGCGGCAGTGGCGCAGCTGATCCAGCGACGACATCGGCAACGGTGTCGGTTCGGTCCTGGACGCGAATTTCGGTGAAGGCTTCACCCTCGAGAAATACGCCCACGCCTTGGAAACCTGCGTCTGCCACGAGCAGATTTGACCCCTTACCGACCGGCAAAATGGGAGGTCGGTCATCAGCCAAATCGGCCAGTTTTTTGGCCATTTCAGCCAACGCTTCAGGGCTTGAAACCCTTGCCAAAACGCCGATCTGGCCGCCCACACGGTACGTGCACAACGGACCGGCCGGAGCGTTCTCCTCCACCTCGACCCCATCGAGTTGTGCGAGACCTGCAGCGATTGCGCGAAGGTCCATCACGACTCCCCCAACAGCGGTTGCACTTCGTCTGGGATTCGAACGAGATCACCAGCACCGAGCGTCAGGCAGAGATCGCCAGATCGCAATATTTCCACGAGCGCTTCGGGGAGCGTCTCACGGTCGGCGTGGTAGACGATCTCTGGATGACCGGATCGTCGCTGTACCGCCTCGACGATCAACTCGCCGGTAATGCCCGGTCGCGGCGCTTCGCCAGAGGAATAGATATCGGTGAGGACGAGGAGGTCGGCGTCATCGAACGCCCCCTCAAACTCTTCCCACACCGTCTCAGTGCGGCTGTACCGGTGCGGCTGAAAGACCGCGACGAGACGATCTCGCTTGGCGTCGACACCCGCGGCGAGCGCAGCCCGAACCTCGGTCGGCAGGTGGGCGTAATCGTCGACGAAGGTGACACCACCGGCTTCCCCACGTGCGTCGAATCGGCGTCCGACGCCACCGAAGCGAGCCAGTCCGTCCTGACATGACGAGAAGTCAACGCCCATCTCCATCGCCGCAGCTGTTGCCCCAGCGGCATTGAGTGCGTTGTGCATACCTGGCATGGGCACTCGGATAGTGCCGAGTGAGTTCGCGTCTTTGACGAGTTCGAAGCTGATCGATGCCGGGCCTCGTTCGACATTGACCATTCGGTAGGTCGCCGAGTCGGCAGTTCCGTAGGTGATGACGTTCGTTGCTTCGTCAGGCAGCGAATCGACAAGGCTTGCAGCGCCCGGATCGTCAGCACAGACAACAGCGGTCGGCGACGATGTAATGAATCCGCGGAAGGCGTCGATCATGTTGGCTTCGTCGCCGTAGAACTCGAGGTGGTCGCGCTCGACGTTGGTGACGATGCCGACCTGATGGCCAAGGCCAAAGCCCGAGCCGTCGCTCTCGTCAGCTTCGAGGACAAACCAGTCCCCTTCGCCCCACCGTGCGCCGCTACCCAGGTCGGGGACGTTCCCACCAATGATGAAACTTGGGTCGGTCCCAGCTTGATCACAGATCACCGCGAGCATGGATGTGGTCGTCGTCTTGCCGTGGGTCCCAGCGACCGCTGCGGTCTTCTTTAGCGCGGCGATAGCAGCAAGTACCGGGCCTCGGTGAAGGACCGAGACGCCGAGTTTTTCGAGTTCCTGTACTTCGACGTTGCTGTCGGGCACGGCAGTAGATTTCGCGGCGATCGTCGCAACGGTGCCGTCAGCGGTCGTGATGTTCGCGAGGTCGTGGCCCACGATGGCCTCGATTCCGAGCGAGCGGAGGTGTTCCATCGACGCCGATTCAGCCATGTCGCTACCACGAACACGATGTCCCATTCCCGAGAGGAGTTCGCCAATCGCCGCCATTCCGGCCCCACCGATGGCAATCAGGTGAATGTCGGCCGGCTGAGAGAGGTCGAGTCGAGGTTGCGTGCTCATGATCGGTGTTGCTCCACGACGTCGACGACAGCTGACGCAGCATCGGGGCGTCCCACCGACCGTGCAGCGGTAGCCATCGACTGCAAGGTCTCGGGCTGATCGAGCAAACGGGTGACCGTCTCGACAAAGCGACGAGCATCGAAGTCGCCATCGGCAATGACCTCGGCACCGCCCGGCTTCTCGAGCGCTCGAGCGTTGGCGGTCTGGTGATCTCCCGGGGCGCCGGGCAGAGGAATGAGCACAGCTGGTGTGCCGGTAACCGCCAGTTCGGCACAACTCGTCGCGCCGGCTCGACACACCACCAGATCGCAGGCGGCATAGACGCTGGCCATATCGTTCTCGTACTCGATTGGGGTGTAGGTAAGCCCGACTGCAGCATTGGTTCCCTCAGCCGCCTCACGGGCTCGCGCAGTCACGTCGGCGAAGTCGCGCTTTCCAATGATGTGGCGGATTTCGATATCGCCTCGATCGGCTAACTCAGGGAGTGCCCCGACCACAGCATTGTTGATCGTGCGAGCGCCCAACGAGCCTCCGAAAACGACGACGAGCGTTTGGCCCTCGCTCACACCCAGCGCTTCACGGGCCGCCTCGCGGCTCGTCGTACCGTCGGCGACCGCAAGGATTTCGGGCCGAACTGGATTGCCCGTCCACACCGGACGCGGAAGTTCGGTTCCTTCGTAGGAAACCGCGCAGGCCTTCGCGAATTTGCCAATGATCGTGTTCGCTAACCCGGGCACGGCATTCTGTTCAGCGACCACGACCGGGACCCGCAACAGGACCGCCCAAAGCCCAGCGGGAACGCTCGCATAGCCGCCGAGGGCAACGACGACCTCGGGCTTGTGCTGGCGAAGAAGAGAGAACGAGGTGACGAATGCTTTGATCAGCCCAGCGGTCGCGCCGATGTTGTCGGCCGTGAGCTTGCGTTGGATGCCACGGCCAGGAAGCAGGGTCAGTGGAAAGCCCGCCGCTGGAACGAGCGTCTGCTCAACCCCACGCTCGGAGCCAACGAAGTGGATCGCATCTGCGTCGGCACCTCGTCGTACGAGCTCTTGGCCAATGGCAACCCCGGGCAAAACGTGGCCAGCGGTGCCACCGCCTACGATCAAAACTGCACTCTCACCATCCGTTGTCACGACGATCGACCTATCGGTTTTTCCGAGCGACGTTGAGTACAAGACCCACGCCAGCCATCGTCGTGATGAGCGAGGTGCCACCAGCGGACATGAACGGCAGCGGGACGCCGGTGATTGGAAGCACACCGAGAACTGCGCCGATGTTGATGAACGCCTGGACGAGGATCCACGAGGTCACCCCAATGACGAGAAGCGCTCCAAAGCGGTCGGCTTTGCGAGCCACCATCAGCGCGGTGATACCAAAGACCACGTACCCGAGCACGACCGTCGTTGCACCGACAAGACCGAACTCCTCGGCGGTGACAGCGAAGACGAAGTCGTTGTGGGCTTCGGGGAGGAAACCAAACTTTCCGCGGCTCTCCCCAATTCCGACACCGGTGACTCCACCGTTGGCCACAGACACGAGCGACTGGATCGTCTGCCATCCTTCATCGAGCGGGTCGTTCCAAGGGTCGATGAACGCCAGCAATCTGTCGCGTCGGTAGGGCGCAAGGTACGCCAACAAGCTGGCACCGACTGCGCTCAGCCCGCCGATTGCGCCGATTGCGCTAAGACGAACACCGCTCGTGAAGAGCGCAGCGATTCCGATCACGAAGAAGATGATCGTCGTGCCGAGGTTTGGTTGGAGCAGGATCAGGGCCCCGAACACCATCAACACCGCAAGGATTGGTTTGAGGGAGCGATGGAGGTCGACCTTCTTGGAGCGTGCAAGGTTGTCGGCGGTGAAGAGCACGAGCGCGAGCTTCGCGACTTCGGACGGTTGAAACTGCACCGGCCCAAAGCGCAGCCATCGTTGGGCGCCGTTGACCGACACGCCGAATGCCGGGATGAGGACGAGAACCAGCAGGACGAACGACACCACAAGAGCCGGGATTGTGAGACGCCGGAGAAGCCGATAGTCGATCAGCGCTGCGGCGGTGAGCACGACCGTTCCAAGCCCAAGCCACATTGCTTGAGAGATGAACTCACCCCACGGTGAGCCGGTCGATGTGAGCGTCGTTACCGACGATGCAGACAACACCATCGTGAGGCCGAGCAGCGACAGGCAAACAACGGTCGACAACAAGATCACAAATTGTGTCGAACTCGCACCGGACCGCTTCGTCGAGCGAGCGCGCGGCTGGCGGGTGCGCGAGCCCCGGGCCGGCGACCACGTGTTCTGCGCGGCTGTGGTCTTGCGCTTCTTGGTCGC
>CAZBTI010000115.1:0-10964 GCA_964494395.1 uncultured Acidimicrobiales bacterium | reverse complement strand
GTGTGGACGACCTCTATCGTCAGCGTTGCAGTGTCGCCGATGTCGACTTCTTCGGCCTTTCGCACAGCCTTTTTGATCGGTAGCACGTAGGCCTGTTCTTGCTTGCTGGGAAACAGCGAGGTGCTCCACCGGGTGTCGCCGATCTGCACGTTGACTTTCACGCTTCCGAAGCCACCGGTCATCGCTACTGCATCGTCGATGGCATCGGAGATGTCGGCGGGCACGGTGATGAACACCCAACCCGCTCCGGCTTCCCACGGGTACAACTCTGCGTCGAAGGTGACCTCCATACGCCCACCCTACTCACCGCCACAGCGCCGCCGAACACGCAAAATTTGAAGGCTCACCCACATTGAGTGTGGGTGAGCCTTCAAATTTTCGTAACTTACGCCTGGTTGACGAAGACCTCGGTGGCCTTTACCGACGCCCAGACCTCTCGTCCGGGGTGCAGGCCCATCGAGACTGCAGCACCGGGGGTGATGTCGACATTCAACGGCAACGGAAGGTCGAGGGTGACTCGCGTGATGTCGCCCGACCCCTCGATCGTGGCGATCGTCGTCTGCCAACTGTTTCGTGGGCTACCGCCGGGTTGACCATCGTGGAGCGCGATCGCGTTCGGGCTGATAGTCACGAGGACTGCTCCCTCGGTTTGCATGTCCGATGTGGCGAGTGACTGGTCGGAATCGTCGAGGGCCAGCACGCCACCTGTGTTGGTGCCAGAGAGAAGGTTCAATCCAACGAGTGCTGCCGCGTAGGGGGTCGCTGGCTTCTGGGCGATCTCGGCCGGTGTTCCCTGCTGGGTGATTCGACCGTTCTCAAGGATGATCACCCGGTCGGCCATTAAGAAGGCGTCGATCGGATCGTGGGTAATGAGCAGGCGCGGTCCGGGGTAGTCGGCCAAGCGATCGCGCAACAGCCGCCGCACCTCACCTTTCGTCTCGATATCGAGAGCTGCTAACGGTTCGTCGAGCAGCAGAAAGTCGGGTTCAGCAGCGAGCGCACGGGCCACAGCTACACGCTGCGCCTGGCCACCGGAAAGCTGCGATGGCTTGCGTGACTCGAGGCCGACCAGGTCGAATCGCTCTACCCACTGCTCGGCCGAGCGGCGGGCGTCGGCTTTCGATGTCCCGGCGACCGCCTTCGCGAAGCTGATGTTGTCGAGGACATCGAGGTGCTCGAAGAGCAGGTAGCGCTGGAACACCACCCCGGCGCGGCGCTTCTCGGCCGGAACGAATGTGTTCGCTCCAGGCTCGTCGAGCACTCGATCGCCGAGAGAGATACGGCCCGAGTCGGCGCTGATGATGCCGGCGAGCGCTTCGACCAGCGTCGACTTGCCCGAACCGTTGGGGCCGAGCAATGCAGTGGTGACGCCAGAGCGGAAATCGAGTTCGACGGTGAGGTCGAAGTCATCGCGCGTCACAGTGATCTTCGCGTGAAGGTCTTGTGGGGTATCGCTCATGTTCGACCCCACCAACGGTTTCGCATGCTGAGCAGCAATACGAGCGAGATCACGACCAGTACCAAGCTGATAGCAACCGCAGCGTCTCGATCCGATTCGAGTGCCACGAATACGGCGAGCGGCAGTGTCTGGGTGCGGCCCTGCAAGTTTCCAGCGAAGGTGACGGTCGCCCCGAACTCACCCAAAGCACGAGCCCACGCGAGCACGACGCCAGCACGCAGCGATGGCGCGATCGACGGCAGCGTGACCCGCCGAAATACCTGCAAGGGAGAAGCGCCAAGAGACGAAGCTGCGCTCTCGAAGTCGGTGTCGACGCTGCGCAATGCCCCTTCGACCGTGACGACGAGGAACGGCATGGCCACAAAAACGTTGGCGAGCACCACACCCCAGATCGAGAACGGCAAGAGCAAACCGGTTGCGTCGTTCAGCGGTTCGCCGACCAAACCACGACGGCCCAATGCGAACAACAGTGCCGCGCCGCCAACCACTGGAGGCAGCACCATCGGCAGGGTCACGATCGAACGCAGGACTCCCATGCCCGGTCGATCGACCCGGGCGAGCAGCCATGCGAGTGGAACGCCAAGGACGACCGAGATCGCAGCGGCAATTGCCGACGTGATGAGCGAGATCCGAATCGCGTCCAGAACTGTTTCGTCGGTGATCAACTCGCCGAGGTTCGACCACGGCGTTTCGAACAGGAGGCCGATGAGGGGCAGCACAAAGACGAGTGCTCCGAGCGCTCCGAGCACGACGAGAATGCGAGGCGACCGTTCTGTGACCCGACGGCTCATGCAGCGGCTCCGAAGCCGAATGTGGAGAGCACCTCGGCTGATTGGGTGGAAAGAGCGAACTCGACGAACGCACGAGCGCCGTCGGGGTTTCCGCTGTCGGCGAGAGCGGCGAGGGGATAGTTCGTCGCCGGAAGGTCGGGCACGTCGATTGGAAACGACGTAACGCGTGCACCAGCGGCCCGTACGTCGGTTTCGTACACCAAACCGGCATCGAGTTCGCCAAGTTCGATCTTGGTGAGCAATGCACGCACATCGGGCTCGTTCGTATCGACACTCGCCGAAATACCTGCGGCGTCGAGGGTTTCTACTGCCAGCGCGCCACACGGCACGGCTTCAGCACACAGACCGACGAGAAGATCACTGTTCGCGAGGTCACTTACACCCGAAACAGCTCCCGGGTTCTCCAACGGAACGGCGACCAGCAGAGAGTTCGACGCGAAGGTGATGGGTAGGTCTTGAATAAATCCCTCCTCGACCAAGTCGGCAACGATCTCCTCGCTCGCCACGGCGAGTACATCGGCTGGTGCCCCTGACCTGATCTGCTCGCGCAATGCCGAGCTTCCAGCGAGGTTGAGTTCCACCTCAATACCGGGGTTGGCTGCCTCAAATTCGTTGGCGATCTGGGTGAACGCGTCGGTGAGTGACGCCGCGGCGAACACCCTCACGACATCCCCATTCGTCGAGCCTGAACACGCTGCAGCGAGCAGCGCGGTGCACAAGAAGCACGCAAGCTTCAATGAGCGAACCAACGGCATATGGCGAGTGTACGTCCACCATCTGCGACCTAGTGGGCGCCAGCGCCCTCTTTGTTCTTGAGGAATGGCGTCACGGCCATGACGACGATGAACCCGGCAATGAGTCCAACGATTGCCGAGATGCCGGTGTTGACCAGCCAGGCGAGTAGGCCGCCAACTCCAGCCACGCCATGCACAGCATCTTCGGCAGCGAGGACGAGATCGTAGGGTGGATCCCATCCCAACTCGTGAGCGCCGATGATCAGGATGTGGCCGCCGACCCACAACATTGCGGCGGTACCGATCACGGTGAGAGCTTTCAACAGCTTGGGCATGCCCTCGACCAGCATGCGGCCGGTGTTCTGTGATGCAGCATCGTCTCGCTGCATCATGGCCAGGCCAATGTCGTCCATTTTTACAATGAGCGCCACGGCACCATATACGACGATGGTGATGAAGATCGCGACGACCACCATGATGATCGCTCGCTGGACGATTGGTTCGTCGATTACCTCTTTGAGGGCGATCACCATGATCTCGGCCGACAAGATGAAATCGGTGCGCACTGCGCCAGCGATCGTCTTCTTTTCGGCTTCTGGGCCCCGGGTGACCGATGGTGCTTCCTCGACGTGCTCGTGGTCTCCGTGGGTCAGTTTGTGATGCAGCTTGTGAGCGCCTTCGTAGCAAAGGAACAGACCGCCGAAGATGAGGATGATCTCGATGAGGGTCGGAGCAACCGAACTCAGGACCAAGGCGATCGGCGTGATGAACAGAAGCTTGTTACGGAGCGAACCAGTGGCGATCTTCTTGATGATGGGGAGTTCTCGATCGGCGGCGAGACCTTGCACATAAGCGGGAGTAACCGCAGCGTCGTCGACTACGACACCGGCAGCCTTTGCGCTCGCCTTGCCAGCAGCGACACCGACATCGTCGATGGAAGCGGCAGCAAGCTTCGCGAGCGCCGCTACATCATCGAGCAATCCAACTAGGCCACCAGCCATGTGCACCCCTTACAAACGTTGCCGTTACTAGACCCAATCTAATCGGCTCTAGAGGTTCGGTGGTTAGCGAACCGAGTTTGGCTAAGTCGGTCGGGTCGAGGAACTCTGCCAAATGGAAGGGTCGGCGCTTGGCGCTAAGCGGGCAGGATTAAGTTCCTCGGCGCGCTGTTCGAGAACTCGACAACGAGATCTCGCATCGACGTACTTGCGGTACGCAGCCTGAGATTCGGCCTCGGTATCGTTCAAAAAGGCTTCGAGACTGCCCGTTTCTGCCTCAGGATCAGACGCTCGGAGATCAACAAGTTCTTGGCGGGTGCTCTCGGCCTTCACCATCAACACCGCTGCCTCATTGTCGAGATCCTGCGCCCACTTCTTTGCTGACTCGACCTGTTCGACGGCCTTTGCGTACTCGGCGTAGCCGCCGTCATCGGCCTCTGCGCTGATCTCGACCGATTCAGTCGCCAAGGCCATAACTGCGAGCGGCATGCTCTCCAACATCGTTCCAAGCGGCGTCTCGAACGGGCCGATGGCCTTGCCACGATGGACGCGGAGTGGCGCCATTGCCATCGTTGCCGACGCCATCGCCTCGGTGAACGACGCGACGGTGCCGTCGACTTGGCGGACCTCAGCATCGATTCGGCCGGCCTGGAGGAGGCTCTTCACGTGTTCGACCTCGTCGAGATTGTCGACCGGAGGCACGTAAACGATGATCTGGGCGTCCTTCCATTCCTTGTCTCGCTGACACAGCCACCCGAGCAACGTGATGAACTGTCCGACCTGATCATCGGACCACCAGAGCGCAATCGTGCGGTCTTTGCGTGGGGTGTGCTGGTAGCGATGCCACGACTCTGGGGTCGACGAAAGAACAGCCACGTTGGTGCCGAAGCGGACAGATCCCTGAAGCATGCGGCCATAGGCCTCTTGCTCTTCGTCGCTCCCTCGGAGGTCGCGCACGCCAAAGAGCGCCGTGTTTGGTTGGACGGTGCCGAGACCGTGCGCTTGCACCAACGTCTGTACTCCAACTTCGGCATTCTCGACCAGGATTGCCCGAGCGAACGCGCCCGGCGCAAGGCGATGTACCTCGCTTGAAAGGTCGTCCTCGATCTCGTCGACGCGTTTACGCAGACGGGGTCCGCTGCCTTCGATCATTCGCACTGCGGTCAAGAACCCGGAGTCGCCCTCGAGCCAGCGTGCCATCTCGATCATCCGAGCGCGCCGTTGAGGGTCGCGAGGCACAAAGGCAAGAATGCTCGGTCGCCAATCCCGGTTGCTCGCAGGCTCATCACCGATTGCTTGAATGTGCTTGCGCGCTTGAGTGAAGTGATGCGAGCCAGAGCTGTCGACCCAGCGATCCGGAGTGTCACGGTTGCGCAGGTAGTTGTACAGGCCAACGAGCACCAGACCGGCGAGAAGACCGGTGACAGGGTTGATCGCGAGGATCGCGACCACGCACATGAGCAAGCCCGCCAAACTCAACCGCTTGTCGAACCACTTGAAGCTCGGGCGGAAAGACGTGCCACCGGCTTGAATTTCGAAGAACGTGGCGTAGTTGATCAGCCCGTAGCTGGCCAAGAAGAACATCGAGATGATCGGCGCGATCGCATTGAGGTCGCCTGCGGCGATCGTCAAGAACGCAATGACTGTCGACAGCGCCAGTGCTCGACGAGGATTATTGAGGGGTCCTGCGCCTACTTCGAAGAACTCAAGCTTTGGAAGCACACGGTCTTCGCCGAGGCGTTGCAGCACCCGCGGGCCGCCAAGCGCTGATGCCAGCGTGGAGGAGAGCGTGGCGGCGAGAACGCCGATGAGCAAGGTGCCGGCGATGAGCGAGACGTCGCCCATGATCGTCGTCGATTCCGCTACGAGAGTCTCTGCTGACGCGACGCCTGCGAGCAGGATGATGACGCCGATGTAGATGACCGTCGACACGCCGACCGCGAGGAACGTTCCACTCGTGATCGACCGACTGGGCTCTTTCAATTCGCCCGACATCGCAACACCCTGGCTGAACCCGGTCACCGCCGGGAAAAACAGCGCAAAGGCCTGCCAAAACCCGATCTCACCAGTGCCGCCAGCGGCGTTTTCGGCAAAGAGCTCGGCATCGAATTCGAGGATGCCTCCAGCGAAGAACGAAAGCAGCGCAATGACGAGCAAGACCATCACCACGTATTGGAGGCGAGTGGCAAGGTCTGCCCCAATTGCCGCAACAGTGACGAGTAGCAGGACCAAGAGCGCAGCGATGCCCCTGACAGCGAGGGCAGAGTCCCACCCGACCGCAGCGGCTAAGCCTTCGGCAAAGCCGATCGCATAGAACGCAATAGATACCGAGATCGCCAGGTACAACACGACCCCAACTGCGCCGCCGAATTCGATGCCGAGCGTTCGTGAGATCAAGAAGTACTCGCCGCCACCGCGAACCTTCATGTTCGTGGCCACGACCGCGAGCGAGATGCTGGTAAGCACCGATACCGACGTAGAGATGCCCAAGATGAGGAGGGCCTGGACGAGGCCGACCGAACCGACCACCGAAGGTACGAGCAGGAAAAGGACTAAACCGAGGATCGTCAAGATGCTCGGTGTGAATACGCCGCCAAACGTGCCGAGCGATCCGCCCTCTGGTACCTCGGCTACGGTCGTTTCTTGGGCCACGTAGTGATTATTCTCCGCCTGTAGTCACGACGCGAACACGGGTGATGCGCCGTCCCTCGACTGCGGCCACGGTGAGCGTGTGATCTCCTTGGATGACTTCGGTGCCGACCTCGGGAACTTCGCCCGTGTGGTTGAGGATCAATCCAGCCACGGTCACCACATCGTCTTCGACTGCGAAGGCGTCTCCGAACTGCTCTCGCATCTCAAAAAGTGGCGCCTCACCGTTGATGAGGAACTCGCCGTTCTCTTCTTCGATCAACCAGTCGGGAACGTCGTCTTCCATGATCTCGTTGATCACGTCATCGAGTGAAATGAAGCCGACGGTCGATCCGTGTTCGTCGACGACGAGGGCTGCGTGACCGAGGCCTCGCTTGAAGTCTTCGAGCAAATCTTCAGCGGTTGTTCGTGCGGCGACGACCGATAGCGGTCGGAGGATTTCGTCGAGGGAGGTAAAGGTTCCGAGTTGGCTGGACCGGATGAAGTCCTTGATGTGCAACATGCCAACGACATGGTCGAGGTCGCCATCGATGACGGGATAGCGGCTTCGAGTCGACGACGAGATCACCTTCGCGATTTCTGCTGACGAGGCTCCCTTGTCGACAGCGACGATGTTGGCACGGGAGATCATAATCTCCTCGGCTGGACGCTCGTCGAGTTCGAAAATGTTGCGGATCATGTCTCGCTGCAACTGCCCGAGGTGTCCGCTCTCGGCGGACTCTTCGGTCACGATCGCAAGTTCGTCACTGGTGAACAGCGACGCTGACTTATCGGGCTCGGGGATCCGCAGCAGTCGCAAGAGCGCAAAGGCGATGGCGTTGAGGACGGCGACCATTGGCTTGAACAATGTGCTGAAAAAACGCATCAGCGGGTTGAGCCTCACACTGACCGACTCTGGTGCTTGAAGCGCCAGCGCTTTGGGGATCATCTCACCAAGCACAACGTGGAGGTAGGTGATGACGCTCAGGGCGATCACGAAGCTGAGCGTCGATACGATCGCTCCAGAAACACCAATCGATTCCAGCGGACCGAACAGCAGCGTGGCAACCGCTGGCTCGCCGTACATGCCAAGGCCGATCGATGCGAGTGTGATCCCGAGCTGTGCCACCGCAATGTAGCTGTCCTTGCCAGCATGGCGCCTCATGAGGTCAGCCAGCCACTGGGCAGCACCGCTCCCCCGCTCGGCCAGGGCGTCGAGGCGTCCGACACGAGCACCGACGAGCGCGAATTCTGCGGCGACGAACAAGCCGTTGAGGACCACGAGCACGACGATCGCGATGACCGGCAAGACAATGTTGCCAACCACGGTGATCTCTGTCGGAGCTTCGACGGCAAACACGGGAAGACTCATCATGACTTTGCCTTACCTTTCGCCTTTGCGTTGGGCGGCTCGGTGAAGCTCACCCGGTCGATTGCGTTTCCATCGGTGGCATCGACCCGAAACGCTCCCTGCCCTCCACTGAGCTGGATCTCTTCACCAACGTTGGGAAGGCGCGAAAGCTCGTGCCAGATCAAGCCACCAACCGTGTCCACATCGACCGTGGAGAGGTCCATGTCGAATCTGCGGTTTACATCTTCGATCAGCACTTCGCCCGACACCGAGACTCGGCCGTTCTCAACAACGATTGGATCGGGGGCCACGTCGAACTCGTCTCGCACCTCGCCGAAGACTTCTTCGACAGCATCCTCGATCGTCACCATTCCTGCGATGTCGCCGTACTCGTTGACGACGAATGCACAGTGTTGATCGGTCTCATCGAGGCGTTCCCAGAGTGAGGGGACGGTGAGTGTCTCGGTGACCTCGAGAACTTTGCGAGTAATGGCCGAGACACTTTGGTTCGGTTGGCTTTGGGCGCCGAGGTAGAGCGCTCGCAGGTGCACGATGCCCAGAACGTCGTCGGAGTCATCGGCCCAGACCGGAAAGCGACTGTGGGGTGTTTCAACAACCCGAGCCAAAGCTGCAGACAGGGTTTCGCTTCCGGTGATTCCGTCGAGGCGGCGGCGAGGCGTCATGATCTCGCGCACGAGACGCTGTTCGACGTTGAGTACGCCCTCAACCATGTCGCGCTCGGTCGTATCGATCAGGCCGCCTGCGGCGCTCTCGTTAAAGAGCGTGCGGAGCTCTTCAGGTGAGTGCACGTGACTGTGGCTGACGTCGGCGCTCAGGCGCAACGCTCGCATGATCGCAAACGCAGAGCCGTTGAAGATGACGACGAGCGGACGCAGCAGCTTCTGGCTGATCGCCATTGGCGTGTACGTAGCTATGGCGATGCGCTCGGCGTAGCGCAGCGCTCCGGTCTTTGGCAACAGCTCGCCGAAGATCACCTGAAGCGCCGTGACGATGAGGAGCACGACGAGGATCGAGACAATTTGGCCGGCCGAACCGAAGAGCGGTTCGAACAATGGGGTCAGCCTGCGCTGACCGACGATGCCTGCAACGAGGCTGCTCAACGTGATGCCCACCTGGCAGGTGGCGACATAGTTGTCGAGCGCGACGTGATCGTCGACGATGGCGAAGAGCTTCTTTGCTTTCTTGCTTCCGCCCTCGGCTTCGGTTTGGATTCGAGACTTGCGGGCGCCGACCGTTGCGAACTCTGCAGCCACATACAGCGCGTTCAAAATGAGCATGAACACGATGATGATGATCGTGAACGGCAGGGTGCTGACCGTCACCTCCCCAGAGGCCTCAACAAAGGCCAACGAACTTCCGCCAACCGGCACTGAGAACATTCTTAAATCCTAGAGCCCGAGGGGCCAGATTTCTGGTCTTTTCGCTACAAGAGGTGTGCAATTTGGTTTATGAGGTGTCGACCCACGATCAGCAGCCAGAGCCCATAGGGCACAGCCACGACCATCAATGCGTCTCGACGTTCGATGTATCGGCTGTACTCGACCGACAGCGTGAGCAGCGCCGGGAACCACACACCGAAGACAAAGACAGCGACCACAAGGCCTGGTCCGGTGAACTGCAAAAGGCCCGTGCTAACGAAGAGCACAGCTCCCAAGATCAGTATGGGACGGTGGGCAAAGCCCACTGAGGTCAACGTTTTTACAAGCGTTGGTTGATCGGCGTTCGACCCCACACGGTCGACCACGAGCCGGCCGGCGAACCAAATTCCAGTGCCGAGGAAGAGCCATCCCCAAACTCCGAAGAGCAGCATCTGGGCGAATCGTTGGGGGAAGTCGATGAGAAGTCCGCCGAAGCGGTTGAAGGCGAGCACGAGTGATGCGCCGAAGGCCGTGAAGCCGCCGACGAAGAACATGCCGGGCGTGATGGAGCGCCAACGCTGTGGGTGCAGAGCGAAGAAGGTTTTGAGAAAGATCACGGCTGCCAGGTTTCTGCGTCGGGCCAGAACGTTTCGACGTCACCGGGGAACGAGGTAAACCCGGGAAGGATGTCCAGGATCTCGGTGATCGGGCCATCGATGGGCAGACCTCGGGCTGGATCGAAGGTGGTGCCGGTGACGGTGTCTCGCAACACGTTGCCGTCGACCTCGAGCTCGACGAGGTCGTTACCGACCTGTCGGGAGAAGATCGCCCAGCTCTGCGGGTTGTTCGGATTGCTCACCACAGCGATTGGTACGCCGGCGAGCACATCGTTGACGACGCCCACTCGACGGAGGTCATTGACTGGATACGACCGAGCCTCGCTCGTGAAGTCGACGACGAGGTGGAACTCGCCAAGGTCGAAGCCCGACGGTCCGCCGGGGGCATCGAGGGCGAGCGTGTCGGGATTTTCCGACACCCAGGCAGACCACGTGGAGAATTCCGATGTGAGCAGTTCGACCCGCTCTCCCTTTCGAGGTCCGGCGATGGCTTCGCCGGTGGGTTGGCTCCAGATGCTGCCGGTGTCGTGATCCCACCACGTCATGGCGTTACCCCAAAGGGCACCGTGGACGCCAAAGACCAGCGTTTCGTCTCCCAACTGGCGGCGATGGACCATCGCCGTTCCGCATAGCGGTCACCAACTGACGAGTATGGGTTCGCCGCCGAGTTCGTCGACGACGAGTTCCCTCCCGTTCAGGAAGCTGACCGGGTAGGCCTTTGATTCACCGTTGATCGTGACACCGATGACTTCGGTGCCAGCCGCCCACGGACTTTCAAAGCTCTGAACGAAGGTCGGGTCGTAGATCGGTGGGATGCCGTCGCGAGGGAGCAACTGACGGAAACCTTCGGGAAGTGGTTCGCCCGCAGCGACCGGGTCATAGACCTCGCCGGGGTTGGCCCGTACGCCTGCGGGAGCAGCATTCTCAGAGATGCCACCGGTGAAGAACGCCCAACCGGTGATCACCACGAGGACGGCGAAGAGCGTTCCGAGCAGTGCTTGGTTTGG
>CAZBTI010000114.1:1321-11233 GCA_964494395.1 uncultured Acidimicrobiales bacterium | reverse complement strand
GTGGCGACAACTTTGGGTGTGTGGTGGCGTCAGGTGGGGGCCAGCCCGCTCCTGCGCCAACCCCTGATCCCGAGCCAGATCCAGATCCAACCGGTGACTTTCCAGCCACCGATGGCCCATTGAGCGCTCCGCACCCAACCATCGAGAACATCGGCCTTCTGTGGAACGGGACCGATGCCAACGGAAACGCAACGGTCACGATCAGCTATCGGCGGAGCGGAACCTCCAATTGGTTGGAGGCACTCCCACTGCGAAACGTGTCCGCAGATCGTACTGCTGAGGGCTTCAGCTGGAGCGCTCGTCACGCAGGGAGCATCTTTGGACTGAACCCGGGAACCGAGTATGAGGTTCGGGCCACCTTCACCGACCCCGACGGTCCGAACGACCAACGCTTCATCTCCGTGCGGACGCGCAGCGTGCCCACTGCAGCGTCGGGCGCTCAGGTTAGACCGGCGAACCCGTCCACGATCAACACTGTTCTGAGTAACGCCCAAGCCGGCGACATTGTTCTGCTCAGCCCCGGATCGTACAGCGGGTTCGACATCAACCGAAGTGGTACCCCAGGGCGACCAATCGTCGTCCGCGGTGAATTCGGCGCTGTCGTCAACGGTGAAATTGGCATCTTCGAGCGTTCTGACATTCATGTCGAGAACCTCACGGTCAACGGCCGAATCCGCTTTAACGGGTCCAATCGCGTCGCGATCACTGGAAATACCGTTAACGCGACGGCCGGTCTGGATGGTCACGGCATCGTCACGTTTACTCAGGCTGAAGATAGCTACATTGCCGACAACACGATCAACGGACTCACCGTGTGGCGAGAGTCTTCTCTCGGCGCAGATGGTGACAACATCGGTGAAGGCATCCTCGTGACCGGGCCAGGTCACGTCATCGAGCACAACCGCGTTACCGGTATGCGCGATGGAATTTCGTTTGCAGAAGACAGTGGCGCCGTGAACCAGTTCAGCATCGACGTCATTCGCAACGACATTCGCCAATCGGGCGACGATGGAATCGAGGCTGACTTCTGCATGTACAACTGTCGAATGATCGAGAATCAGGTGACCAATGCCTTCGTGTCCTTCTCCTCGCAGCCAAGTCTGGGCGGACCGACGTACTTTGTTCGCAACACCGCGTACAACGTGAGCCACGTTGCCTTCAAGCTTTATCGCGAGAGCCATGGCGACGTACTCCTCCACAACACCGTGGTGAAGAGCGGCGATGCATTTGGCCTCGCCACCAGCACAGCGGTCAGCGACTTGTACATGCGAAACAACCTCTTTATCGGTGGACCGGGCGATACCTTCAACGGGTTCTCCAGCGGTACGGGTCGGGTCATGCGTATCGAGACCCTTGACGTCGGGTCGGCCGACATGAACTACAACGGCTACGGCTCCCTGACCGGGTCATTCACCGGCCGGTTCGGTAACACGAACTTCAACAACCTCGCGGAGATGCGTTCTCGCACGACGGAACGGAATGCAGTGTCGGTCGACTTGAGTTCCTTTGCGACAACGGTGAGCTTTCCTACCAACGCAGCAAACCAGTTTGGAACCAAGGATCTACGCCTAGCTCCGTCGTCGCCGGCGGTCGATGCTGGTGAGTCGCTACCGACGATCAACGGATCGGCGATCGGTGCTCCCGATCTCGGGGCGTTTGAACGTGGTGCCGCACGACCGCAATACGGCCCACGGAACTAGTTTCGTTGTCAGCAACGTGGCGGTCGGGTCGAGAGGCCCGGCCGCTCAGCTGACTCTGGGCTAGATTTTGTCTATGGATTACGACGATCTCATGCGTCTTGCGCTCGCCGAAGCGGAACTTGCCGTTCCTCACGGAGATGTGCCGGTGGGTGCACTCGTCGTTGTCGACGGAGAAGTTATTGCATCGCGCCATAACGAACGTGAGCTGACCACCGATCCAACCGCCCACGCCGAGGTGCTCGCCATGCGAGATGCGTGCAAGAAGCTCGGTACGTGGCGGCTCGATAACGCCACGCTCATCACCACACTCGAACCGTGCACGATGTGTGCCGGGGCTCTGGTGAACTCCCGAATCGGCAAAGTCGTATTCGGTGCGCCCGACCTCAAGGCAGGAGCGCTCGGCTCGGTGTATCACGTCGGTTCTGACCCGCGCCTCATGCACACCTTCGAGGTGCAGCACAATGTGCTTGGCGACGCATGTGCCGAGGCGTTGAAGTCGTTCTTCGCCGGTCTCCGTCCCTCCTGACCGCACCGCATTGGGCCGGAGTTGAGCGCTGCGACGCACGTGGAGGGTCCTGGGTGCCTCGTCGACTAGGACGCCATTGCGGGCGCTAGTCGCCTGTCCAGAGTTCGGTGGTGGGATGAAATTGTGACCACGCAAACCAGAACGCTTGATGGGTAGTAATTGGTTCGCCGTCGGCGTCAAAGGCGAGCAGCCCGTCGCCCGACATCACCACAGAAATGTCCTCGATGACAACGGTTTCGCCACGTTGGATCGCAGCGGTTGCCGAGTCCACATGAATAGCGAGCGGGATGCCATCTGATTGGATCACACCAATCACCTCTTCTTGAACGCCGAGACGGGGGTCGACGTTGCCGATCGGGAAGATGGGGCCGTTGGCGTCGCGGCCATTGCGGAAGTCGAAGTTCGCGCCTCTTGCTAGGTCCTCGGTGAGCACGGTAGTAGTCGGGTGTTCGGCGACCCATGACGCCCACGTGGAGGTCACGACCGAGTGCCCAACGAGCGCGATTCCTTCGTCGAGCAGGGGCCCGCTAACAGCGGTACCGAGGAACGTGTCGAAGATGGATTTGGACCTTAGGTCGTACATCACTTTGTTGGATCGTGAGAGCAGCCCAGACGTGCGCAGCACCGGACGCTCGATGCGGTTCGGAACATCGTCGGTCAACCACACCTGGGCGGATCCACACAGCGTGCAATAGGGCATGGCGAAGTCGCGCCCGCCGAGCGTGTCGTTGACCATCTCGCGGACTTCCATGATCTGGCGGGGATAGGCCCGAGCTTCACCGTTGATCACGACACCAAAGACGATGTCGTCGGGGTCGAGCCACGTCGCAGTCGCAGCGGTTTGCGTTGTTGGGTTGTCGGCCGCCGGAATGCAGTTGCAAAAGCCGTCGGTCTGGTTGTAAGGCTGTGCATCGATATGCACTCCACCCCAGGAGACGATGCGCCAGTCGAGAACCGAGTTGTCACTCATCAGCGGCGCCCAAGCGGGCTCCAAAGGGAGGAAGATGTTCCGCTTGATGGACAAGTACCCTGGCGGCGCTGGGATATCCCAAGCCATGAGCGCGTTGGTGAGCGGATTCCACAAGCGAATCGGCGGGAACTTGAGGCCGGTAAGTTTCGATGCCGCAGATTCGAGCGAGTTGCTGATCCGCGTAAGCCGAGCCCGGGTTAACTTGCCGACCGCCGGGATGTTCGTGAATACCCGGATGTGGTCGGCGACTACCCACGCCAAGCGTGGGTCTCCGGACGCGCCGATTACCTTCAGAGCCGCAATCTGTTCTTTGGTGAGGTCGGAGCGGATGGGCTGGCCGTAGAGCAGGTCAACAGCCGCAGCGACCTCGGGGCTAAGCGGGCCTTCTGGAACGATAGGGGCTGGCCCGAAATCGCTGTTTCGGCCTCGAGCTACCTTGCGGCGGGACAGTCGTTCGGTGATCATAAACGTATAAGCACCGCCCAGGCCCCTGCGATTTCACACCTCGCTGATGTTGATCGAAGGTTTAGAACCGCGAACGTGCCTTACTGAAGGGCTCGCTAGCCTCCGATCGAGACTGGCGTCGAGACCATCTCTTCGGTCGGTGGCTCGAAGCGAGTGAGATCGATACCAGCCACGGCTTCCTTGTACTCCTCGATGGTCGGTGTGCGACCGAGGACAGCCGAAAGCACCACGACGGGGGTAGATGCAAGCAGCGACTCGCCGATCTTGTCTTCAGAGTCGCGCACGACGCGTCCATGGAAAAGACGGGTTGATGTTGCGAGCACCGTGTCGCCAGGTACGGCCTTCTCTTGGTTGCCCATGCAGAGGTTGCAGCCCGGACGTTCCAAGTAGAGGATGTTCTCGTACTTGGTGCGAGCCACTTGCTTTGGGTGGGCGTCGTCAAAGAGGAAGCCGGCGTACTTGGCCAGCATGTTCCAGTCGCCTTCGTCGCGGAGTTCGTCGACGATGTTGTAGGTCGGTGGCGCGATGACGAGTGGGATCTTGAACTCGACCTCGCCATTTGCCTCTTCGAGGTTATGGAGCATCTTGGCCACGATCTGCATGTCCTGCTTGTGGACCATGCACGAACCAACGAAGGCGAGGTCGACCTTCTTCTCTCCGCCATAGAAGGACAGTTCACGAATGGTGTCGTGGGTGTACCGCTTCGATGGGTCGTCGTTGTGGACGTCGGGGTCCGCAATCATTGGCTCGTCGATCTGATCGAGGTCGACGGTGAACTCGGCGTAGTACTTCGCGTCAGCATCGGGAGTGAGCGGTGGTTTATCGCCCGACTCAAGCTCGCCGATTCGCTTGTTGGCCTGATCGACCAAGCCTTGGAGAACGGCCTTCTCGTTGTCCATGCCCTTGTCGATCATTACTTGGATGCGATCTCGGGCGATCAGGAGTGATTCGATGAGCGTTTCACTATCGGAGATACATACCGACGCTTTGGCCTTCATCTCGGCGGTCCAGTCGGTGAAGGTGAATGCCTGGTCGGAGGCGAGGGTGCCGATGTGCACCTCGATGACACGACCTTGGAACACGTTCTCGCCGTCGAACTCTTTCAGCATCTGCGACTGGGTCGCGTGCACGACATCGCGGAAGTCCATGTGCGGCTGCATCTTGCCCTTGAACGTGACCTTGACCGACTCGGGAATCGCCATCGATGCCTCGCCGGTAGCGAGCGCCAAAGCAACCGTGCCGGAGTCGGCGCCGAATGCCACGCCCTTGGACATGCGGGTGTGGGAGTCGCCACCGATGATGACGGCCCAATCATCGACCGCGAGGTCGTTGAGCACCTTGTGGATCACGTCGGTCAGCGGTGCGTACTTCTTCTCGGGGTCACGACCGGTGATAAGGCCGAAGTCGTTCATGAACCTCATGAGCCGTGGTGTGTTCACCTGTGACCTGGCGTCCCATACCGATGCGGTGTGGCAGCCCGACTGGTAGCCGCCATCGACGATCGGTGAGATCGTGCGTGCGGCCATCATCTCGAGTTCTTGAGAGGTCATGCCGCCAGTGGTGTCCTGCGAGCCAACGATGTTGACCTCGACCCGGGTGTAGGACCCGGCGTGCAGAGTGGCGCCCGAGGTTCCAACGGCGTTGCGGTTGAAGATCTTTTCGACTGCGGTGAGGCCTTGTCCATCGTTCGTTACCTCGGCGGATGGCGCGTAGACGGCTGGAACGTCGATGCCGAGGATCTTGGCAGCGGAGGTCTGCAACTTCTTGCCGAACACGACGGCGTATGAACCGCCGGCTTTCATGAACTCGATCTTCTGGGGGGTGAACGCCGAGGAGATGTCCATCAACTCTTCACCAGACTCTGAGTAGAGCTTCTTGGTCTTGGTGTTGATGGTGAAGATGGTGCCGGTATCGACCGAGTAGGTGTTTTCGAGGACGGCCTCGCCGTCAGCGTCGACGATGAGTTCGCCGTCGGCGTCGAAGGTGGTCTTCCAGTTCTTGAGGTCGAGGCCGATACCGCCGGTCACGTCGACCGTGGTGAGAAAGATCGGCGACACGCCGTTTGTGCCAGCGACGACCGGGGCGATGTTGATGAACGGCACGTATGGGCTTGCTTGGCGGCCGATCCAGAGCGCCACGTTGTTTACGCCGGACATACGAGATGAGCCAACACCCATCGTGCCCTTCTCCGCAACGAGCATGACTCGCTTATCGGGGTGCATGGCCTGAAGGTCGAGTAACGCCTGTTGCTTATCGGCGTCGTGTTCGAACATCGACTGACCGTGCAGTTCACGGTCTGAACGTGAGTGTGCATCGCTCCCGGGGGAGAGGAGGTCGGTCGAGATATCGCCGACGCCTGCGACGTAGGTGACGACCTGCACCTCTTCTTCGAGGTCGGGGAGATTTGTGAAGAACTCGGCTTGGGCGTAGCTCTTGAGGATTTCTTCGGCGAGGGTGTGACCGGCCTTGAACGCCTCTTCGAGGCGCTCTACTTCGCCCTCGTAGAGGAAGACCTGGGTCTTCAACACGTCGGCGGCCTGACGGGCGATTACCTCGTCGTCACCAAGCAGGAGGTCGAGTAGGACGTCGATCGAGGGGCCGCCCTTCATGTGCGACAGCTGTTCGAACGCTTCGTCGATCGTGATCTCCTCGACGCTCTTCGATCCGGTGATCAGATCCTTGAGGAACTCCGCCTTGAGGCCCGCCGCAGGGGTAGTGCCTGGCAACACGTTGGTGCGGAAGAACCGAAGGCAGTCTTCGCGGTCTTCGCTTTCTGCGTGCTCAATATGGCCAATGACCTCGGCAAGGAGTTCAGCGCTATCGATGGGCTTTGCGTGAAGACCATCCTCCTTGCGCTGTTCGATCTCGTTCAAGTAGTCGCCGTAAAGGGTCATGTATCTCGTTCTCACTTGGTCTGGAGGGGTCGGAATCGGGCACGCCCGAGCAATCCCAATGTAGCCACAGAACAGTTGAAGCAGGGGCTGTTGGCTATCGTTCCCAGAGTTTTCCGTCCGCCCAACAGGGACGCTCAGCGTCGCTTGACCCGCAACCTCGGTCGGGTCTTGTCGCTGTCTTGAGCAGTGACGATTCCGGCCAACGCCAGGAGAACTACACCCATTGCCAGAACCTGGACACCGGTCAACGGCTCTCCGAGCCAGATCCACGCCGCAACCGTCGCAACGACGGGGATGAGCAACGTGAAGGTGGAGGAGATCCACAACGGAATTTGCTGGATCGACCAGTTCATAAGCGAGTGGCCGAGCAGACCTGAACCGAAGGTCAAGATGAGCAGCCAGATCCAGCTCGTGGTGTCGGGCCACGACAGGTCCTGACCGAACGCGATGGCGAGCGGAAGGTTGATCGCTGCTGTCCAAATAGAGGTGCCGGTTGTGTACTCCTGCGATGAGATCTTCTCTTTGGCCTGGCGCGAGAAGATGAAATACGCCGCCCATGAAAGGAGCGCTCCTGCCGCAAGGAGGTCACCGCTGAGTGCACTCGTCGACTCCTCGGCTCCCGATAGCACGACGGTGACCGCTCCAGCGAGCGCTAAGCCGCCAAGCGCGATGTTCCTGGTCGAGATCCGTTCACCGAACAGTGGAATCGACACCACGGCAATCACCACTGGTTGCAACGCACCAATCACCGTTGCGTTCGCCACCGACGTGAGCTTCACTGCGGAAAAGAAGAACGCAATGTCGGCACCGAGCGCGATGCCACCCCACATCGATTCACGCATAACTCGCACGCTGACCGGATTGCCCCGCGCAGCAGCGAACGCGACGAGGACGAAGCCGTAGATCGCGAAGCGGTACGTTCCGAGCACTAGCGAACCCAAATCGATGCCCTTGACGATGACCGTCGCCAGACCCCACGAACTCACAGCGACTGCGGCAGCGGCAACACCGAATGTATAAGACGAACTTTCTGGCGCTCCCGCAGAACTCACCTGCGCAAGCTAGCCGAGCATGAGCTGGGTCTATCATCGAGGAACTCGCGAGTCCTCGAACCCGTAGAATCGGCCGAGCGGTTGGTGAAAATAGCGGCCGTACACTGGCTCGATGGTTGACGAATTCGAACTCCTTGTTGATCTTCACATCGGCGGGGAGCGTCAAGGGCCGGGGAGTGACGAGGCCACTCGGCGAGCCATTGCACTGGCGGGCCTCGATGGGGCACCGAATCTGAGGATCGCCGACATCGGGTGCGGGACGGGTGCCTCCGCTCTTGTCCTGGCGCACGATCTCGAAGCGCACGTCGTTGCGCTTGATTTCCTCTCACCGTTCCTGGCTCGGCTCGATGAGGCCGCAGACGAACGTGGCCTGGCCGACCGCATCACCACCTCGGCCAGATCGATGGACGAGCTCGACTTCGACGAAGAGTCTCTTGACGTGATCTGGTCCGAGGGTGCGATCTACAACATCGGTTTCGAGAATGGCATCAACTCGTGGAGGCGGTATTTGAAGCCGGGTGGTGTGCTCGCGGTGTCAGAGATCACTTGGCTTACGCACCAGCGACCGGCAGAGCTCGAGGATCACTGGATGAACGAGTACCCCGAGGTGTCGACAGCTTCCGACAAGCTCGCAAGGCTCGAAGCAGCTGGCTACTCGCCGATCGGCTACTTCTCGCTACCCCAGTCCTGTTGGCTCGACCACTACTACCGTCCCATGCAGGATCGATTTGCTGCGTTCCTCGATCGTCACGACAACTCAGCGGCTGCGAACGAGATCGTGCAAACAGAACAGGTCGAGATCGACCTCTACGAGCGATTCTCGGCCTTTGTCAGCTACGGGTTCTACATAGCGAAACGCACCGCCGACTGACAACCGGACAAATAGGGACAGTCCCTAACTCTGCGCCCTGGAGCTAGGCGGCGAAGCGCTGGGTGCCCCAGATGCGGACGCCGTCGCTCTCAAACCCGGAGCCGAAGTCGGTGAGGTTCGGGTTCAAGATGTTGCGGCGGTGGCCAGTGCTACCCATCCATTGGGTCATCACACTGAGAGCGGTCGATGTGGCCGAGTCAGGCGTGAACTCTGGGTTGTGCTGTACGTTGCCGTCGGCATCGTGAAAGTTGCCTTGCACGATGTTCTCCGCTGCCCGGGAACGACCATTCGCCCAATCAAAGTTGTCGTGAACCAGTCGCCCGTTGGACTGGAGTTGCGTGCTCCATCGGTGTGATGACGAGTCGAGAGATGCATCACGTGCGAAGGCACTGAGACCGCTTCGTTCTGCCCCTGTCACGTTCCAACCGTCTTGATCACCGGAGTCGCACCATGTCGAGGAGCCGGTGCGAGCACAATTGACCAGCCGGAAGACCTCGTCTGCGACAGCGGTCTCAAACTCGTGTTCTCCAAACTTGCCGTTGATCACGTTAATGCCCACACCGCCATCGACCACAAGGTCGTCGTTGGCCGAGGCGAGGAAGTCATTGCCTTGGCCGCCGAACGATCGGTCTGGGTTGAACCCACCGTTGAGGGTGTCGCTACCGGCCTGTCCGTGAAGGCGGTCGGAGTGCGCTCCGCCATTGAGAATGTCGTCACCGTCGCCACCAAGGAGTCGGTCTAGACCACGGCCACCCCAAAGGGTGTCTGCTCCGAGGTTGCCAGAGATGGTGTCTGCGTTTCGCCCGCCGAAGATCTCGTCGTTGCCAGAGCCACCCAAGAGTTCGTCGTCTCCTGAGTTTCCGGAGATGAAGTCGTTGCCAGCGAGTCCGTTGATCCGGTCGTTGCCGTTGCCACCGAGGATCCGGTCGGCGCCGTTGCCGCCCCAGATAACATCGGCGCCCGCGTTTCCGCAGATGATGTCGTCGCCGCCGTTGCCGAAAATCACGTCGGCACCGCGCAGCGCAACGATGACGTCTCGGCCTTCGGTGCCCTCGATGCGATCGACGCCATCGGTGCCGACGATCGTTGCGGGCAGTCCGCCACATGTCGGTACGGATTGCGCTGAGGCGGTTCCCGGAGCCACGAGGGTCGATCCGAGAAGGACAGCGGCCGTAGACAGAGCGAGAAAGCGGCGGGGTTTAGTCACATCGTGGTTTTCGTCAACATCTGCGATTTTCAGCATGAGCGAAGAGGTACATCATTGATGGGTCATATGGACTACAAGCCAACGGGTCGAGAAGACCGTTAAGTGGCACTTGCCCGCATGCGACGTCGTATGCTGCACCCCGTATGCGGAACTGGGGAGGAAACATCGACTTCGGTCAGGTCGAGGTGTGTGCGCCCCGAACCGTGGACGAACTCGCCGAAACTATT
>CAZBTI010000114.1:0-1221 GCA_964494395.1 uncultured Acidimicrobiales bacterium | reverse complement strand
CCTCTGCCTCTGCCTCGCACTGTCGGGCGTTAGGTTCCCGACACTCCTTCAACCGGATCGCTGCGTCGACCACCATGATCGACACGTCGCAACTGCCGGTGTCGACGGTGGTTAGCGCCGATCAGCGTGTTGTCGAGGTCAGTGGACCGGCCACGTATGCGGCGCTCGCTGGCGAGCTGAATCGACATGGCTTAGCGCTGGCAAACATGGCGTCGCTCCCACACATCTCGGTCGCTGGCGCAATCTCTACCGGAACCCATGGATCGGGTAACGGCAACCGCAATCTCGCCGGATCTGTCACCGCACTCGAGGTGCTGACTAGTGACGGAGAACCGATCGAGATCGCTCGGGGTGATGACGACTTTGACGGTGCTGTTGTTTCCCTCGGGGCCCTCGGTGTGATCACGAAGGTCACGCTCGATGTCGTTCCCGAATTCTCAATCGAACAAACCGTCTACGCCGGTCCATCGTTGGCCGAACTTGCTGAGCATGTCGACGCTGTCTTTGCCTCCGGCTACTCGGTGAGCGTGTTCACCCACTGGGCTGGTCAGGCCGACCAGATCTGGGTGAAGCAACGGGTCGGCGATTTGGTCGACTCGTCGAGCGAGGCCTTCCTCGAAACACTGAGCCCCGCACCTGTGCGCTGGCACCCGGTCATCGAGATCGACGCATCGTCTTGCACCGAGCAACTCGGGATTCCTGGGCTTTGGTCCGACCGCCTTCCGCACTTCCAGATGGGGTTCACGCCAAGCGCTGGGGACGAAATCCAGTCCGAGTTCTTTGTCGACCGGCAATATGGAGCGGCGGCCATCGAGGCGATGGCCGGCATCGGCTCCGACATTGCTGACGCGTTGATGGTGGGGGAGATCCGCACGGTTGCGAGGGATGACCTGTGGATGAGCCCGCACTCGGGTCGCGACTCCCTCGCGTTTCATTTCACGTGGCATCCAGGTCAGGCAGCAGCCGAAGGTGCGGCGAATCGGGTCTCCGATGCGTTACGCCCGTTTGATGTGCGGCCGCATTGGGGCAAGGTCTTTGACCCGGTGCGCATCGATTGGGCTCAATACCCAAAGCGCGACGCATTTCTCGATCTCGTCGATCGTCTCGATCCGAACCGGGTCTTCTCGAATGACTGGTTCGACTCGGTCATTCGGCCATAGTCATAGCCCGTTGTACCCTGGTGCCCGGTGTTTGGGCAGGCTGAGTCATTCGTGTCGAAGC
>CAZBTI010000113.1:0-11355 GCA_964494395.1 uncultured Acidimicrobiales bacterium | reverse complement strand
CGACGCTGCCCCGATCGGGGATTTTCTTGAGAAGGATCAGCATGATCGTTGGCGCTACCTCACCTTGGGCATGGGAGACCAGATGGCGTGGATCAGCGCGCAGACGACCGCCACGACCGTGGACGGCAACTATCACTCGGCCCGGCGCCTTCCGGAGTTGGTCAGCCGGCCGGTCGAGCGGCTCGAGGGAGCGAAGTTCCGAGGGATGCCAGGACTTGGTTCGCTCCAACAGTTTGTCACCACGCCGGAGCGCTACAACCTGAAGTTCGTCTTCTCGAACGATACGTTCTACGACCCGCTGCTCTTTGCGAGCGGCTGGCATCGCGTAGACACGCTGATCAACGGGGTAGTGGTGTGGGAACGCGCAGATGTGACTCCCTTGCCCGACGTGTTGCCCATTAGCGAGCTCCCTGCATGGCAGCGTTTGATGTGGGGGCTGCTCCCGATGAGCGCAGTCTTTGGAGCAGCTGTGCTCAACGGGTTGGTTGTCGTTGGGGTGATCGATCTCACCGGTCGATCATCCACCCGGATTTCCATCGCGGCCGCCCCATCGAACAGCCGGTTCCGCCGTTACCTACAGATGCCGGCCCTGCTTCGTCGCACCAGTGCCGTGATTGCCTTGGGCGTTGTCTTCGTAGCGGTTGGAGTGCCGTCGTTGCCTGCCGCAACCAATGATGCTGCACAGAACGAGGTGTATGACTTCTACGACGATCTTGACTTCGGGCGGACGACCGACGCGTGGGGACGACTCGATCCGACCACGCGCCCTTCGCTCGAGCAGTACGTGCTGGAACGATCGGTTCGCGACGGGCTGATCGTTGGCTACGCAAAGCTCGAAACCTTGGAGATCGTCGACTCACGAATCTCGAACGGTGCCGGCGAGATCGACGTGCACGCCCGCTACATCACGTCGCTGACGTCATGGGTAGTGAACGAGACGCACATCGTCGTCGAACGAGACGGCGACTGGTACCTGCGACACGATGAAGAAGAGACTGCGGTGCCGATCGAACAGTTCGCCCGTCAAACGGTCGTCGATTACGTCGACCATGGCCGCCGTGCGGTCACGACCGAAACGAGCGACTACGGAGATGTCCTCGATCGTCCTCGCATCGCCATTCTCGATAGCGACCTTGTGCGAGAAGACCAGAACTGGTTTGTTGTCGGACAGCTCACCAATCTCGACGTCGACCCCGCCGACATTACGGTGACCGGACGTCTACGTGCCGAGGACGGAACCGAACTCGCCGAATACCAAGCCGGCTCCGGAACAGTTCACAAGGTGCTTCCCGGAGAGACCGTCCCGTTCCGGGTGTCGTTCGAAGGCGTTGCTGATGCTGCCGATGAGGTGGACGAGCATTCCGGTGTCTTCGACCCAGACAACGTCGTACAGCTCACACTCGACGATGAGGTTGCAAGCTATGAAGTTGAGGCCAAAGCGCTCGTCACCGGCCGAAACCTCGAACGTCTTGTCATTGAAGACGTAGAGATTACTGAGGCTGACGGTCAGCTCGCTCTGTCGGCGTCCATTGCAAATACCAGCACCGATGACGCCACCCTCCCGGTCGTGGTCGTCAGCTACCTCGACGCCCAGGGTTCAGTTATCTGGGTTGAGGCTGTACCGATGTCGACTGCAGTGCGTTCGCAACGAGCACGCACCATCGAGTTCGAACTGGCCGACCTTTCCGAAGTGGAAGTGGTCGACGTTCCATTCGCGCATTTCGACAACGGTCTGCTCACCGGGGACGAACTCGCCTTCGCCTCGACGGCGACTATTGAGGCCCCCGGCGGCTCATTGGTGTCTGCGCTGCGCCTTACGGCGATTGCTTTCGAACGGGAGATGGACTGATGCGCCGCTGGTTGCTCTTTATTCTCGTAATTCTGGTTGCCATCTCCTCGATGCTCGCGAGGGCGTTCGTCATGGATAGTCACACCGAGGAGTTCGTTGTGGTCGAGTCGCTGGACGCTCCCGACGCAATCGACGCTGGCGACATCGCCACCATCAATGTGCGCGGCCGTGTCGATGGTGTGTCCGAATTGTTCGTCCTAGGCGCCTATGCCCGGCTTCGATTCGAAGTCCCAATCGCAAATGGTGAAGGTCGGCTCGACCTGCCCGCAGCGGTCACCCAACACGCCGGCGTTGTGACCATCGAATCGGGCGGGAGTAGCCATGACATGGAGATATACCCGGGAGCGGTTTCCACGTTGGTGGCGCCCCTCGTTGGTCCACGCACCATTGTCGCCAACGGAGCCGACCAGACCCTGGCTGTGCTGTTGCCGACCGATCGCTTCGGAAACCAGGTTGCCGACGGTACCGACACCGAAGTTGCTTGGACCCAACCGGACGATGTTGACGGGACTCGCTCGATCGAGACCGCTGACGGCATGTCCTGGGTGCTCGTGTCATCTGGTGAGGTCACCGGGCCGACCACGATTCGTGCCTCGGCCCATGCCGGTGACGGCGACTCGGTGAGGGGCGCCGCTGTTCGTATCGACGAAGTGCCAAGCATTGTCACCAACATCGAACTTTCTTCCGCTGCGGCTGTTGGTTTGGCCGACGGCCGCTCGGTCATCACGCTCAACACCGAACTGCTCACCGACGGCTTCGACAACACCCTCGCCGATGGCACCAGCGCGCAGTTTCGATTCGATGGCCCGTCTGGTCAAGGAGTCGTCACCGGAACGGTGCAGAACGGTGTCGTTCGCATCGAGCTGGCCGCGCCGGCACGACCTGGCCGACTCACTGGCTATCTCGACATCCAAGGGGTTACCAGCAACGACATCACCATCGACTACTCCACCGCAATCTCCGGTTTCGACGCCTACGTCGAAACGATCGGCGAGGAAGCGGTCCTGCGTGTTTCCAATGCACTCGACCCATCCTCAGCCTTTATCGCCGACGGCACCGAAGTTCGGTGGGGCGACCTACGCGGAACGCTTCGACATGGAAGCGCAGAAATCTGGATCCCTGCAGCACTCGCCGACGTCGATGCCAACGTCGAAATTCTTGGCCTCAACATCACACCAGAACAGGTTCGACCATGAATACCCGACAGAAGTTGACCATCCTCACCGCCCTCTCACTCATCGGGCTGCTCACACTTGGCGCCGGGGCGCTGCTGTTCGTTGAGTCCGCCCGGGGAGCAGACTTCGCTGACGTGTTCAACGAGCCCGCGACGGCGGCCGTAACCGAAGCCGACATCTCATGGACGCCCGGCGAGCCGCTGCTCCGAACACTTGAACCGCAGGCCATCGAAGCCATCGAGTTCGCTTGGGTGCGATCGCTAACGGCTGTAGAACGTGCTGGTTTCGAAGGCGACCTGTCCGGGGTAAATGTTTGGTTTTCTGGCCCTGCAAAGGAGCAAGTGCTCGAGATCCTCGGCACTGGCGCAGTGTCCGCCAGCCCCGAGTGGACCGCTCACGACATCGAACCCAACTTCTACAGCATCGACGGACAGATCTTCGTCGCTCATATCGAGCGCAGCATCGAAGGGGCCCACAGCGACACGGTCCGCGCCGTATTCATCCTGAGAGACGGCAACTGGCGAGTGGAACACCTCACTCGTGTTGACGTTGCGTAACTGGGTTTCAGAACATCTTGAGTCGATCTTGAGGTTGCACACCGGTCAGCTTGATCTTCACACCCGAGAACCGGGTCATGAGTTACGACAACTTCACCTCTTGGAAGACACAACCCACTAGCGACACCCCCGAGGTCAGCGTGGTGATCCCGGCCTTCAACGAGGCCCAGCGCATCCTCCCCACGATCGCCGCAACGGCAGCACACTTGGCCCGAACGGGGGAGAGCTTCGAGATCGTCGTGTCTGACGACGGCTCCACCGATGGAACGGTGGCGATGGTTCGCCTGCTCGCTCTCCGCAACGTGCGGGTCCTTGACCCGGGCGTTAACCGGGGCAAGGGTGCAGCGGTCAAGGCCGGTGTGCTCGCCGCCCGGGGTCGGTACGTGCTTGTCACCGATGCCGATCTCTCTACTCCAATCGCACACATCGACGAGATGCTCGTCGAAGCCCGTAGCGGAACGCCGGTCGTCATTGGCAGCCGGGCTCATGCGGATGCGAACGTGCAGAATCGTTCGGCGTTTCGCAGCACGTGCAGCGGCGTCCTCCGAGTGCTCGTGAAGTGGGTACTGGGTTCGGAGATCTGCGACACGCAATGCGGTTTCAAACTCTTCGAACAGAACGCGGCCAACGAGATCTTCTCCGCCCTCACAAGCGCAGATTTCAGCTTCGATCTCGAGGTTCTGTGGTTGGCGAACGAATTTGGCTACGACGTGCTGGAAGTTCCAGTCACTTGGTTCGATGCTCCTGGCTCCACCGTCCGCCCGCTTCGAGACGCTGGTTCGTTTGTGCTGCAACTGGGGAAGCTGGCGTGTGCTCGCCGCCCACAAATCCAACTCGGTGACCGATCGGTGCCCGCCCGGTTCGGTGTCGTCACCGCGTTGCCCCCATCGTCGACCACTCTCAACGAGTACGGCTATCACCTCACCCGTCACCTCGCTGCGGTCGACGGAGTTGAGGAAGTGCTCGCATTCCACGAGGACGGCGAGGCGCAACTCCCCGACGGAGTTCGTGGTGTCGAAAGCTGGACGTTCAACGGGCTCACGAGCGCAGTGCGCATCGTTCGAGCGCTCCGCCGTGAGCGGCCCGATGCTGTCCTCTTCAACATCCACTTCACGGCGTTCGGCAATAAGAAGGTGCCAGCAGCGCTCGGGCTATTCGCCCCGCTGTTGGCCCGGCTGGCGGGTGTGCCGTCTGTCGTGCTCTTGCACAACCTTGTCGACACGGTCGACCTTGATGCAGCCGGGTTCGGAAGCCACTCGCTCGTAGAGCGCGTTTTCCGGGCGATCGGTTCGGCCCTCACAACGGTCATCTTGCAGGCGGACCGTGTCGTTACCACGATGCCCAACTACGTCGACATCCTCAACGACATCTATGGCGCCGATAACGCCTACCTCACTCCGCACGGCAGCTTCGATACCACTAAATACCTTGGCTGTGACCCCACTGATGGTGGCCGTCGCATCCTCGCTTTCGGCAAGTTCGGCACATACAAGCGAGTCGACCATCTGATCGATGCGTACCGTCAGCTCACGAGTGATCCCGGGTTCGCAGACGTAGAACTGCTGATTGCGGGCACCGACAGCCCCAATGCTCCCGGTTACCTCGCTGGGGTTGCCCAAGCGAATGATGACCTCGCTCGTCTCCACTTCCTTGGCTACATCGAAGAGGAAGATGTCGAACCGCTTTTCGAGTCGAGTTCGGTCGTGGTCTTCCCGTATACCTCGACCACGGGTAGCTCAGGACCGCTCCACCAGGCAGGGTCCTTCGGCCGTCCCGTGGTCGTTCCCGAGGTCGGCGACTTCATCGGGCTGATCGAAGACGAGGGCTTCGTTGGCGTGCCATTTGACGCCGAGTCGGTCGAGTCTCTTCGGGCTGCCATTGAACTCGTTCTCACAGACGACCAACTTCGATATGACCATGCCTCGGCGAACCACGCGGCGGCGAACAGCCTTCCTCTCGCCGACATCGCTGCTTGGCATCATCACCACCTGCTCGAGGCGTGCGCCTAGCCGGCCGCCGTCAACCCTCCCCAACAAACACTCGCCAACGAAAGGCCCTCCAATGTCAAACCACATCGAACAACCCGCAATCGCTCCTACTGGCGCTCCTTCGGCGGCACCGCAAACTCTTTACCGAAGTAGCGATATCGCAACCGTCGAACTACCCGAACGATTCGACGTCCATGCCACCGTCGACCTGTTGGCCTCATGTGGCCAGTCGGTCACCGTGGTGCTCAATGGAGCACGAGTTGCCTTCGTCGATATGCATTCGCTCCAGGCGATCGTCGATGCTCGATTAGTTGCCCTCGACTGCGAACGTGACCTCTTTATCGGCAACCCGAGTAACGAACTTCGTGCCACGCTCGAACTCACCGGGTTCGATGCGTTGATCCCTATTGTCAACGTTCAGGCCAGCGAACCAGCGGAACCGAACGCACTCACCCTCACGGGGGCACTGGGACCGGCGAGAATTGATGCCGTCGAGGCTGAAATTGAGGCGTTGCTGGCCGGCCCTCGGCCCCAGTTGCAGGTCCGGCTTGTCGATGTGGATTCGATTCACCTCTGCATGGTCAACGTATTGGTCAAGGCCCGTGCCAATGCTCGCGAGAATTTCGGCGACCTCACCGTGATCGTCGATCGCGACAGTGACGCCGAACGCTTGCTGGCGAAGGTCGGTCTTGTCGGAACGCTGCGGCCATGATCACCATGAACGAACAACAGCAAACTCGATCTGAGAACTCGTCCAGTACCGAGCTCTCGGCTCGGAAGGTCGGCGCAGGAAGCGCCGCACTGGTCGCCGCGATGATGGTCGTCAACGCCATCAACTTCGGCGTCAACATCTGGTTGGCGTCGGTACTGGCGCCCGGCACCTTCGGCGACATCTCGTTGATGGTGACCCTGCTCCTCATCTCAGGGGTTTTGGCTTCGATGCTGCAGCTCACCACCTGCGTAGCAACAATGGACCCCACACGAGATGCGACCAAGGATGTCGGCGCAATGCGCTTGCTTACCAACCGCATCGGCCTTGCCGGTGCCGTTGCCCTAATGATCGCGGCCCCACAGTTGACGACGCTCCTCAACATCGGAAATGCGTGGGCGCTGCTGATCATGGCGGCCGGTTTGCCCGTCCACCTGCAGCTCGCTGTTGAACGAGGTCGCCTTCACGGGGAGCTGGCCTTTGGGAAGCTCACGGCAACTTTTCTCGCTGAGGGAGCGACCCGAGCCTTGGCGACGGCAGCTGCCGTACTGCTGATCAACGACCTCGTCACCCTGACCTTGGCGCTGAATGCCGGTTTCGTCGTCAGCTACTGGGTTTGCCGTCCCGAGCTTGGGCGATGGTCGTGGCTCAACCTCTCTTCGCCGGCAGGACACCCCGAGCTGCGGTCAACGAGCATGGGCTTGATTGCTGTGACGCTGCTCGTCAACGTCGACCTCATCATTGCCAAGGTGGCATTCGATCCGGTAACCGCGGGTGGGTTCGCAGCACTCACGCTCGCTGGTCGCATCATCTTCTTCGGGTCATGGACGATCCAACAAACTGTCTTGCCGCTCGTCAACGTCGAAGATGGGCAGCTCGGTAGGTCTTCGCGCCGTCGCCTTTTCCTTGTCGGAAACGGTCTGCTCTGTGCGGTTCTGGTCGCTGCGGCCTGGTTGGGGGCTGACATCTGGGTTGACGTGGTCTATGGCTCGGCATACGAGAACATCACCTCCTTGGTAGGTCCGTACGCGTTAGGGACTGCGCTCATTGCCTTCGCTGCAGGTGTAGCGATGTTGGCTTCGTTGCAGGGCAATTCTCGACCAGCAGTTGGCCTATTGCTCGCCTCGGTGGTGCTGGGCGGAGCAATGTTGCTCAACTCAGAATCATTACAGGGGTTTGTTATTGCACGGAATGTGACGTTAGCGCTCGCCTTCATCACTATCGGAGTAGTGGCAGTTACTACAGGCCGGAATGCTCAACGTCGCATAGGTAGTCGCCGATTGGGCACACGAGGACTTTCGACATGACCGAGCGATCACCATCTAACGACGAAGCCTTCATGGCCGCTGTCAGCCATGAATTGCGCGGCCCGCTCCACGCGTTCCTTGGTCTGTCCGAACTTCTCCTCAACAGTGAGCTCGACGACGAGAACCGTCGAATTGCGCAAACGCTTTACGACGAGGCCGCATCTATGCGGGTGCTCGTTGATGATGTGATCACGTACGGCGAATTTAGTTCGACTACTCCGACACTCGAACACGAGTCTTTCGCTCCGCGAACCCTTGTCACATCGATTGCCGATCGGCTTCGTCCAGAAGCCAAGGAGTCGGGCCTTCGTCTGTTGGTGGACTTTGCTTCCGAGGTCCCCTTGCGGGTGATGGGAGATTCGGTTCGATTCGGTCAGGTGGTTCACAACCTCATCAGCAATGCGGTTCGGTATACCCAAATCGGGTCTGTGCAGGTCACCCTGGCTTCGGACACTTCGAACCTGTCGGTCCAAGTACGCGATAGCGGTGTGGGGATTGCGTCGAGCGACCTCGAGACCATCTTCGACCCTTTTGTTCGGGTGGGCACGTCAGGCGTGAAGGGGACTGGTTTGGGGTTAGCCATCGTGCGTCGAATCGCAGACGCGATGGATGGGACGATCTCGGTCGACAGCACTGTAGGTGTGGGCACCACGTTCGTTTTCTCTGTCCCCTGTTCACTGGCCGAAACTCAAGAGGTGGAGCGAGTAGCGGCGAGCGGAACGGCCTCGGGCACGGTGCTCGTCGTAGAGGACTCAGAGATCAATCGCACGCTCGCACTCAAACAGCTCGAACTTCTCGGCCTCGGTGCCGTTGCGGTGGAGACAGGGGAGAGGGCGTTGGCATTTCTCGAAACCGAAACCGAGGGCGTCGACCTCGTACTTATGGACTGGAACCTCCCGGGAGCGAACGGCATTGAGACCACGCAAAGCATCCGAACAAGGGAACTGATTCCCGAAGATGTACCCATCATCGCCATGACCGCAAACGTGCTCGCTGGCGATCGGCTCGCATGCCTTGAAGCCGGCATGAACGACCACTTGGGCAAACCTGTCAGCCTCGACGATATGCGCACCATGATGACGAGATGGCTCGGCGTTGAAGACGATGTCGTCGTCGGCCCCGATGAGCGCTCTGTTACGGAAGAGAACATGGACGATGTGATCGACGCGCTGGTCGAAGACCTTGGTGACGCCGACACTGTCCGTGTCGTCATTGAGACCTACCTCGCTGAACTCGGTTCTCGAACCGACCAACTCATCGGGAGAAGCGGAGATGTCAGCGACGAGGCTCGGCGGGCTGCGCACACACTGAAGTCCACAAGTGCACTGGTTGGCGCTCACCGCCTCGCGCTTCTCTGTGAGGAGTTTGAAGCGACCGACGACCCGAGTAAAGAGCTTCGTGCTCGCTTGATAGAGGAAATCACGCAGGTGGAAACGCACCTACAACAACGACTGGAAACGGGGATAGCGGCATGAAGGGAATCATCTTCAACGTTGCCGAGAAAGCGGTTACCGAACTGCTCGGCGAAGACGCCTGGGACGACCTGCTCGAAGACGCAGGCGTCGACGGCGATTACACGGCGCTCGGCACCTATCCCGACGAAGAACTGCTCGCCCTCGTGGCGGTAGCCGCTACGAAGACCGGTCATGATCCAGCCGAGGTGCAGCGACTCATTGGACGACATGCGCTCCCGCATCTCGTGGCGTCGGTAGAGGACTTTCTCGCCCCAAACCTCGACGTGTTTGAGTTCCTGGCGTCTGTGCACAGCATCATTCACGTCGAGGTAAAGAAGCTCGACCCAAATGCCAAGCCGCCCGACCTTGTCCCTGAGCAAGTCAGTAAGGACGAACTCCACCTGACCTACCGATCCGAGCGTGGTCTCTCGCCTCTAGCCGAAGGCCTTATCCTCGGTGCCGGTGATCACTACGGAGAACCACTCACCATCGAGGTGCTTTCTGGTGGTGGCACAGAAGCGGTGGTTGCTGTTCGGCGCAACGCTAGCGCTCTACGACATGTCGCCTGAGGAAGAGAAGAAGATCGAACGTCTCGAACGGAAGGTTCGACGCGAACAATCGGCCCGAGAGCAAGCCGAACGTATTGCCGAAGACGGTATGCGGCGGCTGTTCATCGCCAACCAGGAACTCGACGAACGCGTTTCGGAACGAACCGAAGAACTCGAAACCGAACGTGCGACAGCCGCCCAATCGGCGGCGGAGCGAGCTGAGTTTCTCCGCCTGCTGTCTCGCGAGACCCGGTCGCCTCTCAACGGGGTGCTGGGGGTAATGGAAGTGGCAAGCGGGAACGCGCAATCCGAGCAAATGCGCGCATGGCTTGAAGACGGTCTCGCCTCGGCCCGAGACCTCGAAGGCATCATGACTCGACTGCTTCTGTTCCTCGAACTGGACGGCCCGAACACCGTCGAGGTCAGAACGATCGATGTGACCTCCGTGCTCTCCGATGTGGATTCTCGATGGAAGCACAAGGCGGTGCGCGCTGGACTGCTTCTCGCGACCGACAACCGGTGCCGAGGAGAGGGGCTGGCCCTCGGGCACCGGCCAGACCTTGATGCGATCCTCGATGAGCTCATCGCCAACGCGATCAAACATGGCCAACCCGGCCTCCTGCGAATTGCGGCCGAAGAAGCCGATGACTCCGAAGACAACATCGTGTTCTCCGTGACCGATGCGGGTCCGGGGATCGAAGATGTCAGTCCACTCCTCGACCCGACGTTCTACGACTGGTCGAACACCCAGGCGCGTGGAATGGGTTACTCGTTGGTCAAGCGCCTTGCTGGACGCACGGCCGCCGAGTTGGACATCGATTCAGCACTGGGCGAACCGACACGGGTGTCGGTTACGCTGCCGTTCGCTCAGCAGCGGAGCTAGCGGCGAACCGGTAGCCAACGCCGCGGATCGTTTTGATGTGCTTTGTGCCGTTGTGATCGATTTTCTTGCGAAGGTTGGCGAGGTGCACATCGATCACGTGCGTGTCGCCAACCCAGTTCGGGCCCCAAACGTGTTCGAGTAGTGACTCGCGCGAGCGCACGACCTTCGCGTCGATCGTGAGGGCGTCGAGGATGTCGAACTCGATCTTGGTCAGCTCGACGGATTCGCCATCAAGGGTTACCTCTCGGGCCGCTGCGTCGACGATCAAGTCACCGAAATCCCTCGTGTGAGATTGCTGTGAACCGAGTGTTCGAGGGCGGCGTAGAAGCACTCCAACTCGCGCTACCAACTCTCGGTTGCTGAAAGGTTTCGTGATGTAGTCGTCGGCCCCAGCAGCGAGGCCGACGAGCTTGTCTACCTCGTCGGCTCGGCTGGTCACCATGATGATGTAGGCATCGGTGAACTTGCGGAACTGCGCACAGAGGTCCATGCCGTCGACGTCGGGCAGAACGAGATCCAAAATGATTACTTCTGGTTCGGTCGAGCGCGCTATCTCCAACGCCCGAGCCCCATCACCAGCGACCGACACCTTGTAACCAGCCTTCGTTAGCGATTCACGGTGAATGTGCTGGAACTCTGGGGCGTCCTCAACGACGAGAATGTGTTCCTGCATTCCTTCACTATCGGTACGAAACGCCCGGGGGTTGATTTTTGATTTGAAGCGCCCCGAAAGAGTGCCGGCCGCCCCGATCCGGCAAGGCCACGACCAAAACAAAGAGGAGCCGAAGTTTCACCATGTTCTCTAGACCCCACTTTCGGTTCTGTGAAGTCTGAGGACCATCAGATAGTCCTAGAACTTCACAGAACGGGGGTGGGATTTGAACC
>CAZBTI010000112.1:4170-11370 GCA_964494395.1 uncultured Acidimicrobiales bacterium | reverse complement strand
CTACTCGATTGCGCCGAAGGTGATCGTTCCGCTGCCTGAGCGTCCGTTGCCCAACAGGTCGTTACCAACGCCGACCGACGGTGCACTTCCGAATTCGGCTCGAGCCGATGCGGAAAGTCGATAGTCGCCAGAAGATGCCCCGGGGAACATCGATGCATCGGCCTGACGATTTGCGTCGCCGGACGCCCCAAGGTTGTTCTGGCTGATGACATTCATGCCTCGGCCCTCATCGACGATTGCGCCGATGCTGCCTGCGTTGATGAGCGTGTTATGCAGGACAGTTGCTTGCCCGCTGGAGCCGGCGAGATGAATGCCTCGGTGCTCACAGTTGTGCAACACGTTGTTGATGATCCGAGTAGTCACGTGGGTCACGATGCAGTTTCCGTCGCGGAACGGCGAATCCCGTCGAACGCCGCTGACGACGTTCTGCTCGATAGTGACGTTCGGATTGCTCGACGTGCTGCCGTTGACGTGGACCACGATGGCACCTGTCGTGCGTGTAGTCACGTTGGAGATCGTGTTGCCACGGATCACAATGTTGGTCGTTGCGTCCTTAATGTCGATTGCTTCATCGGTCGTGTTCGAGATCTGGTTGTTGATAATCGAGACGTTCGATACCCGGTCGACACCGCCCGGACTGCCCGTGCCGATGTAGATCCCTTCGCCGTTTGCGCTCGACGAACGTCGACCGGTCTGGGAGATGCTGTTTCCATCGATCACGACGTCGGTCGATGCGTCCTTGACACGGATCGCCTCCTGGCCAACATCGGAAACGTTGTTGTTCTGAAGGGTCACCCGGTGCGATTCGGCGACGTAGATACCCCAGAGCGCCCTCCGGACAGCGATGCCGGTGATGTCGATGTCACGGGAATTCTGAACGAGAATGCCCGCCTCGCGGGTATACCCGGTACCGACGAAACTCACGTTTCCATTTCCGCGAATTGTCACATCGTTGACGCCGATGAGGCGAAGCGGTGCGTACGTTCCGGCTTCGAATTCCACGGTGCCACCTTCGGCCACGAGGTCGAGCGCACGGTCCAGTGTCGCAACAGCAGATCCAGCGGCTCCGGAGTTGGAGTCATTACCACTCGTCGAGACACGAACCACCGAGAGTCTGGTTGGCACAGCAGTGGTAGTCGTCGTTGGCGCAGCAGTGGTAGTCGTTGTGGTGGTCGTCGTTGGCGCAGCAGTGGTAGTCGTTGTGGTGGTCGTCGTTGGCGCAGCAGTGGTAGTCGTTGTTTGTGGAGCACCCTCAAAGCGCGTCGCTGCGTTGGTCGAAGGCGCATCACGATCATTCGGAGCACGTGTCGTTGGGACTCGCGTCGTCGTCGTTGTTGGTGGACGCGTCGTCGTTGGACGCGTTGTTGGTGGACGCGTCGTTGGACGCGTTGTTGGTGGACGCGTTGCGGGAGTTCGCGTGGTGGGAGTCCGCGTCGTTGGTGTTGCCGTGGTGGGTGCTGCCGGAGCGGTCGTTGGAGTACCCGACGTTGGTGGAGTGGTAGTCGGGGTCTGCGTAACGGGAATTCGAACGACGGGTTGCGAGGGCGCTGTTGTCGAAGTCACCGATGGGCTCGGCGATACCTGGGTAATGAGAGGAGGACCAACGACCGATACTTCACTCGGCGTGTCAACGCTTTCAGTGCCAGTACTCGAAGGCGCATCCGTAGCTGTCTCGTCGAGAACGAGGACTTCACTGGTTACCTCTTCAGGCGAAGTCTCCAATGGTTCATCGGCCGGAGCCGTTACGACCTCAGCCTCGGCGACACCCGATATGGATACACCTTCAGCAGCTACGGCTTGTTCGATTTCGAGAAGGTCAGTTGCTGCGCCGACGGTACGAGCAATACGCGCTTCTCTGCCGACGCTACGCCCCACGGCAGTTTCACTGCCCACGCTTCGAGAGAGTTCCGGCTCTCCAACACTGCGTGAAACCGCAGCTCCTCCAACGAGGCGACCCGAAGCAGAGAGCACATCAGACGTGGCGCTACCGCGGGCCGCGGCAAAACCTCCGACGGTGGTGGCAGCGACGGCAAGTACGACAAATATTGACACTACGGCGCGTCCGCGGCCTTGAACATTACCCACAGGGGCAAAGTACCACTCTCCGTAACCCAAGTGACATGTCGGGCGCACCCTGAACGTCAATTTTTTTGCCGTACTAGGGGAATCTTTACTCGTAACGCGATCGCGCGAAAGATTACAGATAGGTTACAGTGACGCGCGTCACGGGACCGAGCGCACGTCTTTTGTCCGCTCCAATTACGAAGAGTAGCGTCATACCTATGCAAGATATCGAAGACTCTGCGCGGACGACTCCACGGAGAGTGGTCTGGTCGGTTACGCCAGACCAAAGCCACAGCGCATACGTCAAGGATGTTGTTTCTGGCTTGCGCACCGCTGGTTGGACTGTTGATTCGCTCTCTCTTCAAGATGTGGCCTCGACACAGGAACAAATCATCCATATCCAGTGGCCAGAACACGTGAGCCGGGGCCCCAATCCGGCCAAGACCGCAGCAAAACACGCCCGGGCACTCATGCTGCTCGCCGCATTTCGAGCACGGAAGCATCGCATCATCGTGACGGCTCACAACATTGCTCCGCACGGTGACAGCGATCCGTTCGATGTCTGGTTTCGGGAACAGATCCTGAAGATGGCTGAGACGATGATCGTCCTGATCCCCGGCCATGAAAATCAACTGCGCAAACTCGGGCAGATCCACAGAGACCTTCAGGTGGTGCACATCGACCATCCGATAGCTTCGAGCGAAGCGGGCCCGGGCAGTGACGCATCGCGTGACGGCCTGCTCATCCTTGGGCTCATTCATCCGTACCACCGGATCCTCGAGTTCGTCGACGCACTCATTTCGTTCGGAAGCACTCGGCCCGTCGACATCGTCGGCGACATTGGCGATAACGCCCTCGTCGAGCAACTCGAGCAGCGCAGCGCAACACATGATTGGCTGACGATTTCTCCGGGCTACGTACCAAACGAGCGCCTCGAGCCAATCTTGGATCGAACCGCAGCTGTCGTATCTCTACAAAAGGTTCCGTTCAATTCGGGCGGACCCTACTTTGCGTTCGATCGGCGACTGCCGGTCCTGCTCACCGAAGGCAGCCAGGCCAAATACCTCAAGGAGGCAATTGGTGATGAATGGGTTTTCGAAGTCCCGACGAACGAGCGACTCCTCGACCTCGAATCATTGAAAACATGGATCGACTCTCCCCGGGCAACGCCCCATCTCGACGACTTCGTGACAGATGCCATTGCCAAGAAGCACGCAGACGTATATGAATTAACACTTACCGGCGAGTAGCGGTATTCTCGTTTTTTGATGACTTGGTTGGCGGATGACCTCGACACCCCTCTGACCCTCACCCCCTGCGAAGGACTCAATTTTCCATGTCAGTAATTCTGGTGACCGGCTCTGGTGGACTAATCGGCTCTCAGGCCGTAACCCACTTTGCGAGCGAGGCCGACGTAATTGTCGGCATCGATAACAACATGCGAGAACAATTCTTCGGCGCAGAAGCGTCGACGACTTGGGTCGTTGACGATCTCAACACTCGTCTCGACAACTACCGACATGTCGGTATCGACATCCGCGACAACGATGCGATCAACCGCCTCTTTGCCGAGTACAGCACAGATATCTCACTGATCGTGCACACCGCAGCTCAGCCCTCGCATGACTGGGCAGCCCGCGACCCGCACACCGACTTCAGCGTCAATGCAAATGGCACGCTCAACCTGCTCGAAGCAACTCGCCAACACTGCCCTGATGCGTCTTTCATCTTCACTTCGACAAACAAGGTGTACGGCGACACGCCGAACCACCTTCCTCTTATCGAACTGGAAACTCGCTGGGAACTCGATCCAGAGCACCCCTGGGCAGAACATGGCATCCCAGAACAGATGAGCGTCGATCAGTCCACGCACAGTCTCTTTGGCGCCTCCAAACTTGCAGCCGACGCTCTCGTTCAAGAATACGGCCGCTACTTCGATATGAAGACTGCAGCGTTTCGCGGAGGTTGCCTAACCGGACCAGACCACAGCGGTGCCGAGTTGCACGGCTTCCTCGCTTACCTGGTCAAGTGCACCGTCATTGGTCGTCCGTACACGATCTTTGGTTACAAGGCGAAGCAGGTCCGCGACAACATTCACGCCTCTGACCTCATCTCCGCGTTCGACCACTTCTATCGAGCTCCGCGCGTCGCCGAGGTGTACAACATTGGCGGCGGACGAGCCATCAACGGTTCGATGCTCGAGTCGATCGCAATGGCAGAAGAGCTGTCGGGCAAGAAGCTCGACTGGACCTACTCCGACGAGAATCGAATCGGCGACCACATGTGGTACGTGAGCGACATTCGTCGCTTCCAAGATCATTACCCCGACTGGAAAATGAAGCACAACATGGCCTCGATCATGGGCGAGATTCACGACAAGATGGCCGAGCGTTGGCTCGCTGAAGGTTCTGACGCATAGATGACTATCGCAATCAAAAGTCGCAGTCGTGTCGATGTATTCGGCATCCAAATGTCGGTCACGGACTACGAAGACTCAATCGAGCAAATTATTGAGGCGGGTCGAGAGCATCGTTCGTTCGCAATGAGCGCCCTCGCAACCCACGGACTCATGGAAGCTGTCCACGACGACGATTTCCGCGATGTCGTAAATGGCCTCGACCTTGTGACGCCTGATGGTCAGCCGGTTCGCTGGGCGATGAACATCCTTCACGAAGCAGGTCTCGACGATCGCGTCTATGGTCCGGACCTCACGTGGAAAGTGATCGGCGCTGCCGCCGACGCTGGAGTCGGGGTCTACCTCTTTGGTTCGACGCCAGAGACATGCGAGAAATTTGTCGCAGCCATCCTCAAGGAGTGGCCACACGCCATCATCTCCGATGTACAACCTGATCGCTTCCGCGAAGCCACTCCCGAAGAGGACGCTGCCGATATTGAGCGGATTAACAACTCTGGCGCTGGGGTCGTTCTCGTCGGTCGTGGCTGCCCCCGCCAAGAGAAGTGGGTCGGCGCTCACAAAGGACAGGTCAACGCGGCAATGATGGCCGTTGGAGCGGCGTTCGATTACCACGCTGGCTTGCTGAAGAAGCCTCCTGCGGCCATGCAGAAGTACGGCCTTGAGTGGCTGTGGCGCATGGGCCTCGAACCAAAGCGCCTGTTCAAGCGTTACGCAGTGACCAACAGCCAGTACATGTTCGAGCTGGGCAAAGCAGTAGCGAAGAAACGCCGGTAGCTCTACGTAGAGAGTGACCTTGCCTGCGGCGGTCGGCCTCGGCGATTCAGAAAGCCAATAGCTGCGGCCATGGCCCGAGGGTCGTGCCTCAAGTGATGACGGCCGCCCTCGAGTATGCGTAGCTCCGCAGCGCCGTGCGCGTCGGCGATCGCCCGGGCATCGAGGGGAGGCACGGCGTTGTCGCTGCTGCCGTGCAGGACCATCAGTCGCACTTGGTCGGCATCGAGTTTGGCCGCGCTCTCAACCGCTGCGATCTCTTGCAGTTCCTTGGTCCATTCCGACACATCGTTTGGGAACTCGGGGTCGCTGATCGCTCCGCATTTGCGAGCGTGCGAGAGTAGTTCTCGAGGCCGCGACGCCCAGTCCATAAAATCTGCTGGAGCGCCGACCGATACGATGCCAGCAATATCGGGCTCACCGGCTGCGGCAGCCACTGCGAGTGCACCCCCGGTACCGAAGCCCATCATCCAGATGGCGCCATCGATGCCGTCGACAGCGCGCAGGTAGTCGATAGCAACGCGAAGGTCTTCGAGCCAGCCCTCCAGGGAAAAATTCCCGTCGCTTTGCGAGATGCCTCGGAACGCGAAGGCGAGGGCCACCATGCGAGCATCTTCAGCAACGCGATCTGCGAGGGCAGGGAACGTGCGAAAGGAATTGGGGCCTCCACCGGGCGCAGCGGGAAACCCTGGCACGATGATCATTCCTGGCCGCCCATTCGGGCCGGGGTTTGGTGGCGGAGCCAGCCAGGCCTCAAGCGGTCCGGCAGCGCCCTCGATCCGGACGTCCATAGGAGTGGGTTAGGCCTTTGCGAGCCGGTAGCCCCGGTTGCGGGCTTCTGGAAGCGTGTCGGGGCCGAAGGTTCCCACTTGTTCGCTTTCGACGAGCTCTGCAATGACCTCTTCGGGGTAGTCGAGGTCGAGGTCGTAGACGAGTTGCGTGCGCTTATCGCCGATGAAACGGTGTTCGGCGTAGGCCTTGGGTCGATCCATGACGTGAGTGTAGTTATCGCTGAGCTAAAACGCGAAGAAGACCCGGCCGGCAAGGGGTTTCCTTGCTGACCGGGTCTCTTTCGAATTCGCTGGAATACCGAAACAACCTTTGCCAGTCGCCGATGCTGCTAGGCATGGGCAGTTGGCGTCGGGTGGAACAACGTCCGACGGTTCACGTTCGGCGGTGTCTGACACTGTCTGCAGGGCAGCCAGCGAGTCAACGTCTCGCCTAGTGGTCCAGCGGGGCCGACCTAACGGTCAGACACCTCCAAGGTTCCAAAAACATGTGTATTAATTTGGACCACCACCTTTCTCTTGGTGATATCAGCTTACCTCATCTCCAACCGCTCCGATGTCGCGGAGATAGGAAACGAAGGCATCGACGATGACGGTGACGTGTAGGGAGTCGATTTTGCTCTTCTCTTCGATACCGCGAGAAACAGCGAAGTCGACCGCTCCAATCTCGTCCGCGACAGCCCGATCGGTGCGGACCCACTCGCCGCCCATTTCCTCGCCAAAGTCGCTGACCATGCCGAGTTCGTCGAACCATTCGAGCACCCAATTGATGACCGACTCGACGTCGTCATGGCTGACGATTGCGGAAACCTCGAACGGGATCGCCTCTGAGACCACTTCGACCGCGTCTTCCATCTCCAGCAAGGCAGGAGCCATGGTGCCCTCAAGCTCAATAGAAACCCGAGAAACCGCAAAGACCGCAATCAGCACAATGAGCAAGAACCCAACAACAACGCCAACAACGATCACGATGAAATTCTACGCGCACCAACCAAAACCAGCAGATTCGGCGTCTGACCCCAATTCGGCGGCGGAGCCGCTTGCCACGTAGAGGCCGATGCGCTCACCTAACGGGCCCGGCCAACCAAGCGCAAACTTCCGCCGCCTCAGGCGTTCAGCCTGCGTGGCGAATGAACGCTCCCCGAAGGGGACGGTGGGCAT
>CAZBTI010000112.1:0-4070 GCA_964494395.1 uncultured Acidimicrobiales bacterium | reverse complement strand
TCTATGTGGCAAAATCGGCGGCGGAGCCGCTTGCCACTTAGAGGCCGATGCGCTCGGCGAGGAGCTCGCGGTGGTACGTCGGGTCGCCGAAGAGGAGTTCGCTGCTCTTGGCTCGCTTGAAGTAGAGGTGTGCGGGATGCTCCCAGGTGAAGCCGATGCCGCCGTGGATTTGAATGTTTTCGGCGGTGGCGTGGAAGTAGGCCTCGGAGCAGTAGCTCTTGGCGAGGCTTGCCATTGCTGGGAGCTCATCGTTTTCTTCTGCTGCACACCAGGCGGCATAGTACGCAGCGGACTTTGCGGACTCGACTTCGAGGAGCATGTCGGCGCACTTGTGCTTGATGGCTTGGAACGAGCCGATCGGGCGTCCGAATTGCACTCGGTCCTTTGCGTACTCGACAGACATATCGAGAACTTTCTGTGCGCCGCCGACTTGTTCGGCAGCGAGGCCTACAGCGGCGCGGTCAAGCATTGCTTCCAAGGTGACCCAACCAGCACCGTCGGTGCCGATCAAGGTTGCTGGAGTACCCGACAGGGTGAGCTTTGCTTGCTTGCGAGTCTGGTCCATCGTCGACAGCGCTGTTCGTTCGAGGCCTGCAGCGTCGCCATCGACGGCGAAGAGCGAGACGCCGGCTGCGGTGCGTGCGGCCACGATGATGAGCCCTGCGGTGTGTCCGTCGAGCACGTAGTGCTTAGCTCCATCGATAGTCCACGAATCACCGGCGGCAGTGGCTGTTGCGGTTACGCCCGATTCGTCCCAACGACCATTCTCTTCGGTGACGGCCACCGTTGCGATGAGTTCGCCGCTGGCAATCTTTGGGAGATACTCGCTCTGTGCAGCCTCGTCACCGGACAGCATTAACGCCGACGTCGCAAGAACGACGCTCGAGAAGAACGGAGCGCAAAGTAGTGACCGGCCCATTTCTTCGAGCACGACGACGAGTTCGACCCAACTAAATCCCTGTCCCCCGTACGCTTCGGGGATGATAAGGCTTTGCAGTCCGAGCTGTTCGGCCATCTGTGACCAAACAGCCTCGTCATAGCCTTGTTCGGTTTCCATCAATGCGCGTACCGCTGCCTCGTCTGATTTCTCGTCGAGGAACTGACGAACGAAAGAGCGGAGCTGGTCTTGTTCTTCGGTAAAGGCAAACTGCATGTTGGGAACTTACCCGATGGTCACTTGTCCATGCGATCCGTGCAGGGTTTGAATTTGCGATCTCGGCGCCGGCGGCGTGTCGGCGGCTACGATTCGGCCATGACCGAGTCTTCTCACGATCCTGTTCCCGTCGACCACTACCGGGTAGACCCCGCATCATTTGGAGGCATCGACAGCATCGACTCGAATGCCAACGGCGGATACGACAAGGCAAGCGCTAAGCCGGTCATGAAGGCGCTCAATGCTCGAGTTGAGGAGCTCCAAGAACACCTCTACGCCCATGGGAAAGAGCGCTTGTTGTGCGTGCTCCAAGCGACCGACACCGGTGGCAAGGACGGCACGATTCGAGCGGTCTTTGATCGGACGAATCCGCAGGGGGTCCATGTTGCGTCGTTCAAGAAGCCGACGTCAGAAGAGTTGGCTCACGACTACCTGTGGCGCATCCACCAGCACACTCCAGCAAAAGGACACATCACCGTCTTCAACCGGAGCCACTACGAAGATGTATTAGTGGTCCGCGTTCGCGAACTGGTCGAAGAGGAAGTTTGGCGCAAGCGCTACGAGCACATACGGAACTTTGAACAACTGCTGGCCGATGAGGGCACGACGATCGTCAAGATCTACCTGCACATCTCGAAAGATGAGCAGCGCGAGCGTTTGCAGGCCCGTATCGATAATCCGGCGAAGCACTGGAAGTTCGAGATGGGGGACCTCGAGGAGCGAAAGCTCTGGGACGACTACCAGGCGGCCTTCGGCGACATGCTGACCGAGACATCCACCCCCGACGCACCGTGGTATGTCGTGCCAGCGAACCGTAAGTGGTATCGCAACATCGTGATCAGTCAGATTCTCGTAAACACGCTCGAGAGCATTGCTGATTACGACTTCCCACCAGACCCAGAGCTCGTCGGTCTCAAGATCACCTAGCCGACAACCGGATATCTAGGGACTGTTCCCAATCGTCCGGTTCTAGCGGCCGAAGCGGGGTTCGGGTAGGCCTTGCACGTCTAGGTCGATCGCGAGGAGCGAACCGGCTTTCACTCCCCTACTGCGGGCCTCATCTACGGGACCTCCATCGAGGCTGGTGACGAAGATCGTGGAGAGGTCAGGGCCGCCGAAGGCCGGCATGGTCGGCATAGAAACCGGAAGGTCGATCCTTCGATCGACGGCGCCTTCTGGAGTGAACCGGGTCAATGCCCAACCCGTGACCGACGCCGACCATAGGCACCCCTCGGCGTCGAGGCACGCTCCGTCGGGAAGCCCGTGGATCCCAGGAGTTGCGCGATAGTCAAAGAACACCGACTTGTTGGTACGACGGCCTGTCTTGAGGTCGTAGTCCCACTGCCAGATCGTTCCCGTGAACGTATCGGCCCAATACATTCGATTGCGGTCGGGGTCGAAGACGGTGTTGTTCGGGATGCCGACTTCGCTTTCGAGAACATCAACTCGGCCGTCAGGGGCGATTGAGTAGAGGTGTCCTTTGGACAGCTCAGCGGCTGACTCGGGGTGCATGGTCCCAACGATGTAGCGACCCGCGTGGTCGCAGCGCCCATCGTTCAGGCGATTACCAAGGGCCGGGTCTTCGACCGTAATGAAGTGTTCGGTCACGCCGGATTCCCAGTCGAGCCACTCGAGGCTCGTTTCCATAGCTACTAAGAGCTGACCGGGAGTTTGTGTGAAGACGAACGATCCTGGTCGTCCCGGGAGTTCTCGCGAGACTGTGGTGTCCAATGCCGGGTCATACCGGTGAATCTGTTCACCCTCGATATCTTCCCAATAGAGCACCTGCTCATCGACGTGCCAGACCGGGCACTCCCCGAGCTTGGCGACCACATCACCCACCTGTTCGATCTGTACCATTTCCTGAATCTAGCTGACCGTGCGGTGCTTGGACGCGGAGGAGCCCCGGGCCCAAAGGCCCGAGGCTCCTTCTCAATAGCGTGACAGTAACAGTCGACGGTGGTTAGCCGATCGAAGCTGAACCTGTCGGGAATGCCGGACCAGTTCCGAGTTCCACGGCTACCTCTGGGGCAGTGCCTTCAGCAATGTCGGTCGCGAGCGGCTTGAATGCAAACGGTGCTGGGCTGTCGTCGTCTTCTGGCTCGATCGAGATCACGACCGAGCTGTTTCCGTCGGCCAGATTCGTTGGGAACTCAAGGCCCGCCGGAGCGTTTACGACAAAGTCTTCACCAGGGAACGGTGGGTTTCCGAGCTCGCCTGAGAAGCCGTTGAAGTCATCGATTGCGCCAGGGTCGACGAAGCGACCTGTCGAGATCGGCTGACCGTCGATAACGACCCAACCTTCATATACCCAGCCTGCTGGAAGTTCAGGAAGATCGAGCCCGGCAACTGGACCGTCGTTCGTGACCTCGATGAACCAGACCCCTGAGTAGTCGTCGTCTGTGGCCTCTGTGGTCGGCGTTGTGAGGATGAACTGTCCAGCAGCGGAGGAGAAATCATCGCCTAGTGCCGCCGGGTGCGCAATGCTGAGTTCAGCAACGCCATCCACGATTGCACCAGCGAGTGGCTTTGGATCCGCAGGAGCGGGATCATCGCCTTCGGCAGGTTCGATGCTGAGCACAAAGTCTGTCGCGTTGTCGAGATCGCTTTGCGTAGCGAGGGACTCTGCGGTGTAGTTGCGCTCGCCATCGATCTCCTCGAGAGTAAAGCGACCAGTGCTCACTGGGGAGCCGTCGACCACGATCCATCCCTCGTAGACGAAACCTTCGCCGAGAGGTTCAAGACCGGAGAACTCAAGGGCTACTGGAGCGCCGCCTAGAGATTCCTCTGGGTCATCTACAAGAGCGAGTTCCTCTGGCTGATCGGTAGTCGCGTCGGTGTCTTCATCAGCGTCGTCGCCCGAGGTCTCGTCGTCGTCCTCGTCTTCCATGGCTTCTTCTTCATCTTCCATGGCCTC
>CAZBTI010000111.1:0-11405 GCA_964494395.1 uncultured Acidimicrobiales bacterium | reverse complement strand
AACTCGACAGCCCGGGCATCGCTGCACGTGTACAACGACGAATCCGATATCGATGCGCTCGCCGACGCACTCGAATCAGCAGACGACATCTTCGGCGGATTGGGGTTCTAATGGCCGGACTTGAAGAGCTTTACAAAGAGATCATCCTCGACCACTACCGCAACCCGCGCAACCGAGGCGAGCTCCCCGCTCCAGCATGTAAGACCGAGGGCTTCAACCCGCTCTGTGGAGATGAGATCGTCATCTACGCCAACATCGTCGACGGCCGCATCGAAGACATTAAATTGGGTGGACAAGGCTGTTCCATCAGCCAGTCGTCAGCCTCGATGATGTCGCAAGCGGTCAAGGGCAAGACGATCGAAGAAGTCCATGAGCTCACCGCCGACTTCAAAGCCATGATGACGATCCCTGGCAAGGGCGACAGTAAAGGCAACGAGGCAACTGCAGAAGAGATCGAAGCAGCGAAGGCCGCAGCGAGTTCAGGCGACGCCGGAAACGTCGCAGGAGCGGCCGAGAAGCCCGACCTTTCGATGGGCGATCTTTCGGCGCTCAAGGGAGTGGTCAAGTTTCCAGTACGCATCAAGTGCGCAACGCTCTCATGGAACACTCTGCTCGAAGCTATCGAGCAGGCCGACGTCGCCTAGATCCCTTCGGCGAGGGCCGCCATGTCGGATTCGACCATCTCGGTGATCATCTGCTCGAAGGAAATCTTTGGAACCCACCCCAATTTTTCCTTTGCTTTCGTGGCATCCCCGATAAGAAGTTCGACCTCAGCTGGTCGATAGAACTTCTCGTCGATCTTGACGTACTGCTCCCAATCGAGATCGGCTGCACCAAACGCCACCTCGCAGAGACGTTGGACAGTGTGGGTCTCGCCGGTGCAGATGACGTAGTCATCGGGCTCGTCCTGCTGCAGCATTGCCCACATTGCCTCGACATAGTCGAGGGCATGGCCCCAATCCCGCTGCGCCTCAAGGTTGCCCAGTCGGACTTCGTCGAGAACACCGGCCTTGATCTTCGCAACCGCTTCAGTGACCTTTCGAGTCACGAACTCCGTGCCACGACGAGGGCTCTCGTGATTGAAGAGAATGCCCGATGAGGCATGCATGTCGTAGCTCTCTCGGTAGTTCACCGTGATCCAGTGGCCGTACACCTTCGCCACTCCATACGGACTGCGTGGGTGAAACGGGGTCGTCTCGGTCTGGGGCACCTCAGTGACCTTGCCAAACATCTCGCTCGACGATGCCTGGTAGAAGCGAGCATCGGGGGTGACCATACGAATGGCATCGAGCATCCGGGTAACGCCAAGCGCGGTGATCTCGCCGGTGAGGACGGGCTGACCGAACGATGTTTGTACAAACGATTGCGCTGCGAGGTTGTAGATCTCCTCTGGCTCGTGGTCCCTCAGAACATGCACCAAGGACGCTCCGTCGATCACGTCGCCTTGGGCGAGTTCGATGTCGTTCTGAATGTGTGCGATGCGTTCGAAGTTCACCGTGCTCGAACGGCGCAGCATCCCAACAACGTCATAGCCCTTTCCAAGAAGCAGTTCGGCAAGGTACGAACCATCTTGACCAGTAATTCCAGTGATGAGAGCTTTCGGCATCCGGCCACCTTAGCCAGCGAGACCATAAAGATGTTCACCGAAGGTTCTGAAGGCTTCCGGCTGCCATTGGGTTAAACCATGTAGAGAGATACTCCCGAAGAGCGAAGAAAGGCCAACGTATGATCATCAAGAAACTTCTCTGGCCGGTGGCCTTCATCTCGGCGCTCCTATCGACTGGGGCGGGAGCACGTGTCCAAGGAATCGAAGGCGACGCCGGAATCTTCGAGCCACTCTTCTACGCCTCGACGATCATCAGCACGATTCTGCTCATCGGCCTTCTCGTCGACTACCGCCTCGACATTGGCTCGCTCTACAGAGGCAGCGACACACTCACCATGAGGGTCGGGGTCATCACGGTCGGCGACGTGGCAATCATCATCCTTGTACTGGGGTTCATCTTCTCGGGAATTGGACTGCTCGTTCTCACCCTTGCGCTCTTTACCCACGGAACGTTCGCCAATAAGGAAACTCTCGCCCTCCATGCCGAGTGGGACGAAGAGAAGGCAGCGGGTGATGCGCGCTGGGCTGCAAAGAAGGAAGCGCTTAACCAATCTCACTAAACCCCGAAAGTGCAGGACCCCTCACTTTCTGCGAGGGGTCCTGCACTTTCGGTACTGGATCCACTAGTTTCTTTCGCTATGGGCAAACGCCGCCATGTGGCAGCGTTGGGGGCGACGTTCGCCCTGCTCGTCGCCGCCTGCGCGACCACCGATTCTCAACTCGCAAACGCTCCGGAGCTCTCTTTGGCTCCGAAGCCGTCGACCAGCCTCGTCCAGAGTACGGACAGTCCGGTGCTCTTTCCTGATGCACTCGCCGACGCGAGCTTTATTCAACCAGACACCTCGGCGAACTCCTGCCAAGCGAGTCACCCCGCCCAAGCAACAGTGTTAGCGACCGAGACGGGCGAAGCGCTGTGGTCGATTCCGATCCCCGCACCCGGTGGTCTTTCCGTTGCGAACGAGACCGCCGCATTCATTTCGCTTCGTGCCGATCACGGCCAATCTCCCGGCGTCGGCGCTCTCGGTCTCGGCAGTCGATCACCGCTATGGCAGCGCTTTTTCGAGACCGAACCCCAAGAGATGCTCATTACTGAGGACAGCTTGATCGTCGTTACTCGTGAATCCGTGCGAGCGCTCGATCTCGCGACCGGCGAAGACTTGTGGGTCAACGACAGTCAGTTCGACTTCGACAATGTCATCCTGACCGAAGACGTGGCGTATGCGCTCGACAGTACCGGCGTGAAAGCCATTGACTACCGCACGGGACGAGCAATCTGGACGCTGAACGATGTTCAGCGGGGCGACGCTATCTCGTTTGCCGAAAATACGATCACCGTCGCTGCACGGACTCGAATCGTGGCAATCGACATTGAAGCCCGCGGTCGTCTCTGGGACATCGACACCGCCGACCGCGTCGGCGCTGGCGATATTTGGAGCACACCCGACACCGTCTTCTTTGAGGTCTCCCCCACCGTCGCCCCGGGCGGCGGTGTCACCGCACTCGATCGCGACACCGGCGAAGAACTCTGGACGCAGACAAACGTTGGAAACCCAGTCTTTGTTGGAACTGGGCAGCTAATCACCTCTACTGCAAGCGGCGATCAACCGCCGGGCGAGCCGTTCGAGTTCGTGGGCTTCGATGCCGACACCGGCGAAGAACTCTGGAGACTTCACTCAACAGCCCAAGTCTTCGACGGTGTTGTGGGAACCACTCCGGGGCAAGTCGTCATCTCGGACCCTCATCCTGCGGCACCCGCCCACTTCCGCGTCCGCCTGCTCGAATCGGCCACCGGGGTCGTTCAGTGGGAAAGCTACTCCACGAAGCGATTCGACGGCGCGGCGTTCGATCTTGGAGCCTTCGTAGCTCTCTATGGCACGACGGATCGACCCGATGGAGACATCGGCAACGTGTCGATCGTTCTCGGAGCGCAGACCAGTTGGTCAGCCGACCTCACCGGTGGCGTTGCTCAGCCTCCACAACTCACAGCCGAAGGGTTGCTCGTGGTCTCCCCGAGTCAGTTCTCATGCGTTGGTCGCATGGTCGGCGAGCCAGGGCCAGTAATTGGTTCGGCAGTGCTCGGCGCAACCACCGAACGAGCAATTAACGGTTCCTAACCTTCGTGCAGGTTCATTGAGTCTGCGAAGGTGGCCTCGCCAAATGGATTGCGGAAGGCCTCTGGAGTGTCGTCGACCTCGACGAGGCCCACGTATTCGCCGTAGCCGGTTCGCTCCAACTCTTCAGCGAGTTCGGGTCCGCCACTGGTCTGAATAATGCCTGCGGCAAAGACGTGGACATGATCGGGTTCAAGCTCTTCGAAAAGACGCTTGTAGTGGGTAATGGCGAGCACGCCGAGTTGATCCGGGCCGTTGGTGGCTTCTTCGACCCGACGCGTGACCGCACGCATGGCGTCGACGTCGAGCCCCGAATCGATCTCATCGAGGATCGCGATCTTCGGGTTGAGCACACCCAGCTGAACAGTCTCGTTCCGCTTCTTCTCTCCACCGGAAAGATCGAGGTTGAGTGGGCGGTGGATCAAGGCCGGGTCGAACCCAATGGCTTCAGCCTCCGCAGCGATCTGTTCATGCACGGCATCGAAATCGCGACCTGCTGCCACGGCCGATGCGGTGAGCATCGATTCAAGGGACACACCTGGCACTTCGGTCGGGTACTGCATAGCGAGGAACAAGCCAGCTTTGGCCCGCTCCCAAGCTGGCAACTCGAGTAGCGAGACGCCGTCGAGCGTGACCGAACCACCAGTGACGGTGTAACCGGGCTTGCCGGTAATGACATGGCTGAGCGTGGACTTGCCCGAGCCATTCGGGCCCATCACCGCGTGGACTTCGCCGCTACGAATCGTGAGCGATACCCCTTTGAGAATCTCTTTGCTTCCAACCGTGGCATGCAGATCGGTGACTACGAGTTCGCTCATTGATCGTCTCCTGTGATCGTGACGAATACTTCGCCGTCAGTAATGCTCACTTGATGGCTAGCAACTGGCTTGATGGCTGGCAGAGTGAGCGCTTCTCCAGTTTCGAGCGAAAATAGTGACCCGTGAAGTGGACACTCGATGGTCTTGTCTTCACCTTCGAGGAAACCCTCGGAAAGCGATACGTTTGCGTGGCTGCACGTGTCGTCGATTGCGAACCACTCGTCTTCGATGCGAGCGTAGGCAATGAGACGACCGTCGATTTCGGCGGTGGTGATCGAGTCGTTGTCGAGCGAATCGACATCGCACAGTTTCACGGTCTTGGCGTTACTCATGACGTGGCTCCTCCAGCGTTAGCCAATTCACCATCTTGAGCAGCGCGATCGGCGGCGAGCGAAGCATCGATTTCTTCTTGCAGCTCGACCTTGACGGCGTCGATCGGGAACAAGGCGATCACTTCGGCGAAGAAGCCAGACACCAAGAGTTGTTCGGCCGACGTCGTGGGAACGCCACGCGACTCGAGATAGAAGCGCTGGTCCTCGTCGATCTCCCCAACCGTCGACGCGTGGCTACACGCCACCTGGTTCTGCTCGATTTCCAAGTTGGGAACCGAGTAGGCCCACGCTCCATCGGAGAGCTTCAGGTTGCGATTTGTTTGGAACGCGTTTGTGCCAGGTGCATCTTCGGAAACGGTGATGAGCCCTGAGTAGACCGACTGCGCCGTTCCGGTGACCGCTCCCTTGAATAGCAATCGAGAGGTCGTGTCTGGAGCAGCGTGTTCTTGGAAGGTTCGAAAGTCGAGCATCTGGTTTCCGTCACCAAAGTACGCCGACAACAAGTCGCCGTTCGCCCCTCGGCCAGCCATCTTGATGTCGGCTCGGGTGCGAGCGTAGGCCCCACCGAATGCGGCGACACCGGAGGTGACATTGGCCTGCTGTTCGACGTTGCATGCGTGGCGTTCGAACGAGTTCGTGTTCGGTCCAAGTTGTTGGGCAACGAGGTAGCCAATTCGTGCATCGGGAGCCGCGTCGAGTTCGACGACGGGGATGACCATCTGATCGGCTTCGCCAGAGCGGCGGCGTTCGAACACGTTGATTGAACTTCCGTTGCTCGCACGCACGATCGTGTGCGGACAGGTAAGCCCACCGTCGGCGTCCGAGTAGACATCGATCACGACTGGGGCCGTGATGTGTGCACCTCGGGGGACGTCGATGACGATCACGTCGGCGATGTTCGCGTCGTGCATCATCGCGATGGCGTCGTGTGCAGCGCCACGAACGCTGTTGAGCAATGCTTCGCCGTCAGCGTGTTCGCTGATGACCGAGACGGTTGCTTTGCCGAGCGCATCGGTCCGGTCGAGCGAGACGACATGTCCGTTTCGGATGACGACCATGGCTGCAGCGCCATCGATCGGCATTGCGTCGATCAAGCTTTCGGACGCATCTGCAGCGTCGGCGTTGTACTTGCCGAGGTCGATTGAATTAATGCGGCTGTAACGCCAGATTTCTTCGGTATTCGACGGTGCTTCGGCGCTGGCGAACTGATTAGCTGCGGCTGTTCGATACTCATCGAGCCATGGCGCAACGGCGGGGGCAGTACTCATATTGGCTTAGGCTACCGGCCACTCTTTAAACCACGCCGATCGTGCAATGCCCAGTTGTTATTTTTTACGACGGAAGAAACGGCGCAAACCCTTTGACTTTGCTGCTTCAGCAGCGCGATCGGCCTCAACTTGGGCCTTGATCTCGGGTCCGGCGGCGTTGACGATGTCTTCGGCAGAATCGAGCAAGGCAGCAATGCTGTCATCCTCACCCAAACTCGCAGGCTCTTCGGGCGTCGCTGGAGTGACGAGGGTGCCATGGCTCCACGCCACGTCGGCCATACGGCGTTCGTACTTTGGACAATCCGCTGGGCAGCGCCAAGGTGCCTCGGGGGCAATATCGAGGTCACATTTGCGCACGGTGTCACCAGTTGGATACGTGCGGCTCTCGAAGTACTTGCAGTCCTGGCGCATCGGCATACTTCCATGATGCCGCAGCAAGCGCGATTCCTCTATGAATCGCCTGAAAGTCTCACAAAGTTTTCAGGAGATGCGCTTGACCAGAGCGTTACCCAACAGTTGAGTTCAGGACCCGCTTGCTCGAGTGAGCACGACCTTGACGGTCCGAAGCAAGTACTTGACGTCCTCACGAAAGGAGAGCTTGAAGACGTATTCAGCGTCGAGGTGAAGCCCATCGCGAAGGTCACCATTGAGGCGCAGATCCGACGTTTGGTAGGGGCCGGTCATCCCTGGTTTCACATCGTGGCGGATGTGATCGGAATAGCCGCGCTCTTCGGCAACGTCAGGAATCTCAGGACGTGGCCCAACAAGGCTCATCTCCCCACGAAGCACGTTGGCGATCTGTGGCAACTCGTCGAGGCTCAGTTGACGCATCCGGCGACCAAGGCCGGTGTGGCGAGGGTCCTCGTCAGATTTGTGACCGGTACGCCGATCCTGCGACTCCGGTATCTCGGCGCTTCTCTGGCGACGATCTGGACGCATCGTGCGGAACTTGTAGATCGTGAACGGTTCACCGTTTTCGCCAATGCGTTCTTGGGTGTACAGCACAGGTCTACCAAGACCCACACGAACAGCGAGAGCGAGCAGCGCTCCGATCGGAGCAGTAGCGACTGCGGCTGCAGAGCCGACGACGATGTCGAATGGTCGCTTGCCTCGGCGCTCGTACCAAGTGCGGTCACGGACGATTCGAAGATCTTCGTCGGTGGGTCGACGAGTGTTGAGGTTTGTGACGGTGGAATCGGTGTCTTTGACAATCCGAAGCCGGTCCGTCGCCTCTATTTTACTCAAACGTTGTTGCACGTGACTCTCGATAAAAAGTGGGCCCGAGTGGACCCGCTGTAGCCGTCGACCAGATTGTTACACGCAGTGCGCTCTACTTTCAATTTCACTCAAGGTGATCTTTGGCTCCCGCCGAAGGACTGAAAGCGCAAATCGTTACCCGATGGAGCCTTCCATCTGTAGCTCGATGAGCCGACTCCATTCGACCGCGTACTCCATTGGGAGCGTGCGTGTAATTGGTTCGATAAAGCCGTTGACGATCATGCCCATCGCCTGCTCCTCGGAGAGGCCTCGACTCATCAGATAAAACAGCTGCTCGTCGGCGACTTTCGACACCGTGGCCTCATGGCCAATGATTGCATCCTTCGACCCAATCTCCATGTACGGATAGGTATCGCTGATGGAGTCTTCGTCGAGGATGAGCGCATCGCACTGCACGTGACTCTTACAACCGTGCGCGTCGTCAGACACGTGCACCAACCCTCGGTAGCTCGTGCGGCCTCCGTCGGAGCTGATCGACTTGCTGACGATCTTCGATGTCGTCTCTGGCGCTGCGTGCACCATCTTGGCGCCAGCGTCCTGATGCTGGCCGTTGCCGGCATAGGCAACCGAGAGCACTTCACCAGATGCCTTCGGCCCGACCATCACTACCGATGGGTACTTCATGGTCAGACGGCTTCCGATGTTTCCGTCGATCCATTCCATGTGTCCCTCGGCGTAGACCTTCGCGCGCTTGGTAACGAGGTTGAACACGTTGTTCGACCAGTTCTGGATGGTCGTGTAGGTGACGCGGGCCGAGTCCTTCACGATGATCTCGACAACAGCGGAGTGCAATGAGTCAGACGTGTAGGTCGGTGCCGAGCAGCCTTCGATGTAATGCACCGAGCTGCCCTCGTCGGCAATGATGAGGGTGCGCTCGAACTGGCCCATGTTTTCTGCGTTGATGCGGAAATAGGCCTGAAGCGGTTGATCTACCGTGACACCAGGTGGCACGTAGATAAAGCTGCCACCGGACCAGACAGCCGAGTTGAGCGAAGAGAACTTGTTGTCGTTCGGCGGGATGACTGTGCCGAAGTATTCCTTGACGAGTTCTGGATGTTCGCGAAGTGCGGTGTCCATGTCGCAGAAGATGACACCCATCTCCTCAAGGTCCTCACGGTTGCGGTGGTAGACCACTTCGGATTCGTACTGGGCAGTGACGCCGGCGAGGTACTTGCGCTCGGCTTCAGGAATGCCCAGCTTTTCGTAGGTGTCCTTGATGGCCTGGGGAACATCGTCCCAGTCGTCCTTCACCGATTCGGTCGGCTTGATGTAATAGAAGATGTCGTCGAAGTAGATCTCGGACATGTCGCCGCCCCACTTGGGCATTGGGCGATTCTCGAAGCGCTTGTAGGACTTGAGGCGGAAGTCACGCATCCAAGATGGTTCACCCTTCATCCACGACATCTCATTGATGATGTCGGTGTCTAGGCCCTTCTTTGGCTTGTAGAGGTAGTCCTCGGCATCGGACCATCCAAGTTCGTACTTGCTGAGGTCGACTCCGATGTCTGCAGTGCTCATGTGCGCCCTTCCAAAGTTCCAGTTCCCCTAAGGGTATCGCTCTCACTGTGCGGACCGGCGGTCGGAACAGACGCAGTTCCCCACATTGCAACAGCCTGAGAACGAACTTGGGATGGCCACTTCCCCAACACTCAAGGGCCGTTCGTCGTCCTGTATAGGCAAAAACGACCATTCCACGCAAAGTAACGAAATTGTTACTCTCAGTAAGCGTCCCGTTACCGCCAGGTGGGACGTTTACCTATCACCCCCCTCTGAAGGACCCCCGTGTTGAGACTCCCCCCGCTACAAGGCAACACCACGCGCGCTGGCATAACCGCCGCTGCTGTTTTGGGAACCGTGCTTCTTTCGACCGCCGGCATCGCCGTTGCTCGAAACGCTCCGACGACGTTGTTGGGAACGGTTTCGATCGACCCGGCACAAGATGCAAACGCAACGGAACCAACACCGGTTCAGGCAATCGCCGAAGCGAACGGTCGCTACTACATCGCTGGCGACTTCTCTCAGGTCGGCGGTGAGACGCAACGATTCATCGCCGCGATCGACGTAGCAACCGGCCAACTCGACCCGACCTTCCGTCCGGTTGTTTCTGGAGAGATTTACGCGCTCGCGGTCTCGCCCGATGGTGACGACATCTACGTCGGCGGACTGTTCTCTACGGTGAACGGCGTCGCGCGCAGCAATATCGCCAAGATCGACGCCATCACCGGCGAACCCGACACCTCGTTCAATGCCAATGCAAACAACACGGTCGAAACGCTCGCCGTTGATAACCAGGGTGTTTACGCTGGCGGCCGCTTCGGACGAATCGGCGGATCGGCCAACGCCAACATCGCAAAGCTCGACCGCGTGACTGGCGCTATCGACCCGGCGTGGGTTGGTACGACGAACGGCACCGTGCTCGACATCGAAATTTCCGGCAGCGACATCTACGTCGGCGGCAACTTCACTGAAGCACTCGGCGAACCGCACCAGAACATTGTTCGTTTGAGCCGCGCTGACGGATCTGTGCACCCCGAGTGGGACAACTCGAACGGAACCCCTCAGCGAGTCCAAGCAATCTCTCTCGGCACCGACGGCGAATCTCTCTATCTGGGAACCGGCGGAAGTTCTGGTCTTCGCGGGAACACCGTCTTTTCGTTCACAACCGACGGAGAGCCGATCTGGCACCGAGTGGCCGACGGCGACATTCAGGCAATCCAAGCAACCGATAGCCAGCTGTACCTCGGAACTCATGGCCAGTTCGTCTTTGACGAGCCGCGCGAACTTCTCGATGGGTCACCAAACCCTGACTTCCCCCAGAACGGCTATGCGAATGGCGGCGACAACCCGAACGCAACCCGACGGGAAAAGCTGTTCTCGCTCGATCTCAACACCGGCGAACTCCTCGACTGGAACCCCGACGCCGACTCGGTAAATGGTGTGTGGGAGATCGTCCAAGGCCCGAGTGGACTTCTCGTCGGCGGCGATTTCACCCACATCGATAACCCGACCGGCGTTGCAGGCATCGCCGACCGAGTGGAAGCGCCACACTTTGCGATCTTTGCGGGAATCGGATCAGGAAATCCTGCTCCAGAACCGCTCTTTTCGTTCTCATGTGACGATTCGCTATGCGACTTCGATGCTTCCGACAGCTTCGACAATGGCTCGATTTCCTCGTACTCCTGGGACTTCGGCAACGGTCAACAGTCGAGTGGTCGAACCGTCACTCAAGGTCTTGCCACAAATCAGACTCACGAAGTCACCCTTCGAGTTGTAGATAACGCCGGCCAGGTAGCCGAGCGCACGCAACTCGTTGCTGTTGGAAACGGCGGCACCGAAATCACACCGATCGACGTCGCTTCGGCAACGGGCCGAAACACCAACTTTGACATCGCCCTTCCCGACGGCGTCCAGAACGATGACGTTGCCGTGGCCTTTGTCTCGGTCGGTGACGGAGCGGTCGATGCAACGTTGCCACCGGAATGGCGCATGGCCAGCGACGAGGTCAACGGCAACCTCCGAACCTTTGTCTTCTGGACTGCGCTCGATAGCGCCGACGCTGGAAGCGACGTACAGGTCCGATTGTCGAGTGCGGTCCAAGCCGACGTCTCGATCGCTACCTTCCGCGGAGTCGACTCCGCCAGTCCAATCGCCGCAATCGGCTCGAACGCAACAGCGCTGGTACGCCATGAACACGTGGCTCCAGCGCTGAACATCGATGGCGAGGCCACCGTCCTCCAATACTGGGCGGAGCGCACCTCGTCATCAACCGAGCTGTTCGCAGCGCCTGACCTCGCTACCTTGTCGACGTCGATCGGAACCCTGAACAACCGGGTGAATGCTGTCCTCGCGCTCGATCCTGTCGACCGGACTGGATCGAGCCCTGCCAGCGTGGCAGTAACTGAGCATGCCGGCCAACGAATCCTTGGTCTCTCGATTGCCCTGCGAGCTGGTGAGCCCGTCGACTTGCCAGAACCAGAGCCACAGCCACAGCC
>CAZBTI010000110.1:10342-11659 GCA_964494395.1 uncultured Acidimicrobiales bacterium | reverse complement strand
AGTTGTAGGCCGCCCGGGGCTCGAACCCGGCACCTTGGGATTAAAAGTCCCCTGCTCTACCCGATGAGCTAGCGGCCCGGGTACAGCATCAAAATGTAGCAAGATCCAGACCTCATCCGCGCTCGGCGAATGAAGTCTGGATCTCACACCAGATATTTGTTGCCCGAGTGGGTACTACTTACGGAAGATTTCCGGTTTCACAGCCACCGATGATGGTTGTGGTTGCTGGGTTCTGATCGGAGCAGGTATCGAAGCCGCTACCGCCGTTGAGCGAGTCATCGCCGCCACCGCCGATGAGGCTGTCGTCTTCGGAACCGCCGAGAAGTACGTCTATGCCGTTCTCGCCGAGGAGAACATCGTTGTCCCTGTTGCCGAGCAGGGTATCGAGGCCGCGACCGCCAAAGATTGTGTCGTCGCCGCGACCACCGACGAGACGGTCGTTTCCGTCAGCGCCAAACAATTGATCCGTGCCTAGGTTGCCTTGGATTGTGTCGTTACCACCACCACCGTTGATGCGGTCCGCACCGCGCCCGCCAACGATGAGGTCATCGCCGGCAAGGCCGCAGATCACGTCGTTGCCGCCGCGACCCTGAATGACGTCGTCGCCGTTCGTGCCGATGATGACATCGACGCCTGAGGTCCCGACGAGCGTCTCGCCTGGCACTACTGCAAGCGTCGCTGGAAAGCCTTGGCAATCTCCAAGGCCTCCTTGAGCTCCAACTGGGGCGCTGATGGCAACAGCACCACCGGCGAGTAGGACACCTGCGAGGATTGCGGCACGCAGGCGTGGCTTGCGGGGATTGGAGGGAAAGAACATCGTGACTCCTAGAGCGGGGTTTGATATTTCGGTTGGTATTCCTATTGATACCAGCGGGTTTCGTGGCTTCGCAAGGGGGTCATCGGCCCCAAAAACCTGGGACAAAAATGCAAATGAGCGGCATTCCCGAGGGAATGCCGCTCACGTGCTTACCCGGTCCTAACTAGCAACCAGGTGGGGTGAAGTTTTGGACTTAGTCGTCCTCGCTCCGGCGTGCAGCAACAACTGCAGCGCTACCAGCGAGCACGAGTGCTGCACCGGTGAGGCCGAGCGAAGTTGCAAGCTCGGAAGGGCCGGTGAGCGCAAGCTCAGGTCCCTGGAGCGAACCGGTGGCACGAGCGACGGTAGTCGTCGTGCGGGTGTCGTTTGCGCCACCGACAGCAGCAGGAGCTGCGGTCGTCGTGGTGACTTCCTCAACTACAGGAGCTTCGGTCGTCGCGTTGACTTCCCCAACAGCTGGAGCTGCGGTCGTCGTGGTGACTTCCTCAACTACAGGAGCT
>CAZBTI010000110.1:8740-10242 GCA_964494395.1 uncultured Acidimicrobiales bacterium | reverse complement strand
CCGTTATCGGTGCCTGCGGTATCGCCAGCTCCGTTATCGGTGCCTGCGGTATCGCCAGCTCCATCGTCGGTGCCGACATCAACGTTACCGCTGCTGTCGTCTTGGAATGCGAGAGCTTCGGGTGTCTCGCCGCCACCTGAACAGGCAGCAAGCAACATGCTGAAGCCCAGCAATGTCGCCGAAAGGGTTTTTTTATTTGTGCGCACTGAGTCGCTCCAGTCTTGTCATGGGGATTTCTTCCGCCAGACCTTCAATGGTCGGTGATCGACAAGACGTGGTTAAGAGAAAATTGGCCCCGTGCTATGGGCCGAAGGACCTAAAGATCGGCCCTAGCTGTTGAAATTTCAATATATTTTGCGGCAAGCAAATCTTTACGCGATGAAGGTTTAACGCACGAAATAGCGGCCAAATGAGAGTTTGCGGCCGATTCGTGGCGATGCTTACAGACCGCAGGGATCGATGTCGCGGGTATCCATCACCCGCAGAAAGGACTCGGTAATCGAGGCCTCGTCAATGCGTCCGGTTGCGACCGCATCGACCACACGCTCGACGGTGAGAGCCGTATCGGTGACCGATCCGAGCATAATCAAATCGACACCGGCCGCAAGCGACAGCTCTGCTGCTTCAGCATTGTTGAGGTCGTTGGCGATGGCGTCCATGTTCAAGGCATCGGTCATCACGAGCCCATCGAAACCAATCTCGTCTCGAAGTAGACCGTCGATCGCTGCAGCGGAGATGGAGGCAGGTTGGCCATTGGTCAACCCCTCGACAACCAAGTGTCCAACCATGATGGGGAGGTCGCCGCGGTCGGAGGCTTCGACAAACGGAACCAAATCGGTCTCTCGAAGAACTTCCACTCCTGGGATGGTGGGTAGACCAGTGTGGCTGTCGATACCTCGGCCGTGGCCGGGGAAGTGTTTGACGACCGGGTCGAGGCCAGCAGCGAGAATTCCGTCTGCGGTAGCGAATGCGAAATTTGTGACCTGAGTCGGGTCGACGCCAAAGGCACGATCTCCAATGAACCCGCCGTTGTTGAGATCGACCACTGGAGCGAGATTCATGGTGAAGCCCAATTCACCAATAGCTCGAGCATGGTCCTCAGCGATTTGTGCTGCTTCGTCGAGCGTGAAGTTTGCGCCAACGGTTCCGGCGCTTGGTAGTGCTGAGGTTAGGGACGTAAGTCGTTGTACTCGACCGCCTTCCTCATCGACGGCGATAACTCCGGGACCGAACAGCGATGCCTCTTGGTAGGCCGAGATGTCGGTCGCAATCGCCGCCGTTGGCGCACCGAGAACTACTACCCCACCGAGCAAGCCCTGCTCTGCGAGAGCTGTTGCTTGTGCGAACTCTTCTTGGACCATGACGGGAAACATCAGTTGGCCAATGCGTTGTTCGAGCGGGACCGCCGCTGCACAGGTGACCGCTGGCGGCACTGTCGTTGTGGTCGTGGTCGTGGTCGTTGTTGTTGTTGTCGTCGTGGTGGTGGTAGGCGCAGTCGTGGT
>CAZBTI010000110.1:0-8640 GCA_964494395.1 uncultured Acidimicrobiales bacterium | reverse complement strand
GTCGTGGTGGTGGTAGGCGCAGTCGTGGTTGTTTCAGGCGCAGCTGATTCTTCAACAGCGTTTTGTTCGGGTGTGCCCTCTTCGGCCGTGTTTTCTTCGACAGTGCCCTCTTCAACCGTGCCCTCTTCAACCGTGCTCGGTTCAGCAGTCGCAGTCTCAGCGGTTGAACCGCAGGCAGAGGCGAGCAAACCAAATGTGAGCGCTAAACAACGTCGGCGTCGCTGGCGTCGAGCGGCGCGCGCGTCTATTCGAGGGGGTGACACGTCCATACAACCACTAAGGGTAACCCACTCACCACGCATTCTCGGGGCGCGGGGTGGTCTCCCTACATCCATGATTTTCACTCTGGCCACAACCGCCCCTAGAGTCAGACATGGCCAATCTCCCTTACACCCGACGCTCAGGCCATCTCGCTGCAGCATTCTTGGTCGCAAGTAGTGTCCTTCTCGCCGCATGTGGCGGGGGCGACGACACCGCTGAAGCCGACGCAGATTCCGCTGTCGCCGCAGAGACGGTTACTGAGACCACCACGACAACAACGACCACGACGGCTCCGCCTACGACCATTGCGACGACGAGTACCGTCGCTCCTGAACTCACCGGATTCCCCGAATTTACGGCCGATTCGAATGTCACCACTGCCGGAATCGACTCGGTGCTCTTCGGTCAGACCGTCGCCCAAGCCGGTACCGCCGCAGATGGCGAATTCGTACCCGTCGACGGCAGCGAAGGCCCGTGCTACCTCGTGCGACCATCGGGTGGCCCGCTCGGTGTTCAACTCACCGTCACCGAAGGGACGATCGAACGAGTCGACATCACCACGCCCGACATCACCACCCGATCGGGCGCTGGCGTAGGCATGACCGAACAAGAACTAGCCGACCTGTTCGGCGCGTCACTCACGACCCAGCCGAGTGAAACGGGCGGAAACCAAGTCGTGTTCACCCCGTCCGACGAGGGCGATGCACAGTTCCGAGTGATCTTCGAAACGAATGGTGAAGAGGTGTTGTCGTTCCGTTCGGGGCGCGTTCCTCAGGTCCTACCCACGATTCCGTGTAGCGAGTTGTAGAGCGCTATCGCCTAGGGAGTTGGTCCGCCCAGTTCCTCAGGATCTGGGGTGATGTCGGTCAGGTCAGCGTCGGCAGCCGACCGCTTTCCATCAACATCGAAAACATTTCGACCCGAGCCCGGCCGATTGCTGCTCTGAAACCCACCGGGAAACCCAGCGCCCGGGAAGTTCGCCCCGGTTCCCGATGCACCACGCACGCCGCTAAAGCCAACACCAGCCGAACCTGCCTTCACCTCGACCCGCTTCTTGAAGAACGCGATCACCGGGGGACGCATGAGTGCACGAATCGGCGGGATCAGTAGTGCCAGCCCGAGGAAATCGGTAAGGAACCCGGGCGTCAGCATCAGCGCAGAAGCAAAGAAAATCATGGCACCATCGGCGAGTTCGTCGGTCGGTAGCTTTCCAGCACCGAAGGCGTTGCGGACGCGAGCCATCACGCCGAGACCTTCGCGTTTGACCAACATCGCCCCGATCATCGATACGCCGATCACAAGCACGAGCGTCAGCGGCCATTGGATCTGGCTCGCGACCTGTGTGATCAGAAAGATCTCAACGACGGGCACGACGATGAATGCAAGAAAGAGCTTCACACCATAAGAATACGACGCGGACCGGCCGGATATTCCACCAAACGCTGAGTTCCGCAATTGGTTCTAGCTGTGTTGGACCCGATCGCCGCCGGCAGCTTTGGCCTCTCCCATCGCTGCTGTGGCTCGGTGAATGACCTCTTCGGCATTCTCGCCAGCGAGGCCTCGTGTTGCGCCAATCGAACAACGGGTACGACCACGGCGATCGTCGTTGTCGAGCGGAACCATAATCGCTGTTCGCATCTGTTCGGCAGTCCTGAAGACTTCGGTCTCTGAATCCACCGTCGGCAACCACACGAGAAACTCATCACCCGAGAGGCGGGCCGTAACAGCCTTACTCGGTACGAAGGCGAGCAAACTCGCAGCGACCGACGCCAGCACGGTGTCACCCGCCGAGAATCCCATGGAACTGTTCACCCAGGAAAACCCATCGAGGTTGATGACGAGCACGCCCGAACCAGAGATTTCTTCCCTGCTCATGATGTCGAGGAGTGAGTGACGATTATTCAGGCCGGTGAGCGGATCGTTCACCCCGAGAAAGTCGAGGCGAGCATCGAGCTGTGCGTTGAGCATGATTGCTCGCAACATCTGAAGTACCAACCGGTACACGCGCCACTCGGGCTCGGTAGGTGGAGCCTTTGAGGTACGGAACGCATCGACGTATCCGAGAATGTTTCCGTCGAAGTCGACCAAGACCATCGTCATGCGATCGAGGCGATCGGGGATAATCGTGCCCACCTCGTTCTCGTTGCGCCACTGACCAATCTTTGCCTTGCTGTACGCCTCGGTGACGTGTTGGGGCAGAGACAGCGGATGGGCAGCCGCATTCATCTCGGTCGTTACTTCATCGAGTTCCCGCTGGCAGAAGGTCGTCGCCGTGCCATCTTCAGAAAAGATGGTGATCGCAAGTGAAAGGCGATCGACATTGCGCTCGGCAAAGTCGGCAATCTGTTGCAAGCTCGACGGCAGGCTTTCTGGTTCCACCAAGAGTTGGGTGAGGCCGACCATGTCGTCGATCAACGCCTGAGCTCGCAGGCTTTCGTCCGCAACGGAAAACTCGAGCATGATCACGTCGTCGTACGCTTCGCCGAGGGGCGCAACGGTGACCTCATAGATGTCCCATGTCTGAGCACCTGTTGTGACTCGCACGACTCCGGGCAAGACCTCGATTTGGCCCGAACCCACCCTCTCGATCGCAGCGGTGAGGAGTTCGGCGTCAACGGGGTGGACGAAATCTGAAATGTCTTTCTCTAGCGCTGTGAGCCGGGATACTCCCGTGCGGCGCAGGATGGCATCAGAAATCCCGTGGATAGAGAGGTCAGCATCGATCACGATGCTGCCCAAGCTGTCGTCATTCACCGACGGCAGTTGTTCGATCCAGTCCTTCTCGCGTTGCATGCGTGACTCCCATCGGCAGTACTGCGGCGAGAGATAAGGCCAAATCCTGTCGCGGTAGAGTGTTCTGGTGAGCGAATCCTCCGTTTCCCCGAGCGAGCGACCACCATCGGTCGACGCACTCGCCCGTTCGTTAGCCGACACCGGGCTTCCCCACCCTCTTCTGGTCGTTGCTGCCCGAGAAGCGATCGCCGCCGGCGACCCCAGTGCTGCTCGAGCCAACGCTGAACGCAGCGCCCAGTTGATGTTGCAGCGCGTCATCAACGCCACGGGGACGATGCTCCACACCAATCTCGGCCGGGCCCCCAATGGCGTTTCCCAAGAAGCGGGATTTCGAAATATCGAACTCGACCTCGCGAACGGGGAACGTGGATCTCGTCAGTCCAATGCGCCCAGGCTCATCGCTCAACTCACCGGGGCCGAAGCAGCGATCGTCGTAAACAACTGCGCATCGGCGGTCATGTTGATACTCGCTGCACTTGCCTCCGGGCGCGGAGTTGTGGTGTCGAGAGGCGAACTCGTCGAGATCGGCGGCGGGTTTCGAGTACCCGACGTCATGGAGCAGAGCGGAGCGAACCTCATCGAGGTCGGCACCACCAACCGCACTCGCGTTAGCGACTATCAGAACAAAGTCGACGACCCAAGCGCAGACGTCGCTCTCGCTATGCAGATTCACCAGTCGAACTTCAAGATCATGGGCTTCACCGAAATGCCGTCCACCAAAGGCCTCGCGTCACTCGGCGTTCCCTTGGTGAGCGACATTGGTTCAGGCCTTCTCGATGCAGCGTGCCCATGGCTCCCATCCGGGCCCCCAACGTGGTTGAGTGACGAGCCGGCAGCAAAACAAACGCTCTCCGACGGCGCTGCCTTAGTCGCCTTCTCTGGAGACAAGCTGCTCGGCGGACCGCAGGCCGGAATCATCGCTGGCGATGCCGACCTCGTCGCTGCCTGTGCCCGGCATCCGCTCGCTCGTGCGTTGCGCCCCGGCGGTCTTGTGCTCGGCGCACTCCAAGAACTCGCACTGGCGTACATGCGTCGCGACTGGGAATCCATCCCCTTCTGGAAGATGGCAATGGCTACTCCTGAGCAACTCGAGCTGCGTGCGTCGGCAATCGTCGCCGCCACCGGTGTCGGAACGGTGATCGAAACCACCTCGGTTCCGGGCGGAGGGACCCTACCCACCGTCGAGATCCCCTCGATAGGGCTTTCGTTGCCGGGCGAACACCGTGCAGCTCTGCGCTCAGCTCCCACAGCGATCATCGCGAGGGTCGTCGAGGGAGCAACCATTCTCGACCTACGCACCGTCGATGCTGCCGATGACCACGCCATCATCGATGCCATCAAAGGAGTCCACGCCTCTTCATGAGTCATGTCATCTCCACTGCTGGCCACGTCGATCACGGGAAGTCGACGCTCGTTCGAGTCCTCACCGGCACCGACCCCGATCGTTTTGCCGAAGAAAAGGAACGCGGGCTGACGATCGATCTCGGCTTTGCCTCCGCCAAGCTTCCGAGTGGAAAGGTCCTGTCGCTCATCGACGTCCCTGGCCACATCCGCTTTCTCAAGAACATGTTGGCTGGCGTCGGAGCGGTCGATGCCTGCCTGTTCATCGTCGACGCGAACGAGGGATGGAAACCACAAACCGAAGAACATCTCCGCATCCTCGACCTGCTCGGGGTCGAGCATGGCATCATCGCCCTCACCAAGATCGGCCTCGCCGACAAAGAACTCGTCGAACTCGCGATCCTCGAAGTCGAAGAACGCGTCGCCGGCACCTTCCTCGAAGGTGCTCCAATCGTGCCCGTCGATTCGATCGAGGAAATCGGCATCGAAGAACTGCGCGTCGCTCTCGACGAGATGATCGCCGTCGCACCTGGAGCGATCGACCGCGGAACACCTCGGCTTTGGGTCGATAGAGCGTTCTCTGCCAAAGGCTCCGGAACGGTCGTCACAGGAACGCTGACCGGCGGCCGTATTCGAGTCGATGATGAGTTGCTGCTCTTGCCGCAGCGAACACCGGTCCGGGTTCGCGGGCTGCAAAGCCTCCATGCAGAGCGCACGAAGGTCGGGCCAGGTAACCGCACGGCGATCAACCTGACGGGCGTCAGTCACGACCAACTCAGCCGCGGCGACGTGTTAGTTCGCAACAGCGAATGGCACGAGACGACCGTATTCGATGGCCAACTCAATGTGCTTGCATCCCTCGACCACGACGTCTCTCGGCGTGGAGCGCACCTGCTCTACCTCGGCGCTGGCGAACACGCTGTTCGTATCCGCATCCTCGGCAATGCAATCTCGCCCGGCGAGAGCGGGAACATTCGCATCTACCTGCCACACGCACTCCCACTGCTTCCTGGAGATCGATTCGTCCTTCGTGAATCGGGACGAGCAGAAACCATCGGGGGTGGCGAGATTCTCGATATCGACCCCCAGACGAAAGCCTCCGTTGCAAGCCCCGACCGGTCGGTCGACCGGGTCATTGCCGAACGCGGGTGGGTAGACGCTGATGAATTGCATCTCCTCACCGGCGAGCAACGCGAGCCCGACGTCGGCACATGGGTCGTCGATCCCCCGGCACTCCAAATCGCGATCGAGGCAATTCGAACGAAGGTCGACGACGCCGGCGGTTTGGGACTCGAAACTGCCACGCTCACCGAACAAGAGAAGGCAACGCTCTCACTACTCACCGATGTGACCGTTTCCGGTGGCAGGGCAAAGAAGGCCACCGCTGTCGATCCACTTCTCGCGCACCCATTTGTTCGTGCGCTCAGCGAAGGCGGGTTTGCTCCACCCGACCCCGACGGCATCGACCGAGGCGAACTCCGAGAGTTGGCGCGGCGGGGCGAAGTCATTGTGGAAGACGGCATCTATTTCGCTCCGCACGTCATCGACGATGCCGCCCGTCTCGTGGCCAAAATGTTGTTGGAAAAGCCTGAGGGCGTGACCGTCTCCGAAGTGCGCCAGGTGATGGGCAACACCCGCAAGCACGCCATGCCGCTCATCAATAGACTCGATGCCAGCGGGGTCACGCGCCGGCGAGAAAACCTCAGAATTGCCGGACCGCGACTTCCAAAGAACTAGTGCCCGATCTTTCGCCCCCCTTGCCTTCTGTCAAATGGCGCGCCTAGTTTCGAATATGTAGGCCAAAGGTTCGACAAGTTCGACCCATTGGCTGCGGAGGTTAGGAACAACTCAACGGGGGCAGTCGATCGGGGGAAAACGGTCGACACGATACGCCCCACAGGGGGAAGAGCGTGGCGGTTTATAACTCAGCACAAATTGGTGGAGGCGAACTCTGGCAGGATCGCGCGGCGTGTAGAGGTCCCCTAGGGTCGGTGTTCTTTCCGCCGCCTACGACAGAGCGCAAGCGCGAAAAGCTGGCGCGCGAAGACAAAGCGAAGAAGATCTGCCTCTCGTGCCCAGTGATGACGGATTGCCGCGAATACTCCATAGCGATTCGCGAACCGCACGGTGTGTGGGGCGGCCTGAGCGAGAAAGAACGCCGCGTACTTCTGTAGATCGCCGCAGTGTTGACACACGCCCCCAACCATTGATGGCCAACTTCGAACAACGGTGGCCTTCGTCGAACAGAGCCCGTTCATCGAGGAATAGAGCGAGTTCGCTCCACGTACTTCAAGGCCTCCCAGAGGCTTTAGACAACGCCCTCAGCTTCATCGAGTGCTGCGTGCAGGTCTTCTTGACGACGACGTTCTCGGTAGTCGGTTGCTCCACCCTCGATGGGTTCGATCTCGAGGAGTAGACCGTCGATCTCGACGACCCGTGCCTGGTCGCCCTTGACGATTGGTGTTGCCCGGTTCGTACGGGCACGCCATTGCGCACCACGAAGCACGATCACACCGTCTGGATCGACATCGCTCGCCACCTCGCCGACCTCGCCGATCATCCAATCGCGACCGATCGTCGGTGTGGAGAAACGAGTTCTTACCATCGCCGGCATGCCGCCCAACATGGCGAGCAACATGCCGATGATGCCGACACTGAGGGGAAGCCAACCAATGCTGTGTTCGCCGATGAGAAAGAGCGATCCAATGATCAAGAACGCGACACCAACAGCGCTCCAAAACGCTTGGATTCCGGATTGCACATCGATCGCGAAACCAATGAAGGCAATCACGAGCAAGACAACCGCCCACCAGCGAGCATCGAGAACCGCAAGGCCATATCCACCAGCCAAGAACGAACCTGCCCCGAGTACGCCAGCCACACCAATGCCAGCGGTGAACAGCTCGAACACGAGGAGCCCCAACCCGATCACGAAGAGCAGGTACGCAACCGGAGGAGAAGCGAAGGTGTGGAACTGCTGGTCGATCAGCGGCAGGGTAACGAAGCGGCTCTGAGTCACCGGAACTCGCGTGACGTCGGAGCCTTCAGGGATGAGCACTCCGTTAGGTAGTGCGTCGCCAGCGCTGAGTAGGTCGAACTGAAAGCCGGGTAGTTCGAGCAAGTGGTTGAGCACCAAGGGCGCGTCTTGAATCGCGAGAGTCGGATCGTCGAGCGACAGTGCTACCAGATCGTCATAGGTGAAAATTCCTCCCGAGAAGCCGCCGCTGAAAAGGTCGACGAACGGACTCTCGGCTGCAGCACCGGTGAGGATGAGGTCGCCAAAGTCTCCGAACTCACTGCCGGGTGCAATACCGATGCGGGAAGACGCCAAGACGATCTGCCCTGCTCTACCGAGAGCAAGACCGTTGTTTGCTTGGCCAAGCCAAACCGAAACCGGGACATCGAGTTCGGCAATTTGGATCGCGAGCTCAGTGATCTCCGCGTCGGTGACCGCAGCGCCACCACTCTCCATCTGCAGAACCACACCGTTGGCGCCGGCTGCTTCGGACTCTGTGAGCGAACGGGAGATGAAATTGACCAACACGGGATCGAGGAGGCCATTGACCTCGATGATGTCTACGAAACCTGCAGGGCCGGTCGGTTCGGTAGGCGTAATTTCGGTGCTGGCTTCAGCGTCATCGGCAGAATCCTGCGCAGAAGCCGGGATTGCAGACAGAATGAGGGAGACCACGACGAGCGCAATCGCAGCAAGCGCGCGCAAAGAAGTGAATGGACGACGAGTTGCAGCGTGATTTTCAGTACCCATTTCCGCTCCTGATCATTGCGGGTAAGGGCGGCGTAGGTAAAACCGTACTGACTGCAGCGATCGGAACAGAAGCCGTACGGGCTGGTCATTCGACACTTCTTATCGAGTTAGGGGGCCAGGAGCAGCTTCTACCCCTGTTAATCGATGGTTTTTCAACCAATAGCGACCTTCCCGAGCCAGATGATGAGGGCATCATTTCGTTGGGCACAAACATGTCCTGGCTTGGCCTGTCACCCGATCGCCTGCTCGCCGGGTGGCTTTCGGGTCGCAACATGGGCCTCATCGCCGATCGACTCGAACGTTCCGGAGCGCTATCGGTCATTGCAACGTCGGTTCCTGGCATCAAAGACGTGTTGCTGATCGGATTTCTGCGCCGCCTTGTGGAACTCGACCGCTTCGATCGAATCATCGTCGACGGTCCAGCCTCGGGCCGGGCCCGAGAGCTACTGCGGGCTCCGATGATGATGGCCGAAGTAACA
>CAZBTI010000109.1:0-11836 GCA_964494395.1 uncultured Acidimicrobiales bacterium | reverse complement strand
AGCTACCCTCCACACCGCTCGGTCCCGCCATGCCATGGCGGTCATGCCGTTTCTGGTGCTGCAATTTTGCTGGGGCGGAGGACGGTGGCGCCTAGTGCAACCAAGATTGCGAGCGACGGGACAGCCGTTACGAGATCGCCTGAAGACCACTGCTTCAGTGCGGTCGAAGCCACGATGGTGACCGCAATGATCGATGGCAGGCCACCCTTCCACTCCCGACGGGGAGCGAGTAGCGCATTGCGCTCGACCTTAGAGACAACAGCAACGATCGGAGCCAGCACGATCATCGAAAGCAGAACGGTCGGGATCTTGAACAGCCACCAGTCGAGGGATCCAACGACGTGTGTGGGGAGTCCGACCGTGAAGTGCATTGCGGCGCCGACGATGACCGCAGCGGTCATGTGCCAGAGGTAGACGCTCATCGCCACGGTGTTCGCACCGACGACGGCAGCCCACGCTGCTGGCCGTGATGCCAGGGCAGCCGAGATGCGTGGAGCGAAAGCAACCGCCGTGAGGCTGTACGCCGCGCCGAACGTGAGCAAGCTGAGCGTCGGTGGGATGGTCGGCGAGTTCTCGATGCCTGCAACGTTGACCATCGTGACCGTCCATGGACCGCCGGAAAGCACGAGCGCCAACGTTGCGGCCCACATCGAGCCAGCGACAGCAACGAGCTTGCGGCCGCTGGGGAGCATCCCGTCGCGCCAGGCCATACCCATCACCTGGAAGATCAGCCATCCGAGCACCCAGTTCACGTGAGGGAGGAAAGGTACATCGGCAATGCGAAGGAGTTCGAAGAACCCGAACGCAGAAACTAACGCTGCTCCGACCATGCGAGGGTTCTTGCGGAAGCGAGGGAGAACGAACGGTGCGAGCGCCGTATCGATCGTGTAGTTGGCGAGAAACCAAAGAGGTACTGCGCTGGCCTGGAGGGCGAGAGCGGTGATGCCGGCCTGACCAACGGCGAGGCCGGCGGCGATGAACACCAGCCAGGTGCCGGCGAGCACGACGGCGGGTGGGAGCATGCGGCGAAGGCGAGCAGCGATCCAATCGGATGCATTGCCGCCCTTGCGGTTGTGCGAGTCGAGTGACATCGCCGAAGAGAAACCACCGACGACGAAGAACAGTGGCATGACCTGCATCACCCAGCTGATCCAACCGAGGCTTGGAACGAACTCGATCGCGTTTCCGCCGATCACTTCGCCCGTGTTCTCGTCGGTGACCGCAACGAGTGCGAGCCAGTGGCCGAAAGCAACAAAGAGCATCGCTACCACGCGGTAGAAGTCGATCGCACGGTTGCGATCGGACTTCGCTGCGGCCGCCATGGAGGCAAGCGTTGGGGTCTTCGGGGAGATCATTTGCGTGGTCATATAGGTATTGAGCCAGAAGAACGGTCTCGCGAACCCCGGGGATTTCCCCCAAAGCCCGCTGGGGGATGGGATGCTGGGGGAATCGAAGCTTCACAATCCTCATTTCCTAGGCCGTCTGACCTACTGCCACCACCGAAGGTCAGCCCGGAGAGCGAACTCGCCTTGATCGGCGGGTTGTATCGCGTGCTGTCGGTCTTTCGGTGGGCGACTCTGGCCTATGCCACCTTGGGAGTTGCACTATCGCGCGAATACCTCATTCGTGAACCGGTCGCTTGGGCACTGCTCGCGCTCATGGCGTTAACGACGCTTTCTCTGACCAGTTGGCCAACGACAACCAAACCCTTCGATCGCATGAGCACAACCGCCGTGATCTTCGAGCTTTCGGTGGGCGTCATCGTGCTTCTCGGCGACTCGTTCGTATACACCTCCGACCGCGTGCAGTCCTTGCCGTGGAGTTGGCCGGCCGCCGGCATCATGGCAGCAGGCATTCTGTTTGGGGCCCGAGTGGGGTTCATCAGTTCGCTGTTCATCAGCGCCGCCGCGTTCTACTCCGAGTGGGTTGTCCTCGAACGCTTCGAGAACGTCCTTGCCGCGCTATCGAAGCTCGGACTCTGGGTCATCACCGGAACCCTGGCCGGGTATGTCGTTACCCGCCTCCGTCGCGCCGAGGCACAGATTTCAGTTGCCCGGGCCCGCGAGGAAGTCACGCGCGAACTCCACGACGGTGTCCTGCAAACGTTGGCCGTAATCCAACGACGATCCACCGACGACGAACTCTCGGCTCTCGCCCGTGATCAAGAACACGACCTCCGAGGGTTTCTCGCTGGGGCGCGCAGCGAACACGTTGCGTTCGAACCCGCGATGCGGAACCTCGCAGCCCGACACGAAAAGTTGCATCCCGCATGCAAGGTGAACGTGGTCGTTGCCCAAGACCTCCCCGAGTTCTCTGAGCCACAACTGTCGGCGGTGGCCGGCGCGGTCGGTGAAGCCCTGACCAACGCGGGTAAACATGGCAATGCCACAAAGGTCACGATCTACGCCGAGCCCGCCGATGATTCGTTTCTCCCGAAACCACCCGAGGCCGAACGCAGCACAATTTTCGTCAGCGTAAAAGATGACGGCGATGGTTTCGACGTGTCTTCGACAGCCGAGTCGATCGGGCTCTCCTCATCGATCCGCGGCCGCGTTGAAGAAGTGGGCGGAACAGCCGACATTGAAAGTACGGTTGGGCGAGGCACCGAGGTCCAACTATGGGTCTGATCCACACAGCTCTGACCACTAGAACGCTGAAGAATCGGAGGCGGACATGGCCGCAGTGAAGGTAGTGATCGCCGACGACCACTCGATCTGGCGGTCGGGACTACGCGCCGACCTTGGCGACAACTTCACCGTTGTCGGTGAAGCCGCCGACGCGAAGGAAGCGATCGAGGTGATCAAAGCAACCGACCCCGACCTGGTGCTCTCCGACCTGCACATGCCTGAAGGAGGAGGCATCGCCCTCGTCAAAGCCGTTGGCGAAACCGTCCCGGTCGTGATGCTCACCGTTTCTGAAGCCGAGTCTGACCTGCTCGATGCAATCGCCGCAGGCGCTCTCGGGTACCTCACAAAGTCGACCAACCCCGACGAACTTCGCGAACAACTGTGGAAAGCATCAAAGGGCGAACCAGTGTTTTCGTCTTCGCTTGCTGCACTCGTACTGACCGAGTTTCGTCGCCTCCACAAAGCGGAGATCCCTGGCGAGGCCCTGTCCGAACGCGAGCGAGAGGTCTTGCAGTTCGTCGCTCGTGGCCACACCTATAAGGAGATCGGCGAGACCCTCTTCATTTCTGCGAAGACGGTCGAGAACCACGTTCGTAACATCTTGAAGAAGCTCCAGCTGAACAGGAAACAAGAGTTGATCCGTTATGCGATCGAGCATGGGATCGACTAGGCGGTGAGTGAATTCGCCTTCGATCCAAACCCGCTCTACGGGCAATTTTGGACTCAGGACCCAAGGGTCGTCGACCTTCAACTTGCCGACATTCGCGCAGACGGTCCAACCTTCTTCAGCGAGCCCGAGACCGAGAGCATCGGCATCCCGAACGGGCCTGGCGCGTGGGTAGTTACTGACTATGACCACATCGTCGAGATGTCACGAGCCCCCGAGGTCTACTCGTCGGCGGCAGGCATCACCATCACCGACCTCCCCCAAGAGTTCCTCGAGTTCTACAGCTCGATGATCGCTATGGACGACCCGCGACACAGCCGGCTGCGGCGACTTGTGTCTCTCGGCTTTACTCCCCGGATGCTCGCCGAACTCGACGGCAGCGTGAAGGACCAAGCCTCGTTGGTTGTCGATGGGATCTCTGAACGAGGCAGGTGCGACTTCGTCGTCGACGTTGCTGCCAGATTGCCGCTCGCGATCGTGTGCGACCTGATGGGCGTGCCGCGCTCGGAGTTGGACTTCGTATTCGAGCACACCAACACCGTGCTCGGAGCAGCCGATCCGGAATACCGCCCGGAAGGCACCGACGTCGTCACGGCGCTTCTCGGCGCTGGCGGGGCACTCGCTGAACTTATGAAGAGCGTGGCCGAATCGAAAAAGGGCGGAGACGGATCCGATCTCACCTCGATCCTTGTGAATAGCGAAATCGATGGCGAGCGACTGAGCCCGAGCGATATTGCGTCGTTCTTCATTCTTCTGGTGGTGGCCGGAAACGAGACGACTCGCAACGCGATCTCGTGGGGCCTTCACCATCTGACGCAGAACTCGACACAGCGCGAGATTTGGCAAGCCGACGTCGAGGCGGTCACCGCAACGGCGGTCGAAGAAGTGATACGAATCGCAAGCCCCGTCTCCTACATGCGTCGCACGGCAATGCAGGACACACTGTTGGGAGACGCCGAGATTCGTGAAGGCGACAAACTCGCCATGTTCTATTTCGCTGCCAACCGCGACGAAAAGTACTTTGCGGACCCGCTCAATTTCAATGTTCTGAGAGACCCGAACAAGCACCTCGGATTTGGCGGACCGGGACCACATTTCTGCTTGGGCGCACACCTTGCTCGCCGCGAGATCGGGGTCATGTTCAAAGAGCTGTTCGAGCGCTTGCCCGACATTGAGGCCGCAGGTCCACCGGATCTACTCGAATCGAGCTTCACTCACGGGATCAAACACTTACCAGCGACGTTCACGCCGCGCTGACCGTCCGAGGTCGTCAGCTTCTAGACGAAGTCGTCCCAACTACCGCTGATCGGGATGAAGAAGGTCTCGACGATCTGTTCGTAGATGAGCCCGTAGAGCCCCCAGTTCGCTTCGCCGTCTCCGGCGGTCGGGTGAGGTATGCCGTCGACGTAGTCTCCCTCACCGAGCCAGTACCTCATCGAGAAACCCTCACTTATCGAAGAAGCGCACACCTCTGCTAACTCCCACGCACGTTCGCCGTACTCCGGGCGAGGTTCGATCTTGAAGGCCGCGGCCATGGGCTTGTGCACTGTTTCGGTCGTGTAGGCACTCAGTGCGGCGTTCTGCTCGTTCATCCACTGCACAAGACCAGCGTCTCGTTCGTCGGCCGGAGCGCTGTGCAGTACGGCCCGGAGGGCAATAACGAGTTTCCAACTTATCGAATCGGCTGTGGCACGGATGTTCTTCGCTGCGGTTTGGCGAATGAGTTCTCGCAACACCTCGCGGAGCGACATGTCTTTGGAGAGCTCCTCGAAGAGCGCTCCAACATGGCTGTGTAGTTCTTCAATGGTCTCACGGCGATCCGAAATCGCCCGACGAAGCACCTCGCGTTGGAACTCTTCTTGTGGTGAGTATTCCGCGTTCGACCACACGGCATAGGCCGACGACCGGGAGACCTCAGCCTCGTGAACCGCGTGTTCGAGGTTGATCGAATCGAGACCAATGGACATTCCGGATCGACAAAGGGCATCGATGCCAGCGTCGATCAGACGGGATCTTGTCTCTTCAGAGCTCAGCCGAGGTTTTCGAGCTGCCATCATCAATCCTCTTGCCGCCGGACACGCGGACCTGAAACTATCGTTTCGAAAGCCACATGGCTCCCGAAAGGTCATCGCACTTTTTTGTACTCTGGATATTGTATCCAGAGTCTTAATGGTCTAGGGTAATACGTAGTGCAATACGCACTTCAGCTTCCGGCGGGTGGAGGCTGACGTCTCCTGGCGGGATTCAGGGAACACGACAGAGTGGATGAAGCCGGCAACGGTCTCCATCCACTCTGTTGCGTTTTGGCCCTAAATCGAGCGGTAGTAGGCTGAGCATTCTGCTCAACAACTCCAGTTCGTTTCTGGTGGGAGGAAATAGCCGTGGAGAAGGCAATCGACGTCCAGGGGTTGTCGATGCACTACGGCGACTTCGTTGCCGTCGACAACATCGACCTCCAGGTCAACTCTGGCGAGATTCTCGCCTTCCTTGGTCAGAACGGTGCCGGCAAGACCACCACCATCGAGATCCTCGAGGGCTTTCGCAACCGCACATCCGGGACGGTCAACGTTCTCGGACACGATCCGCGAGATGCGCCGCTGTCGTGGCGCGAGCGAATCGGGATCGTCCTCCAAGAATCCGAGCCAGTCCCGGAGCTCACCGCTGGTGAAGCAGTACGCATGCAAGCCGGCTACTACTCGAACCCCCGAAATGCCGAAGAGACGCTCGAGGTCGTTGGCCTCACCGATAGCGCCGACCAGCGGACTCGAAAGTTGTCCGGCGGGCAGAAACGGCGACTCGACCTGGCGCTCGCTCTCGTCGGCGACCCTGACCTTGTGTTCCTCGACGAGCCCACCACCGGGTTCGACCCGTCAGCCCGTCGAGAATCGTGGGGCATGATCGAAGCACTACGTGAAATCGGCAAGACGGTACTGCTCACCACGCACTACATGGATGAGGCCGAGCACCTCGCCGACCGGATCGTCGTCATCGGTGCCGGCAAGATCGTTGCCCGCGGCACAGCAGAAGAACTCGCCGACAAGGTCGATGCCCGCACCCGCATCACATGGAAACCATCACCGGGCGACCCCGCTCCCCCAGATGGGTTCGCCACCATCACCAACGACTTTGGAAACCTCCAAGTCAGTACCGATAGCACGTTGCAGAGCATGCACGAGCTCACCAATTGGGCCATCGAAGCTGGCGTCGAACTGAACGAACTCAACGTTGCACGGCCCACGCTCGAAGATGTCTACCTCGAACTCACCAAGGACGTCAGCCGATGAACCTCGCCACGCTCGGCCGTCAGCTCAACTTCGACCTGCTCATCTTTCGCCGCAATCCGGCAGCGACGTTCTTCACCGTCATTCTGCCGCTGATTTTCTTGGTGCTCTTCACCTCGATCTTCGGTAACGGCACCCTCGACAATGGCGCCGCAGTTTCTACGGTCTATGTGCCTGGCATCCTCACGCTCGCCATCGTGTCGGCAACGGCGGTCAACGTTGCAATCACCATGACCACTCGTCGCGAACGAGGCGTGTTGAAGCGGGTTCGGGGAACGCCGATTCCCCCGCCGGTATTCATCCTCTCCCAGTCGCTCGCAGGCACGGTCATCGCCTTCGTGATGACGATCATCATCGCCGGGATCGGTCGGATCCTCTACGGCGTGTCGCTCCAGTTCGAGACCTTCCCCAGTCTGATCATTTCGCTCGTTGTTGGGGCGATGTCCTTCGCCGCTATTGGGCTCGCGATGACGACGATCATCTCGTCAGAAGATGCAGCCCCGGCGGTCACCAATGCGGTCTTCCTTCCGCTCTACTTCATCAGCGGCGTGTTCGTTCCGAACGAACAGGTTCCCGCGTGGGTTGGAGACGTTGGGAATCTCTTTCCGGTAAGCCATCTCAACCAGGCGCTTCAGGAGAGTTTCGACCCGTTCGCCGACGGCGCGGTGTTCCCGTGGAACCACTGGCTCGTCATTCTGGGATGGGGCATTTTCGGGGCGGTCGTTACCCTCAACCGCTTCCGGTGGACGCCGAACCGCTAGGGTTTTCGCCGCCTAAACGCTGAACTATCGGACCTCTCAGGCCCCGAGCCCAACCGCAACGACTGAAACCAGAATGAGGAAGAGAATAAGCAAGCCGAACAGCCCGAAGAGCAATCCGATCACGATCGCTGCGGTTGCCTTGCCCTGATTTGCTGGGTCCCGCTGTCCAGCAGCGATTGCCTTGCGCTCCCTGTTACCCATGAACGCTCCAACGAGCCCAGGTAGACCACACAAGATACCGCCGACGATCGACACGATAAGTGCCGTTTGAGCTTGGCTTTGTTCAGGGAAGAAGCCCGCAGCACCGACAGCCCCACCAACTGGAGCGCCGGGAAAACCGCCTTGCACCGGAGTGCCTCCTGGCGCCGCTCGAGGCGCAGAAAAACCATCTTGTGGAGAGCCTTGATAGGGCGCGCCGAATTGGGTGGTAGCCGAGCCGGGCGTTGCCGAGTCCGGAGTGGTCGTGGAGAATCCCGACGTATCTGGCATATCAGTTTCGGGCATGTCAGTACTCGGCGCATCGGCAGCGGGCATATCTGCGCTCGGCGCATCTGGAACACCGCCAATAGGGCGTGGACCTTCGGTCCAGGTTGTTCCGTCCCAGTAACGTTCAGTTTCAGGTGGGTCACCCTCAGCGTGATACCAACCTGGCGTTGCTGCGTCTGACATCTGTCTCCCGTGTCTAACTGTCGGTCCGCCTTGTGAAGACCGGCGCATCGGCGGTCGACCGAGTGCTGTCGAAAGAGTATCCCATGCCATCGAATTCGATTAGTGCCTTGCGCGCCGAGATTCGGTTCTGGATAATCCACGCGCTCATGACGCCGCGAGCCTTCTTTGCGAAGAAGCTCACGATCTTGTAGTCGCCGTCGCCCTTTGCGTCGAGGAACACCGGCGCAACGATCGGTGCGTCGAGATGCGCAGTGTCGACCGCGCCGAAATACTCGTTCGATGCGAGGTTGACGAGGACGTTCGCTCCTGGGCTGGCAGCGATGTCGGCGTTGAGTTTGTCGGCGATCTGCGTGCCCCAGAAGTCGTAGAGGTTTCGACCCTCAGGGTTCTTGAGCTTTGTGCCCATTTCCAATCGGTAGGGCTGCATCAGATCGAGTGGACGCAGCACGCCGTAGAGGCCAGACAGAATCCGGAGGGTCTTCTGTGCGTGGGTGAAGTCGCGTTCGGAGAACGAGTTGACCGCATCCATACCGGTGTACACATCTCCGTTGAATGCGAGGAGCGCTGGTCGGGCGTTGTTGGTGGTGAAGGGCCGTTCCCAGTCTTGGAAGCGATCGAAGTTCAACTCACCGAGCGCTGGAGACACACTCATGAGCTTCGAGATGTCGGCAGGTGACTTCTTCGCCATTATCGACACGAGCTCGGCGCTTCGGTCGAGCATCTCGGGCTCGGAGAACTTCTTGGTCGCGAGCGGTGACTCGTAATCCAAGGATTTTGCGGGAGAAACAACAATCAGCACGTCACCGTTTTACCCGATAACCCGACCGCTTTGCGGGCCGAGTGACAAGTTGCCGAGGCCCTAGATTCCCTCGAACGAATCTCGGCGGCCGGTCTCTTGGCCCCATTTTTCGATCGTCCGTCCCATATCGGTCGACGGTTCGGCATCGACGAAGGGCCAGACCTCCATGCCGACACGTCGCCAGTTCCCGGTGGCATTGAGTTGGCCAAACAAGGCAATAGCGCCGAGGTTGATCCGCTGCAGCACCACAAACGATGGCGGAACGTTGAGCACCTTTTTGAGCTCACCCTCTTCTCCGCTCGTGTCGAAGATCGCGCGTACGCCAGCAGCGGAATACTCCTCATCGAAGGTAAAGGGGCGATCCTCGAGAACGAAGTCGTAGAAGTATGAGAAATACGAGCCGATCATCTCGTCGCTGAATGGCTGGTCTGGCTGCAGCAGCCCTGCGTCTTCGATGGTCTTGCGGAATGTCGGGTAGTCCTCGTCGATCACCATGTTGGTGATCAGCGATTCGAACAGCGCAGTGTCGTGACTAGTGAAGTGCTTGACGAGCCCGAAGTCGAGGAAGGTGATTCGGCCGCCACCGTGGAAGATGTAGTTGCCAGGGTGCGGGTCGCCGTTGAAGGCCGCCAGGCGATAGATCGATCCGAAGGTGAACCGGAAGAGTGTCTCGGCGGCGAGGTTGCGTTCCTCTTGGCTCCACGTGAGTACTTCGTCGAAGTTCGACCCGACGACCAGTTCGGACGTCATGACCCGTTGGCTCGAGAACTCGTCGATGATCGGGGGCACGTGAATGAACGGGTGGTCTTCGAAGTAGGCGGCGAAGTAGCGCTGGTTTTTTGCTTCGAGGGTGTAGTCGAGTTCTTCGCTCAACCGATCGCGTAGCTCTGCGGTGATCGTCGTGGTGTCGATTCCGGGGAACATGAGCCGTAGCGCGGCGAACAGCGTGTCGTTCGTGCGGAGGTCGGATTCGATGGCTTCGGAAACGCCCGGGTACTGCACCTTGACCGCAACGGCTTGTCCGTCGTGGGTGAGCGCCCGGTGGACTTGCCCAATCGAGGCAGATGCGATTGGCGTCGGGTCCCATTCGGCGAAGAGCTCGCTTGGATGTTGGCCCAGTTCTTCGACGATGACCGATGCCGCGAGCTCACCCGACATTGGTGGAGCGTCGCTCTGTAGTTGGGCGAGCGTTTGGCGGGTGTTCTCTGGCAAGCCGAGGTCGAGGTAGCTGGCCATCTGGCCGACCTTCATCATCGCGCCCTTGAGGTTGCCGAGTGACGCCACGACGTCTTCGGTGGTCTTGAGCTCGAACTCGGCATTGAGTTCGTCTTTGCGTTCGGCCGAAGCGAAGGTTTTCTTTGCCTGGGTGACCGCCCAACGTCCACCGGTCTTCGCCCCCACCTTGGCAACGGCGGCATTACGACCGACGCTGCCCATGGAACCAACGATGTCGTCTTGGGTTTGTTGCTGACGCCAGAGCAGCGCTCCCCCGCCAGCGAGGCCGATGAACGAGAGCCATTTCAAGAACTTCTTCACTCCGTTAAGCCTAGGAACCGGCCACCGATTCATCACGACTCGACCAAGAAGCTTGAGCGAAGGTGATCGCTAGCCGGTAGCGACGGCATCTCCGACAGAGACCGTGCCTTCTGCGAGGGGGATGCCGTAGAGACGGCTCCAACCTTCGTGGTCGTCCTGCTCGATTCGACGGAAGTTCCGGTCGCTGAAACCGGAAGCGACCTTCGAGCACGGGGTGGCGTAGGAGGAAACCAAGACCGGTAGTCCCGAGATGGTGATCTTCGATCCGGGGCGCAGCGTTGCCCAGTCGAGTCCGTCGAGGGTGATGTTCTCCCCCGTAATGCCGGGTTGGATCGGGTGGCCTTCGACCTGAAGGGCTTCGATCACGTCGTTGCTCCACAGGCAGAGAGCCTGGAGGGGACGACCATGGTGGATGCGGTTGTTCTGCACATCGCCGACGACACCGGTTCGGCTGACCTCGACCGAGTCGGCCGGCGTCTTTGGCACGCCGCCCCCGGACGTGTGCAGCCCGGTGACCTTCCCGTCGCCGGAGGTGGGGCCCTGGCCGAGCGTTGCTCGAATTGCCCCGATCTCGGCCATCGTGTGCAAGCCGTTGTGCGCGGCTTCGAGCGGTGTGCCTTCGAAGTTCTCGACCGATGCGAGCAGTTCGCTGATCGACTGGCTGAAGCCGTCGGGAGTTGCGGCGAGTTCCTCGGCCGACAGCCCGGCGGCTGCACCGGTTGTTACCTCGATGGCGAGACCGGCGGTCGAGATGATGTCGGTCTCAAGCTCGTAGTGCGCGGCGGCAAAGCCACAGACGTCGCATGGTGTTTCGTCAGGACTCATTACTCGTCTCCTTCGTCGAAATCGTCACCCTCGAAATCACCGTCGTCATCTTCGTACTCGGGTTCGTAGTTGAGCATCGTGTGAATTTCCTGACGCAACTCTGGAATGCCAACACCTTTCGCTGCGCTCACCCAGCGGACGTCCTTCTTCGAGACGCCGCACTTTTTCGCGAGTTCCTGTTTGCGCGCTCCGAGCTTCGACGGCTTCACCTTGTCTTGCTTGGTCGCCACGATCGTGATGGGCAGACCAATGTGGCGAAACCATTCGAGTGATTGCTTGTCGAGCCCGGTCGGGCCGACTTCACCATCGACGAGCATGAGCACCATCTCGAGTTGGTCGCGTTCGACGAGGTAGTTCTCGATCATCCGCGCCCAACGCTGTTGCTCATGTTTGGGCGCCTTGGCATAGCCGTACCCGGGGAGGTCGACGACCCACTTGCCCGAACCCTCAGGCTGCAACTCATAGACGTTGAGTAGGCGGGTGGCTCCTGGAGTCTTCGAGGTCTTGGCGAGTGACTTCCGGTTCGCGAGCGCGTTCAACAGGCTGCTCTTGCCCACGTTTGATCGGCCCGCAACAGCAATTTCCACCAGCGATTCGGGCAGTTGGGTGTACTTTGCCCCAGACATAACAAATTCGAGCTGCAGTGGTCCTGACACCTTTGGATTCTACAT
>CAZBTI010000108.1:0-11866 GCA_964494395.1 uncultured Acidimicrobiales bacterium | reverse complement strand
TGCGCGCACCATAGGCTTTTGAAAGACCAGAGACCGTAAGCACTCATCAAGGATAGGACCGCTCTGGCGTTCTACAGTCTGAATCGTGACCAACATTGCAACGCCTGCAAACGAGCCTCTTGGTGATCTGACGCCGGAGAACGCGAACGAGGCAGCTCAGGCCCAAAACCTCCGCCGCATGAAAATGGTCGCGACCTCCATGCTCGTCCTGGCAGCGATCGTGTTCATCGTCGCTCGCGGGTTCGAAGGAGAGGAAGTGACGTGGGTGAACTACGTGCGGGCAACAGCCGAAGCAGCCATGGTGGGTGCGCTCGCCGACTGGTTCGCCGTGACCGCGCTATTCAAGCACCCGTTGGGCCTTCCGATCCCGCACACGGCCATCATTCCCAAGCGCAAGAACGATATCGGCGAAGGTCTCGGCGACTTCGTCCAGTCGAACTTCCTCAACGGCGAAGTCGTTTCCGAAAAGCTCTCGAGCGTCGAGGTTTCCAAACGACTCGGTGAGTGGATGGCCGAACCGAAGAACGCTCGCTCGATGGTTTCCGAACTCGCCGTCGTGATGTCGGCGATCTCCGAGGTGCTCGCCGATGATGACGACGTGAAGGCAATGGTCGACGGCTTGGTTCGTGATCGCCTGAGTAAAGTCCCCGTCGCTCCAATCTTTGGACGGGTCATCGATGCTGGAATGGACGGAGATCACCACCACGAGATGTACAACGCCGTGCTGAAAGGCGCAGCGAACTTCCTCAATGACAATGAGGCCACCTTCCGACGCCGATTGATGGGCGAGTCCCCCTGGTGGGTGCCCGAGCCGATCGATGATCGCATCTTTGACAAGATCTATGGCGCGGTGATGACGTTCCTCCGTGAGGTCGACGCCGACCCCGATCACCAGGTGAAGCAAGACATCGATTTTCGGTCTCGCGAGTTCGCTGAGCGCTTGCGGAACGACGAGCGGCTGATCGAGCAGGGTGAAAAGCTGAAACAGGAGCTCATCGACCATCCCGAGTTCCAACTGTGGACCCAAGACCTCTGGTCGTCGTTGCAGCGGGGCTTCGGTGAAGCGACGCGGGATGCCGACTCAGATACCCGTCGTCGGATCGAGGATGCGCTCGTCAGCCTCGCAAGCAAGCTCGTCGAAGACCCGGCACTACAGGCGAAGGTTGATCGCTGGATCGAGTCGATCGTTGTCTACTTGGCCGAAGCGGGACGTACTGAAATCGGTGGTCTGATCGCGAACACCGTCGAGGGCTGGGACGAAAAGGACACCGCCGACCGAATCGAACTCCAGGTTGGACGAGATCTGCAGTTCATCCGCATCAACGGCACGCTCGTCGGAGGCCTCGCAGGCTTTCTTATTTTCGCCGCCAGCGAGATCTTCTTCTAGGCCTCCTCGACCACCGACCACACAGCATCGTCAAGGGGTAGGGCTGCCGGGTCGTACCGCTCCAGCAGATCTTCCATCGTGGGAGTTTCGCCGGACTCGGCCAGGCCGAATGTCGCCGCGAGTCGTCCACGGATCTGTTCTGTGCTGATGCCAACAGCCGCGAGGTCTCCCAGGGTTACGGCGCCATCACGCTTCGCGAGCCGCTCACCTTGAGTATTGAGAACGAGTGGGACGTGAGCGTGTTCGACCGGGTTGAGCCCAAGCACGCCACGAAGCCACACATGGCGTGCCGTGCCCGCCAACAGGTCTGCGCCGCGCACCACTTCGGTCACCTCGTGGACGTGATCGTCGAGGACGGTCGCAAGGTTGTAGGACGCGACCCCATCGTTGCGTTGGATGACGAAGTCGTCGACGAACTCGGTTTGCGGCCCGTAGTGGCGGTCGACGAAGTCGATCTCGACGTTGCCCGTCCGAACCCGCAGCGCAGCGGGGCGCTTCTCCGCACGCGTCGCCTGCTCACGGACGCTGAGGTCGCGGCATGTGCCGGGATAGGCACCGTCAGGAAGGTGTACGTGCGGAGCAAGGGCTGCTTCGCGAATCTCGCGCCGTGAACAAAAGCATGGGTACAGCATCTCCTGCTCTCCGAGCATCGCAATCGCCTCTGCGTAGGCAGCGGTCCGGTCTGATTGTCGTAACTCCGGCCCGTCGAACGTGATGCCGAGTGCGGTCAGGTCGTGTCGCTGCGACAGCTCGTGTTCCCGAAGTGACACACTCGGGTCGAGGTCGTCGATGCGCAACCGAAGTTCACCGCCGCCGTGATGAGCCGACAGCCAAGCGAGCATGGCTGTGCGCAAGTTCCCGACGTGGAGATCCCCAGAGGGTGATGGTGCATAGCGTCCAACGGTCATCAGATGCACAATTCCATAGGACGGCCGCACTCATCGGGTTCGCCGCCGAGATGAATTGCGTGGCCGGCGTGTACTCGCAGGCCGGTCCACGCCAGGGCGAGAGCATCGACGGCATCGGTCGACCACCGCTTTGGACATTCAGCAATCGCCCTAGTGATGTCGGCGTCGAGGGCAACGTGGAGCAGCGCGGTTCGCTCGGCCCTGCCGTCTACGTCTGCTTTCTTGGTCGAGAGGGGAGCGCCCGACATCTCGGCGAACGACGTCTCTGGGTGTCCTTCCCGGAGGCGACCGCGCAACGCTGAGGTCCAGCAGTTGTCGACTTCGGCAATCTTGGGAACAAGATTCCACGCCTGCTTCGACAGGCCTTTCCCGCTGACCTCCTTGGAGTGCGCATTTGCCTCGTCCCACGATTCGAAGTCGAGAACGGCTCGAAGCGGGGTGGGAAAGAAGGTTGATCGCCGGAATCCAAGCCGTTCCCTCACGAGTGCATCGACAGGTCGATATCCGTCGGAGGACAACCCAATGGGCATGTCGACGATGATGACATCGTCGACGGACGCGGAACTGACGATCTCAGCGAAGGCATCGACGAATGTGATCTCGAGATGGCTATCCGCGCTGATCGTTGCGCTGACCCACCCGCCGGTAGCGCCATCGACGCCGATGGCTCGGGGCCGGCTGTGGGCGTTCAACGTCGAGAGAAGAACGGGACGAGGCCGGCGGCCAACCCAAAGACGCCGAGGAGCAAGAAGACCCATTCACCGGTAATGAGCGCGGCGATAATCAATATGGCGATCAGGCTTCCCATAAGCGCAATGAGCGGCCCAGGAGCCTGCGGCTCTGGCACGGGCGTGGCTGGTCGCTGTCGGCGCGGTGTTGAACGATCCCGCGGCGCCGGGTCGATGGGGTCGCTATCGCTCATAGGAGAATTCTAACGGTCCCAATTGACGACTCTCACCGTCGCCCGCGTCTAGTTCGTTGATAGGTCGAGTCGGAAGATCGTCGGCCAGAGCTTGCCGGTGACGAGCAACGTGCCGTTCGTTGGGTCGTAGGCCAGGCCGTTCCACACAGCTCCCGAATCGCCATCGGTCGATTCAGGCCGAAGCGAATCAATGTCGAGGACGGTGAGGACATCGCCGGTGGCCGGATCGATCTCGATTACCAAGCTCGAGAGCCAAATGTTGGCCCAAACCGTGTCGCCGATGCACTCAAGTTCGTTTAGGTTCTCGATGGGCGCACCGTCGAGTCGCACGTCGACAAAGCCGAGGCTTTCGAACGTGTCGGGATCTCGGAACTCCAGTTCGGACGATCCGTCCGACATGATCAGGTCGCCGCTTCCTTCGCTGGCCAAGCACAGGCCCCAGCCCTGCCCCTCGTACTCGTAACTCTCGATGACATCGAATGTGTCGAGGTCGTAGCGGAACGCAATTTGATCTTGCCACGTGATCTGGATTGCGGTGTCTCCAACGATGGTGAGGCCTTCGCCAAATACCTCGGGCACCGCGGTGTTTCGAATGATCTCACCGGTTTGCAGGTCGAGTTCACGAATCGATGAACGTCCAACGAGCCCGGTGCTTTCGAAGAGTCGGCCGTTGGAGATTTCGAGTCCCTGGGTGAACGCTCCGGTGTCGTGCGGGATGGTCTCGATGATGTCAAAGCTGGCAACGGCGGGCGTGCCAGGGGCGGCTGGAGTTGCCGTGGTCGTTTCGGGTTGGGACGTCGTGGTCTCGGTCGTGCTTGGAGCAGCGGTCGTCTCGGTGGTGTTTGGAGCAGCGGTGGTGGCTTCGGTCGACGTCGTTCGATCTTCAGTGGTCGTTGTTAGCTCGGCCTCGTCGCCTTCCACCTCAGCGTCGACGGTACTGGTCGTCGTGGTATCTTCTGGCTCGGTCGGCTCGCCCTCTGTCGGCTCGCTCTCGGTCGTAGTCGACGTCACTGAAGTGGTTGAAGTCGGTTCCTCGGCGGGGGGCTCTTGGCCCTCATCAGAAACGGTACTCGTCGTCTCAGCTACTGGTCCGGAGTCTTCGCCAACAGGTTCTTCGGTCGAGGTATTCGCTGTGCCCTGCTCCACGACCTCGGTCAGGTCGGACAACACCTGGTCTTGCTGACTGTTGCCAAATTGGCCAGAGCCCCAAAACACCCACAGTCCTGCGAGCGCGATGATCAGGCCAACAATCGCGAGCCCAGCGCGTTGTGGTTGAGACATCTTCTAGCCGTCGGCGGGTGCTGGTGCTGCGGTCGTCGACGGTGGTCGAGTGGTCGGTGGCGAGACGATCCGGGCATCTGGATCGATCGGTGTTGGTACGCGAATCGGTGTGACGACCTGCAACTCTGGAGCTTCTTCTCGATACACGAAGCCGCTACCGATGCGAATGCTGCACTCTTCCTCGATGAACTCGAGCGTTGCATCGACACCGACAATAGGTGCCGACGATAGTGCGATCCATTGGTCGCTAAAGTCGCCTTCGAGCAGTTCATCGATGTCGTAGCGAGAGTTGCCACCGATTTCGGTGAAGTCGACGAAGTAGTCGGCTGCAGCGGCAAAGTCGGCGGTGATGCTGCCGAGGCGAAGCGCCGACGTCGTTGCGTAGAAGTTGAGTGCGGCTTCCTGAGGGGCGCCGAGAAGACCGGATTCAAGAGGATCGATCTCTTCGAGGTCGACCAGTTCGGGAGGTGAGCGACGCTCAGGCGGAGGGGGCTCGGTCGTGGTCGTCGTTACATCCGGGTCGGTAGTGGTGAACGCTGCTCCATTGACGAAAGCCTCTTCACCAGCAACGGTGCGTGCTTCGCGGACTTCGACAGGGATGTCGCCACGAATATCGAGTCCGACGTCGATGGGAAGTGCATCCTCTTCTTCGAGTGAATCGCCTGCTGGGTCGACGAGGGAAACCTGAATGTCTGAGAGCACAGTCCGGAAGTCGGCAGACAATGCGCAGAGCCGTTCGGCGTCACTCGTGACGATCGTTGTGGTTGTTGTTGTGGATTCGATCGTGGTCGTTGTTTCGTCGTCGAGCGCTTGAGCGGCTTGGGCTTCAAGCCGGTCGTCGTTGAGTCGGGCAAACAGCCAAACGATGAGGGCGCCAACGAGGAGTACCACGAGGGTTCCACGGAGTTCGCGCGCAAAGATATTCGTGCGGGACATTCCGTCTATCTTATGGTTCTCGAGGGGTTCAGAGCTGTCACCCTCGGGGTCTTCTCGGTGCGTGCGGGCAGTTTTGACCAAAGTTGGTCACTCTCCGGGCGATGAACCCGCGGATCCGGACCCGAATGAGGTCTGACGGTTTGCGGGCCGTCCCTCAACAAACGTTCGTTTCAAGTTGCCTCCAGCGAGTCGCGCACCCTACGTTCGCGTTCCATGAAGGGGAAGTGGCAACGCTTCGGGTTCTTCTCACTGGCTGTCGCGGCGCTCATCGTCGTGATGATGTTGGGAACGCGCGAAGCTTCATTGAGTACAACTGAAGTATTTGCTCGAGTGGCGTTCATCGGGTTTTTCTCATACCTCTTGACGTGTGCGGTCTGGCCGCGTCGACGTTCGCAGGCCCATGTCTCGATACCGCCCGCAACCTTGACCGACGAAACCGCTGCCCCAGAACCACCTGTGGCGAAGCCCCAACCCGACCAGCGTCCGGTAGCGATTATCCAACCCCGTCCAGCAGGGTCTCGCCCTGCCTCTCGTGTCCACATTCCGGAGACGCCAACTGTTCGCAGCCCGCGCGGTCGTCGTCTCGATGGACGTTCGAGCGAGCGCGAGTTCAACTGGCCCGCGCGGCAGTAGACCCAGCGACCAATCGCTGCTGACTACACTGCAGATAGTTCAGGCGGCCCCGTAGCCGGGGACTGAGGGAAGAGAAATCATGGTCAAAGTTCCGAAGGGGTATCGGAGTAAGAACGTCCGTGACTCGCGCAATGCTCGTGGATCGTCGGGAAGCTTTGGCTCGCGCTCAGGTCGCGGCGGTTTCACGTCCCGACCGTCTCGCAGCGGCGGTCAAAGTCAGCGCGGTGGTTGCGGTTTAGGCCTACTGATCGGCATTGGCCTCGTGATCTTCTTCCTGTTTAGCCTGTTCAGCGGCAATACGGCGTTCGATACGACAACAGATGCAACCACGGCCGGCGGAAACAATGCAGCGGATACCAACAGTGCGGCAGGCGGTTCTGACTCTGAAGAAGAGGAAGCGGCGTTCACCCTCATCAACTTTGTGCTCGATGACCTCCAAGAGGAGTTCTGGCCAGCGGAGTTCGCCGAAGCCGACCTCGTCTACCAGGACGCCACGGTGGAGGTGTTCGAGAATGGGGTCGACACCGGAGGATGCGGAAGCGCCACGAGTGCAGTCGGGCCGTTCTATTGCCCAGCCGACGGCACTGCCTACATCGACATCGAGTACATGTTCCTGTTGCAGGATCAGCTAGGTGCTGAGGGCGATTTCAGCCAGGCGTACATCCTCGCCCACGAGATTGGCCATCACGTCCAGAACCTTCTCGGGATCAATGCCGCGATGCGTCAGGCACAAAGCGTCGTCAGCCAGACCGAGGCCAATGGTCTATCGGTCGACCTCGAACTGCAGGCTGACTGCTTCTCGGGTGCATGGGCTCGGAGCTTCTCCGAACGTGGATTCCTCGACGAGGGAGACCTCGACGAAGGCGTGAACGCCGCCAGCTCGGTCGGCGATGATGCGATTACCGGAAGTAGCAATCAGGAGAACTTCACGCACGGATCGTCGGCACAGCGCGTCGAATGGTTCAATATTGGCTTCAATGAAGGAACGAACGCCTGCACGACCTTCGATGGTCAGCTAAGTCCAGGCTGATCTACTACTCGGGCCTCTGACCAGGACGTACGACAACGCTCATGACGGATACAACCAACATCGCTGGCATCGCCGCACGAGGTGTCCACGTCCGAGGTGTCAACAAGTCGTTTGGCGATACCGACGTGCTCCATGAGATCGACCTATCGGTCGAGCCTGGCACAAGCCTTGCGCTCCTCGGCCCCAGCGGTTGTGGCAAGACCACGCTGTTGCGCTTGATCGCAGGCCTCGAACGCCCCGATGACGGCGAGATCATGGTCGGCAGCGACGTAATGGCTGGGTCATCGACCTGGGTTCCTCCAGAAAAGCGAAATGTGGGCATGGTCTTCCAAGACTGGGCATTGTTCCCACACTTAACCGTCGGCAAGAACGTCGGCTACGGGCTCGACCGAGCCGAGCGCAAAGGGCCGCGCATTAACGAAGCACTCGACATGGTCGGCCTCGCCGATCTCGTCGATCGCATGCCCGACACACTCTCGGGCGGCCAGCAACAACGCGTGGCGCTCGCACGAGCAATCGCTCCTCGTCCATCAGTACTGCTCCTCGACGAACCGTTCTCCAACCTCGACTCGGCCCTTCGTGTCGGCGTCCGCACCGAAGTGCACCGTCTCCTCATCGATCTCGGAATCACTTCCATTTTCGTTACCCACGACCAAGAGGAAGCCTTTGTGCTCGGCGACGAGGTGGCGGTCATGCGAGGCGGACGGATCGAACAGATCGGTTCACCGCAAGACATCTATCAAACGCCGTCATCGCCATGGATTGCCTCGTTTGTCGGCGACGTCAATCTGCTCTCGGGTACCGGCTCTGGAGTCGAAGCCGACACGGTCGTCGGCGGCCTTCGACTGGTGGAGCCCGCGTACGGGCCGGTAAAGGTACTGGTGCGGCCCGAAGATCTCTCCTTGGCGAGCGAGGGGCCAGGCACGATCACCCTCACCGAATACTACGGCCACGACATGATGGTCACCGTCGACCTCGACGGAACACAGGTGCTCGTGCGAGCCCCAGCGCGAGCCGAATGGATGCGCGGAGATCAGGTGAGCGTGTCCTACGTGGGCAGCGCCGCCAACGCCTTCTCGTAAGCGCTCCATACCTTCGACGGTGTGAGGGGCAGGTCGATATGGCGAACGCCCACGTGGGCGAGCGCGTCGATCACGGCGTTTTGTACCGCTGGTGTAGATCCCACCGAGCCTGCCTCGCCGATGCCCTTAGCCCCCAACGGGTTCAACGGGGTAGCGGTTTGGGTGAGCGTGACCTCGAAGCTCGGAACTTCAGTCGGCCCCGGCAGGGCGTAGTCGGCGAAGTTCGACGAGGTCAGGTTGCCGTACTCGTCGTAGGTGATCTCCTCGTACAAGGCTTGGCCGATACCCGACGCGACACCGCCATGCACTTGGCCTTCGGCGATCAGTGGGTTGATCAGCACTCCTGCGTCATCGGTGGTCACGAATCGATCCATCGTCACTTCTCCGGTCAGGGTGTCGACTTCGACGATGGCGATGTGTGTACCGAACGGGAATGTCGCCCCCTCTTGGGAGAACTCACTGACTTCAAGAATGGCTTCGTCGACTACTTGGGCAATATCGCGCCACGTCACGGCCTTGGCGGGAGTACCCGCAACGTGAAAGCGGCCTTCACTGGAATCGAAGACGATGTCTGCTGGTGCTGCTTCGAGGATGCTCGCAGCTTCAGGAATGCTCGCAGCGATGGCGCGATCTGCCGCGTCGGCCATCGCCGAGCCCGCCAACTGCACCGAACGCGAGCCGCCAGTGATCTTCGAAGAGGTCACTTTGTCGGTGTCTCCCCAGACGACGGTGACGTCCTCTAGCGCAACGCCCATGCGATCCGCGACCACCATGGCCCAGGTCGTTTCGTGGCCTTGCCCAAATGGGGTCGCACCGGTCCGGGCGATGATCTTGCCATCGTCGAGAACTTCGATCGAGCCGAACTCGTCGTCGCTCTTCAACGCTCCAGGAGCGGTGATCTCGACATATGAGGCCATGCCGATACCGAGAAGCGTTGTAGCGCCAGCATCGATGCGTTGCTGCTGCTCTGCTCGGAGATTTTCGTAACCAGCGTTGGCGAGCGCTGTGTCGAGCGCTGCTGCGTATTCACCACTGTCGTACATCTGTCCCATGGGCGACTCGAAAGGAAACGCCTCAGGCTTTGCAAAGTTCTTCCGGCGCAACTCGGCCGGGTCGATTCCTGCTTCGACGGCGAAGACGTCGATCGCCCGCTCTAGCGCTGCGGTCGCTTCGGGCCGTCCAGCGCCCCGATAGGCCACGATTGGGGCGGTGTTGGTCGCGACGCTCACCCAGCCGGCAGCGGCGTGTTCGAACGTGTAGACCCCGCTGGCCATGATCGAGGTGAAGTACGGCAGGAACGAAACGCCCTCGGGATAGGCGCCGGCCTCTTGGGCAATATTGAGTTGATAGTGCGTGAGGGTGCCGTCGGCGCTTCCACCGAGGCGCACCCGATTGAGCTGCGACCGGGCGTGTCCCATCGCGAGGAAGTTCTCGGTACGAGTCTCGGCCCATACCACCGGTCGGCCAATCGCTTTGGCAATTGCCCCGAGTGTTGTTTCTTCGGGTCCTGGACCTGCCTTCGACCCGAAGCTCCCGCCCACGTCGGCGGTGATGATGTGGACCTCGGAGGTATCCAAGCCCAATACGGCGGCAATCCTGCCTTGGGCAACATGGGCTCCTTGTGTGCTGGTCCAACACGTCAGGCGCCCGTCATTGGTCCACGAGGCCGCTGCAACCCGTGGCTCGATGGGTGCGCCGTTCATGCGGTTGTTGGCGATCTCGAGATCGATCACGACCTCGCATTCGGAGAAGTCGAGATCGTCGACATCGTTGCGGTTGACGACGTTGGTCCCCATTTCGGGGAAGACCAGTACTTCGTCATTCAGGGCCTGCTCAATTGACGTAACCGCATCAACAGCGTCGATGTCGACCCAAACCAGTTCTGCTGCATCGAGGGCTTGAGCGTAGGTGTCGGCCACGACGCATGCCACCGGCTCACCGGCGAAACGCACGGACGATGACGCCAGCGGGAAACGTCGCGTGTTCTCCTTCTTGTGATTCGAAAAGGAGCTGAGGGCGAGGTCTTCGGCGGTCAATACCGCAACGACTCCCGGAGCCTGACGGGCCTCTGCGGTCTCGATTCCCGTGATGGTTCCCGCAGCGGCCGTTGACCGCACGAACACAACATGTGCGGCATCGGGGAGATCGAGATCGGCAGCGTAGGTGCCGCCGATGGTGAGAAATCGTGGGTCTTCCACGCGCACGACTGGGTTCCCGAGAATGCTCATGGGGAGACGCTATCGAATTTCGATGTGGCGCCTTTGCCCAATCCCGTGTTAGTTCTGATTCCATCAGTGCAGACAGAGGGGGATGACGATGGAGTATTCGTTCGTAGAGGTTTTGGGCCACCAGATGGCGTACGTCGAGGCTGGCGAGGGAGACCCCATCGTCTTGCTTCATGGCAACCCGACATCGTCATATCTTTGGCGCAACGTGATACCCGAACTCACCTCCGTGGGGAGGGTGATTGCTCCGGACTTGATCGGCATGGGCCGCAGCGACCGGATCGCTGGCGCTGGCCCCGACTCGTACCGCTTTGTCGAGCACCGAAAATATCTCGATGCATTCCTCGAAACTGTCGGCGTCGACGCCCGTGTCACTCTCGTCGTACACGACTGGGGCTCGGCTCTCGGATTCGATTGGGCTCGCCGACACCCCGATGCAGTCGCTGGAATTGCATATATGGAGGCGATCGTGGCTCCCGTCGAGTCTTGGGATCTATGGCCCGAGGCGGCCCGAGGAATCTTCCAGTCCATGCGATCCAATGCAGGGGAGGAGATGGTTCTGGAGAAGAACCTCTTCGTCGAGGCGATCCTGCCAGCATCGATCATTCGGGACCTCAGCGAAGACGAGATGGCCGAATATCGTCGACCGTTCATCGAGTCGGGAGAATCCCGCCGACCAACGCTCACGTGGCCCCGAGAGATCCCGATCGAGGGTACGCCCGCCGATGTGGCTGAAATCGTGGGGGAGTATTCGACGTGGCTGGCAACGTCGGAGGTTCCAAAGCTGTTCGTCAACGCCGAGCCGGGAAGCATCCTCACCGGCGAGTTGCGAGAGCTCTGCCGGACCTGGCCGAATCAGACCGAAGTAACCGTGTCGGGAACTCACTTCATACAAGAAGACAGCCCGGCCGAAATCGGCCGGGCTGTCCATAACTTCATTGTTGGTGGGCGCTAGCGCCCGAGTGCTGCTTCGTTAGATGAGGTGACCCCAGCGGAGGCAAAGACCGCCGAGTGCCAAGAGCACGACCGACATCTGCACGAGGATCATTCCAGCATCGGATGGACCGGTGAGGGCGAGTACGTCGCCGTTCGTGCCCGAATCAACCTGTGCATCGACTGGCGCTGAAGCGGTGATACCAGCGACCTCGGTGTTGACTTCCTCTTCGGCAGGAAGTTCGGTGACACCCTGTACCTCGGTCTCAACGACCTCAGGACCGGCTGCTGCGTCTGCGGCGGCTGCAGCGTCGTCGCCACCAGCTGCGGCGTCTGCGTCGGCTGCGGCGTCTGCGTCGGCTGCAGCGTCTGCGCCACCAGCTGCGGCGTCTGCGTCGGCTACTCCGTCGAGTTCTTCGTCTGGAAGCTCGACGATTCCTTCAACTTCGACTTCGATGTCAGCTGCGGCATCGTCGCCATCAACTGCTGCGCCACCGGCCGCGGCGTCTGCGTCGCCGCCTGCTGCTGC
>CAZBTI010000107.1:0-11899 GCA_964494395.1 uncultured Acidimicrobiales bacterium | reverse complement strand
TGCGACGATCACGAGCGTGAGGATGCCGTAGCCAACGAAGGCTCGCTGGAGTCGGGGATGGTCGCGTCCAACGTGATAAGCCCGCTGGTAGGCGGTGAGCGCGGTGATTGCGGTGTAGTGGATGTACCCGTAGGTCTTGCCAGAGCGGCGACGCCAACGACTCTCGTCAAGTTCTTGATCGAGGTAATTCTTGTGATGCCCATGAACGTGATGCAACGTCCACGCGTTGGTCGACGCGCCGGTATGGAGCGCGAACGACATCTCTAAGACGCGGTTGAGTCGTTTCGAGTGAAACATCGGCACGTGTTGATGGTGATGGTTCCACGCGCTAACCATGCCCTTGACCGGGATCATCAACGCCCACCACGCCAAGACCACCCAGATGTTGTCGACCGCGAAGAAGATAGCGAAGTCGATTGCGGTGAGCGTGAAGAAGGTCGCTACCGGAATGCGATCAGCTTTGTACTTGAGAAGTTCCAACTTGGCTCCTGTGATGATCGATGCACTTACCCTAGTGACTTCAGCATCTCGATCGTGACCGGGAGATGTGAAAACTACCGCCTTCGCAGGGTTCTGAACAGTTACTCGGCGGTAGCGATTGCGGCTACTCCACGGCAGGCGCAACCGGTGGCTCTGTGGCTGCTTCTGCTGTCGGCGTCGGCTCCACAATTTCGGTCTCTCCAAGAACCTCGGCGACGACCTGCTCAGCCTCTATCGCTTCGCCTTCATCCACATCAGCCTCGGCTGCTTCGGCCTGCGTCTCCGCTTCTGCCTCCGCTGCGTCTGCTGCCGCACGGGCTGCTGCGGCTTCAGCGAATTGCTGGGCCGTCGGCGTGCGAGCGAAGTTTGTGAACCCACCCGGTTCTGGCGATACGTCGAGTTGTACGTGGTAACGGCGTCCGGCATTGGTGACGTCGTGGGAGTAATCGATGTCGTGGTTGTAGGCAAAGTATGCGCGCTGTTCGCCCACTGGGGTCAGCATCGACCCGGGTGCATCGCACAGGTAGCGGGCTGAGGCGAGCGCTGCATCGTAGATGTTCTGCGGATCGGTGACGCCATCGTTATTTCCGTCGGCATCATAGAGTCGCCACGTGGTCGGGATGAACTGCATTGGTCCCACGGCTCGATCGAACCGTCGGTCACCGTCGAGTACACCGTTGTCGGTATCTCGAATCAGCGCCAACCGTTTGATCCCGCCGGTCTCTTCGGTCCGGCCAGTGGCGTCTGGAATGTCGCCTAAGGTGCTGCCGGACAACACTCGACCATCGAGAGAGAGCCCGCGAATATCGACGGTGGTGTCGCCGTTGATGCCGAGTGTTGAGTCGCCGAAGTATCCGTGGAAGCTCTCGATCCGGCCGACGCCGGCGAGTTGTGACCAGTGAATTCCACAACCCGAATCCTCGACCGACAGCGTTCGTGCAGCCCGGACGTAGGCGTTCAGTGCAACGAGTGGAACGTCGGTTCCAGCAACGAAGGAGACGAGTCGCTCGTGATATTTGATCTGGTATTGAGCAGCTGTTACTTCGGTGAAGGCTGCAGCGTCTTGGAGTGACACGGTGAGTGCTTCGCGCCGTTGCTCGAGTTGGGTGATCTCTCGATCGAGATCTGTTCGCTGCTGGTCGAGGCGCTCGATGTCGGCGTTGAGTGCATCGACGTTTGCGCGCCGGACGGCGTTGTCTCCTCGGAGTAGGGATAGTCCGCTGGCGATGGTTGCTCGACGGTCATCGCTCGACTGGATCTCGGCCTGGAAACCCTCGATGTCCTCGCGCTGAAACTCGCGAACCTCCTCGGCGAGTATGCGCCGCTCGACAACCTCGATCGATCCTGGATCGGCGATGATGCTTTCGAGTGCCATGTCTTCGCCGGTGAACGCTTGTATCGCCAAGTCGACGATGGCGGCATTCTTTTGTTCGACCTCACCGCTTAACCGATCTTGCTCGGCGACCTCGTCGTCATCAGCGTCGGTAAGGATCGCAATGTCGGCGAGTGCCGCTTCGATCTCGGTTCGGATGTTTCCGATCTCGGTCTGGTTCTCGGCGATGTCGCGGGCGGCTCGTTCGATGCTGGCTTCGGCAGCGGCGGTGTCGTTCGTGACCCCAGTGAGTGCGGACTCGGCCGTGGCGACTGCTTGGAGCGCCCGAATGTGCCGATCGATTTCGATCGACACATCGACCTCTTGTTCGACCGGGATGTTCTCTACCCCGTCTTCGAACACGTCGCTCGCGTTCAGTTGACGGAAGTCGAACTCTGGAATTCCGGCGAGGGGAACGTCAGCGAGCCCAAACGCCGAAATAGGGTCTCGCCAGCCCTCGCCGAGGACGTCGTTCGAAATATCGTCAGCAATGTCGAGCCCGTATACAGGCTCGGTCTGGCCGAATGCAGCGGGTAGGGCGAAGAGCTGTAGCGCTACGGCTGCCGGAACGAGCAGCGCTGCGCCTACTCGACGGTTTCGAGAGCTCCAATATTTCCCCATCAGTAATAGGTCGGATGACCTATGCCGGAACTGAGGAGAAGTCACGCAGTTTTCTGAAGCGGCCACAAACAGGCCGGCCGGCTACTGCTCGTCTTCTTCTTCTTCGGCCTCTTCGTCTTCGTCGGGTCCGAGAAGTTCAGCGAGAAGCGCTTCGCCTACTAGCGCACAATCGACAGGCTCCCCGTCGCCCTCTTCAGCCGGAGGGGTATCGGGCGCTGGAGCAGGCTCAGTCTCTGGAGCAGCTGGGGCCGCGTCAGCATTCGGGGCTTCGCCCTCAGCTGTATCTTCGGCTGGGCCAGCAGCGTCGTCTGTTTCGGCTGCAGCAGCTTCAGCCGCCGCTGCTTCTGCTGCGAGGGCTTCGGCGATCGCGTTCTGTTCGGCTTGGCATGCTGCTACCGCAGCAGCAGCTTCAGCTTCGGCCGCGGCAACACGTGCAGCTTCTTCTGCGGCGATGCGTTCTTCGAAGGTGGGGAGTAGTGAGAAGGCAGCGAAGCGTGAGCTTTCTGGAGCGACCCGCAAGTTGTCGTAGTAGCTGCGGCCGGAACGTGTCACCGTTGCGGAGTATTCGAGGTCTTGGTTGTAGGCGAAGTACGCACGCTGTTCACCCGACTCGGTGAGTAGCGTGCCGGGGGCATCGCATAAGAGCCGAGCAGAACCAAGAGCTGCGTCGTAGATGTTCTGGGGATCCGACTCGCCATCGCCGTTGCCATCGGGCTGGTAGAGGGCCCACGTCGAGGGAATGAACTGCATAGGGCCGACCGCTCGATCGAACTCCCGGTCGCCATCGAGAGCGCCGTTATCGGTGTCGAGGATACGAGCGAGCGAGGCGCCTCCAAAGGTTCCACCGTCGAGAGCGACACCGATGATTTCCTTCGTCGTATTCCCGTTGATGTCGAGTGCCGAACCATCGAAGGTGCCGTGGGAGCTTTCGGTTCGGCCGATGCCCGCTAGCTGCGACCAGTGAATGCCACAGCTAGGGTTTTCGACAGCGAGGGTCCGTTCGGCACGAACGTAGGCGTTGAGCGCAACGAGGGGGATGTTGGTACCCGTTACCGTGAGGTCGAGACGTTGGTGGTAGGCCTCGGTGTATTGCGCTGCAGTAATTTCGGCGAAGGCGACGGTTTCCTCGATCGTGGCGCCGATCTCGATCCTGCGAACCTCAAGGTCGGCGATGTCTTCTTGGAGCGATGCTCGGAACTCGATTATTGCGTCGATCTCGTCCTCGATGTCGTCGATCTCGTTGATTCGCAGTTCATTGGCTGCTGCGACCGGAGCGAGGTCCCCTGCGAGCTGATCACGGCGAGCCTGTGCCTCATCGATGAGTTGAAGTAATTCTTCGATGTCGGCGCGTTGGAACTCACGAAGCTCATCGGTGAGGACCCGTCTCTCGACGATCTCCGTCGAACCGGGATCTTCGATCACGCTCTCCAAGGCGTTGTCTTCGCCGGTGAAGGCTTGAATGGCGAGCTCCGCAATCGCTGCGTTCAGCTGCAGGATCTCATCGTCAAGACGCGCAAGCTCGGTGATCTCACGATCGTCCGCGGCGATGATGTCAGCGATCTGGGCTTCGGCCCTGGCGATCTCGCGCTCGAGTGCAACGATCTCCTGGTCAGCGCTCGTAATATTGCGGCGTCCTCGCGCAATCTGTCCTCGGGCCGCCTCGATATCATCGTCGACGGCGGACAGGGCGAGTTCTGCGGTCGCGACCGCCTGTAGCGACCGGAGATGACGCTCGGTCTCTTCGTCGATGTCGATCTCTCCGCGCACGGACAGGTTCGCGACGCCATCTTCAAAGATCACGCTGTCGTGCAGGGTCGAGAAGTCGAATTCGGGGACGCTAGCGAGTGGAAGTGCCTCAAGCTCGAATTGGGTGAAGGGGTCTACCCACTCTGTTTCGAGAAGTTCTGGGTCAATGTCGAGACCTTCTAATTGCGGGCGGACGACCGGGGCGAGAGGGTCTGATGTTGGCGTCTCTTGGCCGAAGGCTGCGGGAAGGGCCCATGCCTGGGCGACCACTGCCAAAGGCACGCCGATAGCCAACATGGCCCTCACCGAAGCGCGACGCGTTATTCCGGGGCGCTTCATCGGCCGTTGGGGGTGGTTTGGAGACAAGACATCGTTCAGAGCGCATGGGTCGAAAGACCCACGCTCTAAGACAAGTCGGCAGACCGTCGTGATTCGTGAACTGGTTATCGGTCACGTGACCGAATCGGGTGGGCCCTAAAGCTTGGAGATGATCTCCGCAGCGTGCTCTTTGACCTTTGGACGCTTGAAAACGTGTTGAATGACGCCCTTTTCGTCGATGAGAAACGTCGTGCGTTGCAGGCCCATATAGACCTTGCCGTAGTTCTTCTTTTCGCCCCAGACTCCATAGGGTTCGATGATCTTGTGATCCGGGTCGGCGAGCAGAGGAAAGGCTAACCCGTGCTCACCAGCAAACTTCTCGTGGCTCTCGAGGTCATCGGGTGACACACCAACGACGGCAACGTCGTGTTTTGCCAACAACGAGAGATTGTCCTGCAGGTTGCAGACCTGATTGGTGCAGCCCGGGGTCATGTCTTTGGGGTAGAAGAACAGCGCGAGCTTTCGGCCTTTGAAATCGGACAGTTTGACCCGGTCTCCATCGAAGGTCTTCCCGGAGAAGTTCGGGGCCTTGGTGCCGGATTCGAGCGGTGTTGGTTTCTCTGCCATGGCGCAGAGCCTATGTGGTCAAGAGCGGTAGTTCCTGCGTGCGAATCGGGCCCGTTTAGGTCCACTCGATCCAACGGCACTAGACACTCGTCATGGCTCTTCGAACGACCTGCATCGGCGCCTTCCCGAAGCCTGACTACGTGCCGGTCAAAGACTGGTTTCAGGTCGACCTTGCCGACGACAGCTATGCCACTGAGGTCGTTGCCAACTGGAGTAACAGCCCCGAACACGACGATCTGTTGGAGCGAGCAACCGTCGAAGTTGTAGCGAAGCAACTCGATGCGGGAATCGTCATTCCCACAGATGGGGAGCAGCGACGCGAGAACTACGTGCACTACCAGTGTCGTCATTTCGACGGGTTCGACTTTGCGAACCTCGAACGCCGAGAACTGCGCGATGGAGCCTACGACTGTCACCTTCCGGCAATTCGTGGCGACGTTCGAAGCGGTGTGGGCCAGGGGTCGAGTGCTCTCGTTCGCGACTACCTGCAAGCTCAAGCTGCGAGCGACCGGCCGGTGAAGATGACCCTGCCAGGTCCGCTGACGATCATCGACAGCACGGCGGACTGTCACTACGCCGACGATGAGCGATTGGCGGTCGACCTCGCTGAGGCGTTGAACAGCGAAGTGCGAGCGTTGGCAACTGCGGGTTGTCGACATATCCAGATCGATGAACCGCTCTTTGCTCGCAAGCCCGATGAGGCATTGAGCTTTGGCATCGACGCGTTGGAACGGTGCTTCCATGGGGTCGATAGTGCTGTCACGAGAACGATGCACATGTGCTGCGGCTATCCGGACCGGCTCGACAATCCCGAATACCCGAAGGCTGACGCAGAGGTCTATCGGCCGCTGGTAGAAGCGCTCGATGGTCGCGTCGACGCCATATCGATCGAGGACGCCCACCGACACAACGAGCTTTCGCTCTTCGAAGCCTTCAAGACTTCGACGGCCATCGTCGGCTTCGTCGATGTGGCCTCCAGCCGAGTGGAGACGGTCGAGGAGATCGGCTCTCGAATCGAAGAGGTACTCTCGATGCTCCCTCAGGAGCGGTTGATCGCCGCCCCCGATTGCGGGCTCGGCTTTCTTGGTACCGACCTGTCGTTGCGCAAGCTCGATAATCTCTGTGAGGCCGCAGCGCAAGTGTAGTGAGCGAAATGACAGACTCTTTGGCAATGGAGAGCTACACGACGAACATCGATGAACTGCGCAACTGGATCGGGCGCACGGTCGAGCAGACCGAGACCGTATCGGCGTCGTGGTGCACGCGTCTGGCCCAAACCCTCGATCGCGAAGAGGCGCTCGAAGACGGCGACGTTCTTCCTTCGCTGTGGCATTTCATTACCCACCCACCGCTGGTTCGATCATCTGAACTCGATATCGACGGTCACCAGATGCGTGGCGGCTTTCTTCCTCCGGTTGCGCTACCAAGAAGGATGTGGGCGGGAAGTCGCTTCACGTTCCATGGCGACATTCTCGTTGGCGACGAGGTGACGAAGGTGTCGACGATCGACAACATCGAGATGAAGCAAGGGCGCTCAGGCGCCCTTTGTTTCGTGACCGTCAAACACGCGTTGTCAGTAGCGCGAGAGACACGGATCACCGAGGCACAAGATCTCGTGTTCAGAGAATCGCCCTCCAGCGACTCGGCCGTCCTGGCCGCTGCAACGACAGGCGAGGGTAAAGCATCGGATTTCAGCCGCACGATCACGCCGTCGGAGGTCATGTTGTTCCGCTACTCGGCGCTCACGTTCAACAGTCATCGCATTCACTACGACCGCGAGTACACAACCGGAGTTGAGCGCTATCCAGGCTTGGTCTTCCACGGTCCGTTGACCGCCACCTTGCTTGCGAACCTTGCCGTCGATGAGACGGGGGAGCGGCTCGCGTCCTTCAGTTTCCGTGGATCGGCTCCGCTCTTCGACACTGCCGACTTCACCATCGCAGGGAAGCGAAATGGCTCCGAAGTCGAATTGTGGGCTACGACCCCAGGTGGGGTAATCGCAATGACGGCGACAGCGACGCTGGCTGCCCACCCCGCGTCGTGATGGCGAAGCGCTCCTAAGCGCGCTGCTACCGTCGCGGTATGGCAGAAACGTTCCACCTCGGTCTCGACCGGGCAATGCTCAACGGCGCCACCCTCGCAATCGTCCCGGGTGACCCGGCTCGCGTAGAGCGCATCGCGCAGATGCTCGATAGCCCAAAGCCGCTCGCCTCACAACGCGAATTCACCTCATGGCTCGGCCACATCGACGGGACGCCCGTTGTGGTCTGCTCGACCGGCATCGGCGGGCCGTCGACCTCGATTGCTGTGGAAGAACTTGCACAACTCGGTGTCGATACCTTCCTGCGGGTCGGTACGACCGGTGGCATCCAACCCGACGTGAACGTTGGAGACATCATCGTCACGACCGCATCGCTACGCCTCGACGGTGCCAGCTTCCACTTCGCCCCCGCCGAGTTCCCCGCTGTTGCGAACTTCGAATGCACCCGAGCTCTCGTCAGCGCCGCCGAGGCCGAAGGATCGGTCGTGCACACCGGCGTCACCGCATCGACCGACACGTTCTACCCAGGTCAAGAACGCTACGACACCTTTTCTGGCCGAGTGGTTGAGCGTTTCCGAGGCTCGCTCGAAGAATGGCGCTCGATGGGCATCCTCAACTACGAGATGGAATCGGCCACGTTGCTCACCATGTGCGCGAGCTCCGGGCTGCGAGCTGGTTGTGTCGCAGGGGTCATCGTCAGCAGGGACGGCAGTGAAACCATCGACGAGGCACGAATCGCCGGAAGTGAAAGCGCAGCGGTCGAGGTCGTCGTGGCAGCAGCACGACAGCTCTTGGCCTAGCTCGTTCGCTAGAAGTAGGTTCTGATCGCACCGACCACGGTGAAGTCGTCATCGATGAGGGGGAGTGCCCTCCATCTATCGAACGTCGAGCACGGATGGGAGACACCGCAGCCAACGATGTCGCCAACCTCGAGGTCGAAGCCGGGCGACACCCGCACGTATGCGTGCTGATCGTTTAGCGAGAACACGGTCAAACCGTTGTCGACCTCCTGGTGAATACCTGCTCGGCGGACCGTGAGTGGTTTGGGAAGGTCGACGTCGTAGGAGGCATCCCGTTTTCCAAAGCCCAGGATCGCGAGGTCATCTTCGGGCCGGGATACGACGTATGACCAAACCATCAGCGCGGCGCGAAGCTTGGGATAGGCCAACATCTGGGCCCGGCGGCCGAACGGCCCGCCGTCTTCGTACATCATGGAATCGTGGGTCACATAACAACCCGATCGAATGACCACCCGCGCTGGTCTTCCGAGGTCGCCCGCTTCGCTCAGCATCACCGTCGCCCGATCGGGAAACATGCTTCCACCGGCGGTGAGAATAATTTCCTCGACGCCATCGAAGAGGTTGAGTCCATCGAGTCGGTGGGCAAGCTCACCAATTCCATCGAGGAAGCTGTCGACCGCTGCGTGTTTGCCATCGTCGGCGGGGATCATTCCCTCGTAGCCTTCGACGCCGACCAATCGGATATTGTTGGAAACATCCACCGCTTGGGCCACCTCGATGGCCTGGTCGATCGTGCGACAACCAGATCGACCACCGACCACTCCCAATTCGACGAGCACTCGAATTGGGCGGGTCGCGTTGTGCTCGGTCAGGGCTTCGTTCATGGCAGCGACTGACTCGAGCGAGTCGACGAGGCACATGATCTCGACCTCGGGGTGAGCGTCGAGTTCGTTGGCGATCCAGCGGACAGCTGCGGGGTCGACCACCTGGTGTGCAATCAGTATTCGCTTAACCCCGAACTCGCGAAAGGCAATGGCTTGACTAACCGTGGCAGCGGTGATCGCCCAGGCTCCGGCATCGAGCTGTCGCCCGATGATCTCGGGCGACATCGTGGTCTTCGCATGAGGGGCGAGTGATACTTCGTGGTCTCGGCAGAACCGCGCCATCGTGTCGAGGTTGTGCTCGAGATCAGCAGCCGAGACGGTGGCGACGGGGAACAGGAAGTCGTCACCGAAGATGTTGAGGCGTTCGTCGACAACGTCGCTCAGCGGTGTCCTTGGAGCGCGGTGGGGCCAGCCCTTGTATGTCCAACTCGGTTCGGTCGCATCACCCTCATCCATCGACGTGGACTGTAGCAAGGGTGCTGCGGCGGGTTTCGCTAGGCGATTGCGGCGAGCTTTGCGGTGACGTCTTCGGTGACTGGGGCACCACCGTGGCCGAACGCAGCGATCATGGGGGAGAGGGCTGCCATCTTGGCGACCGACGCGTTTGCGCTCTCCATATCGGGAGTGAAGTTCGGGTTCGCTCCGGTGATACCGCCGGAACCATCTCCATTGATCGCGTCGCCAGCAACCAACAGGCCAGAGTCGGTGTCGAAGACCGAGATGCTGCCGACTGTATGGCCCGGAGTTCCAACGACACCCATACCGAAGACTTCGTCGCCATCGGCCACCTCGTTAAGGGTGAGCGAGGTTTGGATACTGTCGACGTCGCCGGGACCGGCGTGCACGGTTGCGTTTGTCATCGCACCCTCAAGGTCGCCGAGGCCACCGGCATGGTCACTATGGTTGTGGGTGAGGACGATGTGGCGGACGTTCGATGGCATGAGGCCCATCATCGTCAACGCTTCGTTGATTGCAGGGCCGCTACCGGCCACGCCCGTATCGACGATGGCCGCTTCGGTTCCGCGTACGAGCACGTAGGCCGAGACGAATCCGAGGGAAACGTGCTGCAGTTGAAGCTCGCCGGTGGCACCGCCTTCAGCCTCGGCTGGAGCAGCAGCCTCCTCTGTTTCTGCTCCCGCAGCTTCGGGTGCGGGGGTGGTTTCGGAAGCCGGTTCTTCGGCTCCAGTGCTGGACTCGGTCTGTGCCGCTGCTGTGGTGGCGGGCGAAGAAGCGCTGTCTGTAGAAGATCCACACGCCGCGAAGATCGCCATACTCGCGGTGCCGAGGCCGGCGTTGACCAGCAGGCGCCGTCGGCTCCACCGAGACGGCTGGGTGATCCTGCCGAGTGGAATTCGGGTGATCGTGGGGGTGAGGGCGATTGAGCTAGAACGCTGATGATCGTTGCACATGGTGCGAACCTAGGCACTGCAGCTGAGCCGATCCAGTCATTGTCTCGACTGTTTTGGCGCTGTTCACAGCCGCCTACCCACCAAAGTGGGGTCTGACCCCAATGATGTCGCTAGCTACTTTGGGGGAGGGCGGCGGTGACGCAGATCTCGACGAGTAGCGCAGAGCGGGCCATGTGCCCCTCTACGGTCGCTCGTGCTGGAGCATGGCCGTCGGGAACCCAGGCATTCCACACCTCGTTCATCGCTGCGAAGTCGTTGTCGATGTCGCGCAAGAAGATCTGCACCGACAGCAGCTGGCTGTTGTCGGTGCCTGCCTCGGCGAGCAATGCATCGACCCGAGCGAGCGTCGAACGAGTCTGGCTGGTGATGTCGGCATCGGGGTCTTCAGCCACCTGGCCCGATAGATAGACCGTGCCGTTATGGATCACGATTTTGCTCGCTCGTTCGGATGTGTGCATTCGGGTTACGGACATCGGCCCAGAGTAGTCATCGACGGACCTATGATCGCACCGTGACAAAGCCAATCGTCCTCATCACCTCCGCCACCGGCCGTATCGGAAAGGAACTCGTCGCTACGCTCGCCCGTGACGGCAACTTCACTGTCCGAGCAACTTCGTTCAACCCCGACAACCGCGATGCGCTGACCGAGTTAGGTGCTGACGAAATTGTCTCGTTCGATCTCAACGACTCGACGACATGGGTCGCCGCCCTCGATGGCGTGAGCGCGGTGTACTCGGCTTCACTCGATCCGATGATCGAGGGACACCTGGCGTTCAGCGAAGAACTCGGAAAGCGTTCCGATCAGATTCAGCACGTGGTGCGGGTCAGCTGCATGGGTGCCGATACCAACACTGCTTCGTACGACGCAGGGAAGCACTCGTCGCGCGTCGGCGCCGGTATTCCTCTCATGCTCCAGCACTACTGGTGGGGCGAGAAGTCGCTCGTCGAAGCTGGCCTAAACGTCACGGTGCTTCGAAACAACTTCTTTATGAACCACCTGCTGAAGACCGACAGCGAGTCGATCGCCACCGAGGGCTGGTTCTCGAACCCGCTCGGCAACGCCCGAAACTCGTTTGTGGCGACCCGAGACATCGCCGAGGCGGCAGCGGTCATCCTGAACGAGGGCCCGGAGCGGCACGGGAACAAGTTCTACGACATCACCGGGCCCGAACCGCAGACGATGGCTGAGATCGCTGCCGACCTGAGTGCAGCGATGGGCAAGACCATCGAGTATCGGCCGCAGTCAATGGAGGATTTTGAGAACGACTTCGGCAGCACGCGAGCCGAGTTCTTCGAATACCTCACCAACGGGTTCTACACCCGTTGCAGCCCCGACTTCTACAACCTCACCGGCCACAAGCCCACGAGCTACGCCGACTATCTCGCCACCTCTGGTGTGTCGGGCGAGACCGGCCTCGAGGAGCTTTGGCAGGGGAACCTGTGGAAGAAGGGCGAAGACGCTATGGCTGACGCTGCGGAACTGAGCGAGTAGCGAGTTGATCTGTCCGGACGCGAATGTGGGGCCACCAGGTCAAACTCTGGTGGCCCCACTACCCGCCGAACGGACTAGTTGGCGAGTCGTGCTGTTAGGACGTCACAGCTAGGGGTTGGTTCGTCTGGCATGTCGATGATGTCTGACCAGGTGACTGCGCTTGGGGTGG
>CAZBTI010000106.1:0-12071 GCA_964494395.1 uncultured Acidimicrobiales bacterium | reverse complement strand
TAAGGCAACGGGCTTCTATCCCGTCGACTGCAGGTTCGAGTCCTGCCGGGGGCGCAAACGCAACTGTCTCGCGGGTTTACACCCGGGTGGCAGGTGGCTTGCGTCGCGTCCAACGCGACGCCCGGCCGAGCAATGGGGTGAGGGCCAAGGCCGACAGGGGAGCGTGCCACAAAAAGCCCTGCCCAAACGGAACGTTGAGCCCACGAAGAATGTCGGCCTGATCGGTCCGCTCGACCCCTTCTGCAATCGCCACTCGATCCTCGGCAGCGACGATGTCGAGAATGGCCTTTAGGCGGGCTGCAGCTCGCGGGTCCACATCGATGTCGGAAACAAACGAGCGGTCGATCTTGACCGTGTCGCTCGGGATCTGGATGAGGCGGTCGACGTTCGAACCCTCGACGCCGAAGTCGTCGATTGCAACCTTGATGCCTCGCCCGCGGAGCGTGTTCAACGAGTTGAGCAGATCGTCCTCGTGAGCGAACAAGCGATGCTCGGTCACCTCGATCTGCAGCATGGTCGGCGGGACACGATGCTGACGAAGCGTGTCGAAGATGATTCGGTGACTATCGGAGTCGCTCACGTGATCGGGTAGGAGGTTGAACGACATCGTGAATCGTTCATCGATGATTCCGTTCGAAAGCCATTCACTGAGCTGAGCGATCGAGCGGCTCAGGATCTCGAGGTCGAACTTATCGAACTCGCCGCGTTCAGTTCCTGGAGGCAAGAACGATGATGGATCCATGAGCCCGAGGACCGGATGCATGTACCGGGCCAGGACCTCTACCCCAATGATCGACCCATCGGAGATGTTGACCACTGGCTGGTACACGAGACGAATTTGATCGGTTGAGACTTCGACATCGGAGTCACCGCGGGCCGCCTCTCGCAGACCACGGCGACGCTCCTTCTCGCGGTACATGGCAAGGTCGGCGTTCTTCAGGATTGAGTCGGCAGAGTCGGTCACCTTGGCAGCGGCCAAACCTACCGAGCCACCGATCCGCAACGGGTTGTCGTTGACGACGACGGTTGCATCCAACGCCCGCTCAACCTTGGCTGCGATATCGCGAGCCACCTGAGGTTCGCCGCGTACCAGTACGCAGAACTCGTCGCCACCGAAGCGTGCAATGAGATCGGCGGGGCGAACGGCCGAGGCGAGCTGTTCAGCAACGAACTTGAGGACGAGGTCGCCAGCCTCGTGGCCCTGGGAGTCGTTGATGCCCTTGAACCCGTCGATATCGCAGAAGATAACCGCAACATCCCTGCGGTTACGAAGCATTTCGGTGAGGTTTTCGACCAGAAGTCCGCGGTTGGCAAGGCCGGTGAGCGGATCGTGCGTAGCACGGTGTTGCAGCGTCGCTGCCGACTGTGACCGCAGTTCGGCCTCGTCCTGCAGTCGCGTATCGAGCGATTGGAGACTGCGCGACATAATCCCGATCTCGTCCTCGCTCTCGTCGGTTAGCGGTTCTTGCAAACGCCCGAGATACAACTCCTGAGCGCCGCGAACGACGAGTCCGAGACGGCGACGCATCAGCGCAATCGGTATGAGCGAGAAGGCACCGATGACCGCAAAGGCGGGGATGAGCCAGAGGGGCACGGACCCACCGGTGATCCCATCGGTCGGCGTCGCGGCCACCACGACCCACTCGACGCCAGGGATCCGGCGCATTGCGACAACCGATGAAACCCCGTTGACTTCGATCCCGTTGCTCGTCAGGGCATCTTGGCCGCCGAGGACCTCGTCGATCATCGACCTGGCCTGTCGTCCAACCGGGTTCCCGTCGCCCGCCTCTTCACCCGTGTCGGCGAAGACCACGACGTTGCCCTCGGAATTGCGAACCGTCAACAGCACGTCAATGTTGGTCTCTTCGCTGATCGTCGTGACTGGTCCGACGAGTCGCTCGGTGTCGTAGGCAGCGACGAGCACCGGAACCGCGTCTTCGCCCTCGATCGGAGGGAGAGGAGTGGCGATCAAGACCGCTACTGCGTCCCCGAAGGATCTCGTCGATCCAATGACGGTATTGACCCGAGCCCGGTCGACCATGTTTTCGGTTGCGTCGAGAGTCGATGGCTCCCCGGCCAGCACCACTTCGACAGCGAGAAACGAGTCATCGCTGATCGGAGCTTCTCCGGCAAGCTGCTCGTCGTCGAGCGTCGACACGAAGGACGCGAGTTGGTCTCCAGCGTTTTCGAGACCCGACGCGAGGAACGACGAGACGGGCAGCGCCACGCTTTCGACATGGTTCTCGGCTTGAGCGCGAGCTTCGGCGGCCTGACCGCGCAACACGACCATCACCACGATGGTTATCGCAATGATGGCGAAGGCGACGACGAGTGCCAGTCGGCGGCCAACGGTCAGGCGCAGCATGGCATCAGGACTTCGACGACTTCAGCTGCTCGTAAATCCGCTTGCAGTCGGGGCAGACGGGAAAGTCGTCAGGCTTTCGAGTTGGAACCCACTTCTTACCGCAGATTGCACGGACGGCCTTACCGGTGATTGCGCTCTCGGTGATCTGATCCTTCTTGACGTAGTGCGCGTACTTGTCGTGATCGCCCCCATCGGTCGGAACCGTTCTGGGAGTGGTCGTCGGCGTCGTTGTTGGCGCAGTAATCGTGTCGGTATCGGTGTTGAGCGTGGTCATCGTGACTTTCAAATGGGCGGCATATGCCTTATGACCCAATGGTACGTCGCAGCGACTCGATTGTCAGACCGAAAACTCCCGCCAAACGGGTAAGAATCGGGATTCCTAGACGGTGAGCGAGAGGATGGCTTCGCGAAGTTCGGCCACAACCGTCGTTAGGTCTTCGTCCTGAGTGACTACGCGATCGGCGATTTGAGCACTCGGCTCAACGAACTGGTCGTGCATCGGGCCAACCGTTTGAGCGAATTGGGCCCGAACGCTTTCTTCGGTACGGCCTCGCTCATTGACATCTCGTTCGACGCGGCGGGCAAGCCGTGTTTCTTCGTTGCACTGACGGAAGACGGTGTAGTCGAAACGCTCAACAAGCTCGGGGAACGCGAGCAGCAGAATGCCCTCGACGATCACGATCTCGTTTGCGGGGAGTATGCGCAGGTCGTCCTCTCGACGGTGCTGAGCAAAGTCGTAGACCGGAATGGCAACGTCGAGCCCCTCGGCCAGGCCGTCGAGCTGGAAGCCGAGGAGATCGTCGTCCAAAGAATCTGGGTGGTCGAAGTTCACACCATGGCGATCGGCGGGATCTAGGTGGCGCAGATCCTTGTAGTAGGCGTCGAAGGGAACGAGAGTAACCCGGTCCGGGCCAATCGAATCCCGAAGTTCTGAAGCGAGTCGGGTTTTACCCGAACCACTCCCGCCTGCAATTCCAATCAAAGTCACGGCCATCGACAGAGCAACATACCAACTTGTAACAGTCCGTTCAGCACCCGCCGCGCGAATTTGTTGAAGTATGTTGCGGCTGGTGCCCGATGCCACGTCGCTCTTTCTCGCTACGGAACGACACGATTCGGCCTTTCCGCTTCTCCACTGGCTACGATCTGAACAGACATGACGACCCAGCAAAACGAACTCATCGGCGCCATCGAAGGCGACATCGAGCGCCTGATGGCCGACCACCTAGAGAAACGCCCGACGTGGTACGCCCATGACCTCATCAAATGGGAGGAGGGCCGGAACTTCGTCGATGAGCCGTGGGACGAATCCCATTGCACGATCAGCCCCGAGGTCCGAGAAGCCCTCATATTGAACCTGCTCACCGAGGACAACCTTCCGTACTACCACTTCTCGATCGCAAGCCATTTTCCAGTGGACTCAGCGATCGGCCGGTGGACTCGTCGATGGGTCGCCGAAGAGAATCAGCACGCCATCGTCATTCGGGATTACCTGATGATCAGCCGTAACGCTGACCCAGTGGCCCTCGAAGATGATCGCGTCGCCACGATTTCGAAGGGTTGGGATGCGCCTTGGACCGAACCGATCGACATCTTCGTCTACACCTCGGCCCAAGAGCTTGCGACCCGAGTCTCGCATCGCAACACCGGCATGAAGTCTGATGATCCAGTGGCTTACGAGATCATGAAGCGTGTCGCCGCCGACGAGAACTACCACTACATCTTCTACAAGGGCATCGTCGCAGCGATGATCGAGGTCGATCCGTCGCCGGTCATTCAGTCCATGCGGAAGGTCTACGAGAACTTCAATATGCCCGGAACGGTCGTGCCGAAATTCCGTCGGCGGGCCACCTATGCCGCACGCGCCGAAATTTACGACATGCGGATCCACGCTGAGAAGGTCATTGCGCCGGTGTTGCGCGACTGGAAGATCGATCAGCTCGAAGGGCTCACCCCCGAAGCCGACGCCGATCGCGAGGCATTGCTCGCAATGCCCGGTGTATTGACAGAGCGAGCCGACAAGCTCGAAAAGCGCGCTGCTTCCAAGCTCAACGCCTAGCGAACTTCGCGACGCCTTTCGCTAGGCCGTCAACAGCGAGATCAGTTCGGTGAGTGCGCTGTCTGCGAGAGCCTGAAGTTCTTCGTCGGTCCGGTCCTGAATGGGATGGGCTACGAATGTTCGAGCTGGGCTGAACCCGAGCCGTTCGCTCTGGGCTTCGGCGGCCTCTTCGAACTGGCTCGAAGCAACAAACACTCCGGGAAGTCCACGGCGCTCGAAGTCGGTAATGTCGTGCACACTGCACGACGTGCACGAGCCTCAATCGGCGAGCGCTTCGATCACCGCATCACAGCTTTCGGTAATCTCGTGTCGCAGGTCGACCGGCGCTGGTTTCGAGAACGTCGGCTTGCTGTAGCGAATCGTGGCGATGTCGAGTTCGTTGAGCTTCTGTTCGACCCGGTCGAGGAACACGTCGCCTCGAGCCTTTGAAATATCGAGCAGGCCAACGGTCAGCCCAGCGAGTGACTCAACGCGAACACTCTGCTCGATCACCTGGGGTTTCGACTCATTCGTGGGGTCGAGAACTCGGACTGTGCTCATGGGTGAATCTCCTTGGTAACCGGGGCGCTGCCCATTGCGTTGTTGACCCAGCCGCCGATGACCGAGCTGAACAGGCCGGCATCGGCGCCGGCGTGCACGATCATCAGCCCGCCCGGGCCGTTGGTATCGAACTTTGGAATCGTGTGACCGTCGAAGGCTTCAGGGATGCCCTCGGGAATTCCACCGGCGCCTCGGATGATGTCGGAACCGTCCATCTCGAGCGCCTTGTCGAGCGCTTCGCGGAACTGGGCTTTGGTCCATCCCGCTTCGGCGAACCGGTTTGCGTGCTCGGGGCACAGCACAAGAATCGCATCGAAGGCCATAGCCAATCGAGGCGACACCACGCCTTTCAGATGTTCAGCCAACGATAGGACCAGCGCGTCTGGGTCACGGCTGAGCTGATCGAAGATCACCCGCGGTGCTTCACCCGCAAAGGCAGTGATCGTGTTGATGCCGGCGTCGAAACCGCGGTCGACCGAGAACGGCTCCCACGGCGACCCCTCTTCATCCTCGGGGAAGCAGAGTCCGAGCTTGGCAGGTGAGCCGTGCGTTGCCCGGTCGACTCCGCCCGGCACGCCGCCGCCAACGTTGCGGATGACCAGCTGCACCGCTCGGCCAATAGTCGAGTTGGCCCGGTTGCCCTGGCCGAGCACGTTGCCCTTTGCATTCATCCCAATCGCGTTTCGGATCGGGCCGTTGACCACGAAGACCGGGCCGTTCGGCATCGTGGTCGCGAGGAGGCCGTGCATGTTGAACTCGTCGGTGCAGACCGCTTCGAGCGCAGCGATCACCACCGGTAGGTATTCGGGCTTGCACCCAGCCATGACCGCGTTGATCGCAATCTTCTCGACCGACAACTCGACGAGCGTGGGCGGCACGACGCACACGATGTCGCCGGGGGAGCGAGTCGTGCCCGAGAGCATTCGAGCTACTCGCTCCGGTGTCGGCGGCACGAGCGGCAACCCGTCGCTCCAACCGCGCTCGTGCATAGCTTCGAATTCATCTTCGAGTTCGGCGAACTCGACCTTCCGGCTCGTGGTTGCACCACCGCCGAACTTCGCGTCGAGTGCATCGGAAACGTCGGGGTCGACGCTCATCGATCCGCAGCCCGGCCGCTGAGCGGGGAGGTCTGGCCCGAGGCCGGTCGCGCCCGTCAGTGCTTCCCATTGTTCGCGATGCCAGCCGACGGTGCGCCCAGTTTCCTCTCCGTTGGCGACCGTCATCAGGGTCGGCACTGTTTCGACATTTGCCCGCCAGGAGAGTTCGAGCGATTCGTCATGAACCACGCCATCCATCGCAGGGAAGGTCGGGTCATCCTGCGAGATGACCGTGAGCGAGGGACCGGCGTCACGCAGTTGCTGAAGGACCGGCACGATGAGTTCGCAGGTAGCGCAGTCGCGCTTTACGAAGATGGTGAGTTCGTCACGTGCCGGTTCGGTCATACCGAAGACTGCCATATCGCGGCCACCGCGTTCTACTAAACGGGTGGCCGCGTTCGTTACTGGCCCCGAGATGCAGGATCGACTTCGGCGAACCGAAGCAGGTCCGTCATGTCGAAGCGGTCGCCTTCGAAAGGAAGCGTGGGCTTCCAGTTCGGCTGCTGAGCCAAGTACGAGTTCGAGTTCATCCGAAGCAAGGCCAAGAATGTTTCGGCGACAATTCGTCCACCCACAGGGCCAAGGTGCAGGCCGTCGGCAACGACGTCTGCTTCACGCAGGATGTAGAAGAACAGCGGCGTGCTTTCCCCGAGCGGGGCGTAAATGTCTGCTGCGTCTTGGAGGTCACCCGGAGACAGCGGAGCTGCCCCAATCTGTTGGGCAATGTCCTGCCCCGATGGGATTCCCCAGGTGATGTGGCGAAGAAAGTTTCGTGTCGGCAGCGAGCGTGGCCCAATAGGACCTCCGCCGTGCGGAGAATCGATCGTCGGGATCGGCAGGTTCATCAACGCTGATGAGATGTTCGTGTCGATGCGCTTGTTTGGGCGAACCTCGCCGTCGTTGAAGTCGAAGAACGTTTGCCAACCAATGAAACGGCGCTCTGAGCGGCGGCCGCCGGTGAGATCGTTCGGATCGGGTTGGCCTTGCGAATCCGGGTCGAACACGAAAGCGAAGAACGGGTCACCGTTATCGCCAGCGAGGTTGGCTCGGTATGAAGGTCGCACCATCGAGTGGCCAAAGCGATACGCAGCGGTCGAGAACTCGACTGGGATCTGAGCGTTGCGGGTTTGCCAGATCTGGAAACCATTGCCGAAGACGTCGTCGACCATTGCTTGGCCGACGAACTGGGGCAGGAATTGGTTGACGATGAGCCATTGCCAATGCCACTGAACCAATCGCTGTGCCTCTTTGAAGGCCTTCAGGTTTTTGTGCGGCCGGATGTTTACGGCGTCCATCATGTTGTTGTGGAACTTGAGCATCGCGACCTGGATGCCCGAGAGCATCAGGTTCTCGTCGTTGCGGGGATCCGAGATAATTGCCGATCCGTTTGAGCTTCGGGGAAGGTCTTCGAACAAGCCTCCCGATTCCACTCGGAAATAGCCGATGTCATCGGTGTACAGCTCTGGGGAAGTACGGGGGTCGCCGCCATAGACCGAGTCAAGATCGAAGCTCGGCGTGCGGAGGTTGAGGCTCTTGGTGAGCGACGTTGGTTTGCCCAATGTCGAACCAGCGTCACGAGTGAGGTCGTGATCGAGGAACTGGGCGACAAAGGTGGTTCCGGCGGTGTGGGTTGGGTTATCCCGGTTGTTGGGACTGAGCCCGGGTTCGGTGATGAGGCGGATCGGGCCAACTTCCAATGGGTCCTTGGCGTCCATGACGCCGCCCTGTTTGCCCAACTCCACAAGAGCTTCTTGCAACGCCATGCTGTCTTCGGCGAACGGACTGAGCGTCGGGAAGAGACGAATGAACTGTTGCTTCGTTGGGGTGTTCGCTCCGCTATTGGAGTTACCACCTCCGTTGCCGTTGCCGTTGCCGTTGCCGTTGCCGTTGCCGTTGCCGTTGCCGTTGCCCATGGCGCCGACGGGCGAAGCTACTGCGACCGGGCCGACAGCCATTGCTGCGCCGCCGAGTCCAGCTCTAGTCAGAAATCGTCGTCGACTGTTTCGGTCTGGTTTGGCCAAATCTGTTGATGTTTCAGGTAGTTCCAACTCTGATGACATGGTGCTTCTCCGCCCTGTCTTGTTTGCGTGTCCAGTACATGCATTCGCAAAGGTATGTGACGTTCGTCGCTCGTAAAAATCGAACATGCGACGAGTGGGACTGTTGGTCAGCGGGTCTCGCTACCCGCCTTTACAAACGCAATCTGACACTCCACCCTTAGCTGAGGGCAATCCGCTGGAAGGGGGCGCCTGAATGGCAGTGTTGATCTCCATGAAACGAATCGGCTGGTGGGTGTTTGGTGTGGTGCTGGCGGTTCTGGCCGTGAGCGTTGGCACACTTTCGGCGCAGAGCTCAATGGAGTTCGTGCTCGATCCGTTAGGGAACGAGTTGGTCGGTGAGCAGGACTCGTTCGGGATTTCGGTCTCGCTCTCGGCGGATGGTCGCACCATGGCAGTTGGTGCTCAAGGGGTCCGCAATGTCGCTGGCCGAGAGGTAGCCCACGTCTCTCTGTTTCGGCTCGATGATTCCGACGTCTGGCAACCACTCGGCGAACGCGTATCAGGACTCGCAGAATTGGACGGCTTTGGACGCTCGGTTGCGCTTTCAGCCGACGGCAACACTTTTGCTGCTAGCGCACCATCCGCTGGTCCGGACGGGAATAGACTTGGTGACGTTCGAGTCTTCTCGTTGGATGGCTCCGGCGAATGGCAACAGGTCGGCAACACCGTCACGGGCAGGGGAGGCCTTGATCGGTTTGGCTCTCAGCTTTCGCTGTCAGCCGACGGCAGGACGTTCGTTGCGAGCGCGAACAGGAACGATGCCGGCGAATTTGTTGCGGGGCATGCCCGGGTCTATTCGCTAGATGGCACTGGTGAGTGGACTCAAGTCGGAGACAGCTTGGGTGGTGACACAAACCCAATCGATCCGGGCGGCCCTGTTTCGATTTCTGCAGATGGCGAAACGGTGGCGGTCGGCGCTGTCCTTGTTTTCGGAGACCAGGAAGTTGCTGGCCGTGTAGAGGTGTTCTCTTTGAGCGGTGGCGAGTGGGTGCAGGTCGGCTCTTCCCTCGAGCGTCTGCGAAGCGACTTCTTCGGCGAGGCGCTGTCGCTTTCCGCCGACGGCAACACGCTGGCTATCGGTTCCCGAGGTCATGGCGAACGGACCCGCGATGTCTTCCCAGACATGCCAGCCCGAGCAATTAGTGATGATTGCTGTTTCGGTCAGGTCGAAGTGTTTGCTTTCGCCGGGTCTGACTGGGCGCTCATCGGTTCTCCGATCGAAGGCACCCAACACTTCGATATGTTGGGCGACGCTGTCTCGCTGTCCGACGACGGCCGCTCCTTGGTCATTGGTGGAGACGATGTGGCGGCGGTCTTTCGTCTCGAAGGACAACAGTGGTTGCAGGTTGGCGAACGTATTGATGATGCCGACGACGAATTCGACGGCACGGGCTTCGCTGTGGCGATCTCGGGCGATGCGAGCACCGTTGCGATCACCTCTCCATTTGGGACAGTATTTCCCTCTCCATTTGGGACATTCATTCCGGTCGGTCGCGTTCGCACGTTCAGCCTCGAACCCGCCAGCCTTGTGTGTGCTGGGCGACGGGTAACGGTCGATGTTGGATCTGGTCAGTCGCCGACTTCCGGGGACGATGTCATTCTCGGCACCGAAGGTGCTGACGTGATCGACGGCCTCGCTGGCAATGACGTGATCTGCGGCCTTGGCGGTAATGACCGTCTTTCCGGTGGCGCTGGCGAGGATGAGATTCACGGCGCTGCGGGCGCCGATGTCATCGTCGGTGGAAGTGGAGCAGATCTGCTCCTGGGCAATGGTGGCGACGACACGATCTCGGGTCGTGGCGGTGACGACATTGCGTTTGGTAACGAAGGCGACGACCTGCTGTTGGGCGGTAGCGGCAACGATGGTTTGGACGGTGGCCGTGGGAACGACGCAATCCAAGGTGGGGTGGGAGCAGACCTCGTGCTGGGCCGAGAAGGCGCAGATGTCGTGGATGCCGGATCTGGAGACGATGACGTGTATGGCGGCGACGGCGGCGACACGATCTTGGGTCGTGGCGGTGACGATGATCTGTTTGGTGAGGAGGGCGACGACAGGATCGTCGGTGGTGACGGGGATGACTCACTCGACGGCGGAATTGGCAATGATGAGCTGCGGGGTGGATTGGGCGACGACGGCATCACCGGAGAGGCGGGTAACGATGAGCTCTATGGCGGGCAGGGTCAGGATGGTCTTGTTGGCGGCGACGGCGTCGATCGACTGTTGGGAGGCCGCGGGGGCGACTTCCTTTCAGGAGGCGAGGGTAATGACGTGCTCTTCGGCGGAGCAACCCGCGACCACCTCGCTGGGAACGGTGGCGACGATGTGATCAATGGTGGGGCAGGGCGCGACGACCTTTTCGGGGCTGAAGGCAATGACGTGCTCAATGGCGGCGAGGGGCGCGACAGACTCAACGGTGGTCCCGGCCGAGACGACATTGATGCTGGTCCCGGGCCTGACAGAATCGCCGGCGACGCTGAAGACGTGATCGTCGACAGCCCCGGCGATGACGTTGTCTTTGGTGTTGAGGCCGCCGGTTAGTTCCCGACGTTCACCCTTACTTCAATCGGACGGGCGAGCCCACTAGTCGAGTTCGCCGAGGGTGTCTTCCACGCCCTTGTAGAAGGTGGGGTAGGCATACGTCATCGAACGCAGCGTCGCGATCGAGATTTCGGCGTGCACAGCGAGCGCCAGTAGTCCGAGAACTTCGCCGCCGTGTGGTCCCATCGAGGTCGCTCCGATGAGGACGTCTCGATCGGCGTCGACGATGAGCTTGATGAAATTGGCACTCTGCCACAAACACGCTGTCACAGCCGACCCATAAGGTCGACTTGATCGTTCTGTGAAGGATGCGGACCATCTGGCGAACCCGATTCTTCACAGATCGCTGCACTTTCCCCATTCGACGAATCGAACCAGGGGATATCTATGCAGGAATTTAACGAACATCTCGCCGGCCATCATGGCGTCTTCAGCCGGACGGAAGCTCTTTGCCTCGGGATAACAAAGAGTCAGCTCGCAACCATGGTCCGCCGCGGTCAGGTGGTTCGAACACACCCGCAGGTGTTTCGATCTACAGCGCAAAAACGAACGTGGCGGTCGACCGCGCGAAGCGCTGCGCTCTCTGCGGCTGGCATCGTGAGTCACCGCGCAGCCGCTGCAGCGTGGGAAATCGATGGATTCCCCGAAGCGATCGTCGAGATCACGACAAGCGATGATCGCTGTGTTGTTCTTCCCGGCGTAAAGATTCACCGATCGAGTCAGTATCGATTGGTGGAACGCATCGAGATCGATGGCTTGCCGGTCACCGGAATTGCTCGGACCATTCTTGACCTTGCCGCCGTAGTTTCGCCTAGGCGTCTAGAACAAGCCGTCGACTCGGCTATTCGCCAGGGCCTCGTCGACTGGCCAGAGCTGTACCTCGTGCTGACTGTCCACTCGCGCCGCGGAAGAAATGGGTGCGGCAAGCTCCGTGCGTTCCTCGACGTCCGATACGGCGACACCACCATTCCTGACAGCGCGTGGAATCGAAATGTGGGCACGTTGCTTCTCGACGGAGGGCTTCCCGAACCGACCTACGAGCACGAGATTCTCGACAACAACGGTGGCTTTGTTGCGCGCGTAGATCTGGCCTACCCGAGGCTCAAGATTGCGATTGAACTCGACAGCGTCAGGTGGCACTTGAATCGGAAGTCCTTCGAAGCCGATCCGAGACGCAAGAACAAGCTGATCCTCGCCGGGTGGACCGTACTTACGTTCACATGGTCGGACTACGTCGATACCCCGCAGGCCCTGATCGATGCCGTCCGCCAAGCTCGTTCTGTGAAGTCTCAGGCCGCGTAGACGGTCCGCACTTGGTGTTCTCTGAAGGATGCGGACCATCTCGTGGTCCGCATCCCTGTCTCTTATACACATCTCCGAGCCCCGAGACCAGAGAGGATCTCGTATGCCG
>CAZBTI010000105.1:0-12651 GCA_964494395.1 uncultured Acidimicrobiales bacterium | reverse complement strand
CATCATTGGAGATGTGCACGGTTGCGCCGATGAACTGATCACGCTTCTCGATTCCCTCGGCTACGAAACAGCGTCTTCCCCAATCAGCCACCCTGACGGTAGGCGTGCGCTGTTCCTTGGCGATCTCGTCGACCGAGGACCAGCCTCGGACCGAGTGTTGGAGATGGTGATGTCGATGGTCGACTCCGGTTCGGGCTTGTGCATCTTGGGGAACCATGAGAACAAGCTGGGCCGCTCCCTCGGCGGGCGCGATGTCACGGTTTCGCACGGTCTCGCCGAGACCCTCGAACAGCTCGATGCACGAACACCGGAGTTTCGAGAACGAGTGTCGGCATTCATCGACGGCCTCGTGAGCCATTACATCCTCGACGGCGGCCAACTCGTCGTTGCCCATGCCGGGCTTCCCGAGCGTTACCAGGGGCGCTCCTCGGGGCGTGTGCGAAGCATTGCACTGTACGGCGACACCGAAGGTGAAACCGACGAGTTCGGACTTCCGATTCGCTACCCGTGGGCCGAGGAGTACCGGGGTCCGGCCACGGTCGTCTACGGGCACACGCCGGTGCCCGAAGCGGAGTGGCTCAACAACACGATCTGCCTCGATACGGGTGCGGTCTTTGGTGGCCGGCTCACTGCGTTGAGGTGGCCGGAGAAGGAACTCGTCTCCGTCGACGCTGTTCGTGAACACTACGCACCGATTCGTCCGCTGATCGAAGAAGCCAAAGAGCGGTCTCCGTTACTGCTCGACGTAAACGATGTGCTCGGCAAGCACCACGTAGACACCGCACTGGCCGGTCGGGTCACGGTCGATGCGGAGCGTTCGAGTGCTGCCCTTGAGGTGATGAGTCGATTTGCTACCGATCCTCGCTGGCTCGTCCACCTTCCTCCGACGATGGCTCCCGTCGCCACGAGCAAACGGGCAGATTTCCTCGAGCACCCAGACGAGGCATTCGACTATTACCGCAGTGTGGGCGTACCCGAGGTTGTGTGCGAGGAGAAGCACATGGGTTCGCGCGCTGTTCTCATTCTCGCTCGCACGCCCGAGGTCGCCGAGGCGCGATTCGGTATCGCCAATGTTGCGGGCGGCGTGATCGTTACCCGAACCGGCCGTCCGTTCTTCGACGATGTCGAGGTGACGAAGACGCTTCTCGATCAGGTGCGAGCATCCATCGATGCAATCGGCCTGTGGAAGCACCTGGCCACCGATTGGCTTGTCCTCGACGCCGAACTGCTGCCTTGGTCAGCGAAAGCGATCGAACTACTGAAGAGTCAGTACGCACCGACAGGCGTGGCGGCTACCACCATGCTGACGTCCGCGGCAGCGCTCCTCGAACAGGCCACCGAGAGAGGCATTAGCGAACTCGATGGTGTTTTGGCTCGGTCGAAGGTGAGGCTCGGACACGCCGAGCGTTACGTCGAGGCCTACCGGCAATACTGTTGGGATACGAACGGCCTCACCGGCATCGAAATTGCTCCGTTCCAGATTCTTGCTGGAGAGGGCGAGGTACACGCTCATCAACCGCACGAATGGCACCTTTCCCACATCGACCGGCTCGTCGAGCACAACCCAACGCTGTTTCGCCGTACCGAGCGGCGATTCGTCTCGCTCGACGATGACGCAGCGGTCGCGGAGGCTACGGCGTGGTGGCTCGACGCTACCGCTAGCGGTGGCGAGGGGATGGTGGTCAAACCAGCCGATTCGATCGTCAAACACAAGCGACGACTCGTGCTACCGGGTGTGAAGTGCCGGGGCCGCGAGTACCTGCGGATTATCTATGGGCCTGAGTACCTCGAACCGCAGAACCTCGACCGGTTGCGCGAGCGTTCGCTGGGGCGCAAGCGTTCGCTCGCCGTCCGTGAGTTCGCACTCGGTATCGAGGCACTAGAGCGCTTTGTTGCGCGCGAGCACCTCTTTCGCACCCATCAATGTGTCTTCGGCGTGCTCGCCCTAGAAAGCGAACCAGTAGACCCAAGGCTCTGAATCCAAAATTTGAAGGCTCACCCACATTGGTTGTGGGTGAGCCTTCAAAATTTGGCTGTGTCGACCGGAAGTGTCGAGAAGTTATTGAATCCGCATTCCGGAGATTGCTCGGCTGATGACGAGCTGTTGGATTTGCTCGGTGCCTTCGAAGATGTCGTGGATCTTTGCGTCGCGGTGCCAGCGTTCGACCGGGTATTCGCGGACGTAGCCGTATCCGCCGAGGATTTGGATGGCGCGTTCGGTTACCCAGGTGGCGGTGCGCCCGGCCTTGAGTTTGGCCATTGAGCCTTCGGCGTTCTGAAACTCGCCGTTCTTGGCGAGCCAGGCAGCTCGGTAGCAGAGCATTCTGCTCGCATCGATCTCGGTGATCATGTCGGCGAGCATGAAGGCGATCGACTGGTTTTGGATGATGGGGCGGCCGAACTGCACTCGTTCCTTTGCGTATTCGAGTGCGTACTCGTAGGAGGCGCGTGCAATGCCGACGGCTTGCATTCCGACTGCGGGACGGGTCGATTCGAACGTTTTCATCGCCGAGTTGCTGGTGGCGCCCTTTGTCCCTTCTTTGATCTTTGCGTGCTTTTCGTCCATGCGCTCTTTGCCTCCGAGGAGGAAGGCGCCGGGGATCTTCACGTCTTCGAGAATGACCTCGGCGGTGTGGCTTGCACGAATGCCGTGCTTCTTGAACTTCTGTCCCTGGCGGAGCGAACCGTCTTCTTTGGCTTCGACCGGGACGACGAAGCTTGCGTGGCCCTTGGTACCGAGTTCGGGGTCGACGACCGCTACAACGACGTGGACATCAGCAATTCCGCCGTTGGTGATCCACGTCTTGGTTCCGTTGAGGGTCCATTCGTCCTTGGCTTCGTTGTAGACAGCTTTCGTGCGCATCGCGGAGACATCGGAGCCTGCATCGGGTTCGGAGGAACAGAAGGCGCCGAGCTTGATGTCGTCTGCGGTGCCGTACATCTGTGGAACCCACTCCAGAACTTGCTCGGTGGTTCCAGCGGCTGCGACGCCGGCCGCGGCGAGGCCGGTTCCCATGAGTGCCATCGCAATTCCGGCATCTCCCCAGAAGAGCTCTTCGAGAAGCACCATTGCGGAGAGGCCGGTCGGATCGTTCATCATGGTCTCGGCCATGATCTCCCAGCCGTACATGCCAATCTTTGCCGCCTCTTCGATGATGGGCCACGGCGTTTCCTCGCGCTCGTCCCACTCTTCTGCGGCTGGGCGCATCACGTCCTCAGCAAAGCCGTGCACCCACTTTTGTAGCTGCACTTGGTCTTCGTTGAGATCGAGCGAGAAATCGGCCATGTTGGCTCCTCAGGGGACGACGGGATCCGCCGGTCATTGGTAGTGCAGAGACTAAAGAACTGCGTCGGTATGGAAGTAATCGGTACGGACATTCCGGTCATTAGTTACCGGTCGGTAACTAATGTACTCGCCAAGGGCATCATTGCACTGAGTCCTGGAGTACAAATATGTGAAATCTCCTTAGGAAGCGGACTGCGGCGCCGATACTGCCAATACCTAATTTGGTTGACGGCGGATTTCCGTTTCGAAAGTCCACAATGAGGAGCGTTTAGCGCTCGCCCCCCGTTTAACCGGAATATCAAGGAGCTGGAATGGGATTGTTTCGCAAGTTCGATAAGGGACTCGCACCACTGGAGGAGAGCTATAGCGAAAGCGAACTATCGCTCCTCAGCAAGAAAGGAACGATCATCGATTTGGCCCCCGGCCAAACCCTTTTCGAAGAGGGAACGATAGGCACTGAAGCTGCAGTGATCATCTCGGGAACCGCCAAGGTGTCTCACGGTGGCAAAACCGTGGCGATACTCGAGGCGGGAAACGTCATTGGTGAGTCGGCGCTTCTCTCCGGCAGCATCCGAAACGCCTCGGTCTGCTCGGTCACCATGCTCAAAATCGCCGTCATCAACAAAGAGAGCATGTTGACCATGCTCAACGAGTGCGAAGACTTTCGCGTGCGAATCGACTCTGCGCTCGACTCGCGAGCTGCGTAACGCCTAAGCCCAATCCGCTGTGAAAGCGGTAACAGTGCCCAGTGACACCCTCATTTGAGGCAATAAATCGGCTGAGTACGGGTTTCACTATCAAGAACAAACGACTGGACATCACCATGGCCCTCCGCAAAGAACCGCAACTTTCTCCTTCGCTCACCGAACTCTGCGAAGACTTCAATGAGCACGAACTACTCACCCTGAATCGCCTCGGCACCATCGTCAAACTTCCCGCAGGTTCGGTACTCGCCAACGAAGGCGCTGTGGGCCAAGAGGCCATCGTCATCATCTCCGGAACCGCCCTCGTCGTTCGAGGCACCGAGACCGTTGCAGAAGTTGGCCCAGCGACCATCCTCGGCGAAGCTGCGCTGCTCACCGGCGAGAGCCGCAATGCGTCTCTCATTGCCGAGACCGACCTCGTGGTCAGTGTCCTCAACCGACGCGAGTTCCACTCGTGGCTCGACTCGTGCCCACGTGTCGCCACCGAGGTGCGCAACTTGGCGAGCACTCGGGGCTAAAGCCGTAAGGACTTTCCGAGGCGCCAGTAGCCTGTTGCTGTGAGCGACACTCTTCCAGAACTGGCAAAGGCCTACACCCCGAGTGAGGCCGAGCACCTCGTCACCCAACGTTGGGCCGAGCAGGGTGCATTTCATGCAAACCCCGCAGCCGACGCGAACACAAATAGCGGAGCTCCGACCTACTCGGTTGTTATTCCGCCCCCGAATGTCACAGCAGCGCTACACCTCGGGCATGCACTAAACAACACGCTCCAAGACGTGTTAGCCCGCTACCACCGCATGCGTGGCTTCAACACGCTCTGGATGCCTGGGACCGACCACGCTGGCATCGCTACTCAGACCGTCGTCGAGAAGCGACTGCTGCAGAATGGCGTGACCCGACTCGAACTCGGCCGTGAGGCCTTCATCGAGAAGATCCAAGAGTGGAAGGACGAGTACGAAGCGACCATCCTTGGCCAACTCTCCGAGATGGGGGCCAGCTGTGACTACGACCGAGTTCGTTTCACCATGGACGAGATGTGCGCCACTGCTGTGCGCCATGCGTTCTACGTGCTGTTCAAAGACGGGCTGATCTATCGCGGGAAACGTCTCGTCAACTGGGATCCGGTCACCGGCACCGCCCTCGCCGACGACGAGGTCGAGATGGAAGATATCGACGGCTCCATGTGGTATCTCCGGTACCCGCTCGCCGATGGATCGGGCCATGTCACGGTTGCAACTACTCGCCCGGAGACCATGCTCGGCGACACCGCTGTCGCGATCAACCCAAACGACCCGCGGGCCGCCGACCTCGTCGGCAAGACCGTTCGCCTACCGATCGTCGGGCGTAAAATTCCGATCATTTCCGACAACTACGTCGTGTTGCCCGACCCCGATTCGAGCGACGCCAAGGCACAGATGTCGAGCGGTTTCCTCAAGGTCACCCCGGCCCATGACCCCAACGACTGGGAAATTGGTCTTCGCCACGACCTTCCGGTGATCAACGTGATGGCCTCAGACGCCTCGATCAGCGATCAGTACGGCTGGGAGGACGCCTCCGAGGAGTCCGCCCCATTCATTGGTTTGGACCGCTACGAGGCCCGCGAAGCAATCGTTGCGTGGTTCGATAAGAACGACCTGTTAGAGAAAGTGCTCGATCACCCCCACTCGGTCGGGCACAGCTACCGCAGCCACGTGCCGATCGAGCCGTGGCTTTCCGACCAGTGGTACGTCGCAGCATCCGATGACCGCTTGGCCGGTTCGGCGCTTCGCTCTCAGGTCGGCGACCAGGCGACCACACGCGCAGCTGAACACACCCCGACCGATGCAAACGGTGACGGACAGCTCCGGTTTGTGCCCGAACGCTACGCCCGCACCTTCCAGCAATGGCACGAAGGCATCCGAGACTGGTGCATCAGCCGCCAACTCTGGTGGGGCCACCAAATCCCCGTATGGAGTCGCACCGTCGTCGACGCTTCCGGCCAACATCCAAACGTTGGTTTCAACGACGCCCTAACACGTGTAGAAGCTGGTGCGGCCACACAAGTAGCAAGCTCGTGGTCTGAGGCAGGGGCTATTCACACGGTGCGACGACTCTCCGAGACCGAGTTCGTCGAAAGCGTTTGCGTGCCGAATAATTCGACCCTTCGCCGGCTCGATCGCAGCGACGATTCACTCGACGAGGCTGGGCTAGTCGCCGCACTCGAATCCGACGGATTCGTGCGGGACCCAGACGTACTCGACACCTGGTTCTCATCTGCGCTGTGGCCAATGTCGACCATGGGTTGGCCGTACCCCGAAGACTTCCCCGAGACCCAAGGCGATGGTTCGGACCTTCTCACCACGTTCAACCCCACCTCGCTTCTCAGCACAGCCCGGGAAATCATCACTCTGTGGGTGAGCCGCATGGTGATGTTCAACCGCTACTTCCAAGATGGCGATGTTCCATTCACCGATGTGTTCATCCACGCAATGGTCCAAGACGGCCACGGCCAGAAGATGTCGAAGAGCCTCGGGAACGGCGTCGATCCGCGCGACATCATCTATAGCCACGGTGCCGACGCGATGCGTTTCACGCTCGTGCAGATGACCACCGACACCCAAGACGTGCGCATGCCCGTCGACATGGTGTGCCCGCACAGCGGCGACGCATTCACACCGAAGTTCATTACCACCAAGGCCGGCCATCGGGTCGCAGCCCCCGAACAGGCAAGTCCGGGCGATCCAAACAAGTTGATGGTGAGCGCATACGGTGTCGCCGCTGGCGTCGCGCAAGCATCTGACGACGCGCCGTTGGCTCGCAACACGTCGAACAAGTTCGACATTGGCCGCAACTTCTCCAACAAAACCTGGAACGCAGTTCGCTTCGCTATCGGACGCCTCGACGGCGCCGAAGCTTCAGCCGACCCAGTCGATCCAAATTCGACCAGCTTTATCGACCAGTGGATTCTGTGCCGTCTCGACACCACGATCACCCAGCTCGAAAAGGCCATCGAGACGTATCAGTTCAATGTCTACGCCGACACGCTGTATGACTTCATCTGGCACGACGTGTGCGACCGTTACCTCGAAGGCATCAAGCCCACAATCGACGACGACAGAGTCCAACAAGCCGTGCTCGGCGCCGTACTCGATGCGTCTTTGCGTCTTATGCATCCGGTTTGCCCGTTCATCACCGAGTCGTTGTGGCCACACGTCGTTGCTGCCCGCGAAGGTGAAGTCGCCGGGCTGAACCTGCCCGAGAGCGACCTGTTGGCGGTCGCCGCCTGGCCCGAATCCAGCGGTCTGCGAAACGACACGGTCATCGAAGATTTTGATCGAGCCTTCGATCTCATTACGAAGATTCGAACGTTTCGATCACGTCAAAACGTCAAGCCAAAGCAGCAGATCATCTTGCATGCCCCTACACCGGTCCTCGACCTGATCACCGCGACGGAAGGCCTAGTCGAGACGCTGGCAGGTGTTGGCGAAGTGCACAACAGCAACGATGCCCTACCCGACGGGTCGCTACCGTTCGCCTTTGAGGGATCCCAGGTCGATCTTTCCGGGTTGGCCGATGAAGTCGACCTCGACATGGCCCGCGAACGCATCGAGGCCACCATCGAGCAGAAGACGAAACAGATCGGTGGCTTCAAAGGCAAGCTGTCGAACGACGGCTACGTCAACGGCGCTCCCGCGCACCTCGTCCAAGAAACCCGAGACCTACTCGCGGCAGCAGAAGCCGACCTCGCCGCAGCCAAAGTAGCGCTCGACGGGTTGGCGTAACTCTCGGGCGTCTGCACCGTGGCTTAGGTGATCACCGTAAATAGTGCGACGACACCGCGTGTGCCTCCATGTTCGCCGTCGAGCGCATCGTAGATGCGTACGCTTTCCAGCTCGGGCGAGCTAATCCGGCCAGCGTGTGTCGCATCTGCGAACCACGCATCGAAGCGGTGCTCTTCGTAGAAGTGTTCGTTGATCCCTATCGCACACAACGCCGTGGGTGCTGCGATTCGAATAATCTCGCCAAGTGCGGCCGGGCCCAAGTGCCCATGGGTGAACGCTCCCGCACTGATCAACCCGTGGTAGGTGTCATCCTCGATCGGCACCCCGGCGGTCAGGTCGGCTTTGATCAGGTTCCGGTACGCAAGCGTGCCGTGGACGGTCTGTTTGGCACGAGCGACGTCGAGCATTTCGGGCGAAATGTCGAGGCCATCGACATTGTCCACACCCAGGTCGCCGAGCGCCACGCCGACTACCCCGGTGCCAGAACCCACGTCAAGCACCGCGCCACCGGCTGCCCCTCCAGCATCGAGAAACGCGTGGACCACGTTGTCGTGATACACATAGCCACTCGCCTCGACGAAACTTTCGTCGTAAGTCGACGCCCACCGTCGATACAGGTTCCTACTGTCGTCAGGGGTCTCGACCGAATAGGCGATCTCCAATAACTCATTTGGGTCGTGGCCATCAGGGGCATCGCTCATGTCTTATGGCTACCACATGATCACAGAGCCAAGCCTGTCGTGTCTCCCTAACGCTCAGCCACCACATCGGCGCTAGCGTGAGCGTCGTGGATCTGCCGGTATTCGATGAGGTTGCGGAGTACATCCGTGCCCTGCTGCCGAGTGAGTACGACGACGCTCGGATTCGTGCGCATCGACGGGGTGTGAAGATCTGGTTTGGCGAAGAGAAGGCAGCCAAAGAGCACTATGAGGCGCAACTCTTGGCCCGCCACCACGTCGATGGCAAGCAAGGTCATGCTGTCGAGATCGGGTTCCATAGCGAGTACTCCAAGCGCGAGCAGAACGAGGCCGTCGTGAAAGGACTCGTGAAGGTCGAGAAAAAGTGGCGCAAGCACCTCGGCCCCGAGGCCGAAGCGGGTGTGTTCTTCGGCGCCGACAACTGGACCCGAGTCTCCGAAGCGTGGATCGAACCCGACACCGACGACCCCGACTTCCCCTTTGAACTGGCGAGCCGAAGCGTCGACTACATCACCACGATTGAACCGTTGCGATAGACAGCCCATGTGCCCGGTAGCCTTTACGCCGTGAGCAATACGACCGTCCGAATCGGTGGGGTTCCAGAACACTTCAACTTGCCTTGGTTGTTGGCAATCGAAGAAGGCGTATTCGCAACAGCCGGCTACGACGTCGAGTGGATCGATTTCCCCGGCGGCACCGGCGCAATCATGAGGGCGTTGGAAGCTGGCGAGATCGATATGGCCACTCCCCTGACCGAAGGTGCAGTCACCGCTATTGCCAACGGCAACCCGAGTCGGTTCATATCGATCTGGGTCGAGTCGCCGCTGATGTGGGGCATCCACGTCGCCAGCTCTGAAGCTGAAACTTCGGTCGAAGACCTCGAGGGCCAGCGCTTCGCCATTTCACGATTCGGGTCGGGCTCCGACCTGATGGCTCGCGTGCTCGCCGAGGAAGAAGGCTGGGAGATCACCGAAGACAACTTCGTCGTTGTCGGTGGCCTCGATGGTGCACTCGAGGCGCTTCCGGCAGGCGACGCAGAGATTTTCTTGTGGAACAAGTCGATGACCCAGCCCTATGTCTCGAATGGAACGTTCGCCCGTGCTGGAGTCTTGCCCACCCCGTGGCCGAGCTTCGCTGTTGTTGCGAGCACCTCGTTTCTCGATTCCCGACCCGAGGCTGCAACTGCTCTGTCGGTAATCGCCCGTCAGCGGGCCGCTGCCCTTACCTCCGACGACAGATTCGCCGGGATCGTGGTCGACCGCTACGAACTCGAACTCGATAGCGCCTCCGAGTGGAGCGACCAGGTCGAATGGACCGCGGCGGACTCGCTGGTCAGCCACGACATGCTGTCCGGCGTTGCCGAGCGCATGCACCGCCTTGGCCGGATCGATATCGCTCCAACAGCGGACAGTCTCGTCGGGTGAGCGAATCCAACAAGCCTCTGCCCGCGCATAAGCGGCCCGTCGACTCGACCCCGGTGCACACCGAGAACCTGCCCGACCTGCCGATCGCCACCTACAACATCCCGGCTTCGGCTTGGGTAGAGGCACCCGATGCTCTGATGGAAGCGGGTGCCGACATCGGTGAGCCCGAGATCATGTACAAGCGACGTATCGGGCCATGGTTGCTGTGGAGAGCCGGCCCAGCTCGCAAGGCGCACTCGCGTTACGTTGCCCTCCACCATGCGGATCTCAACCAGATCCACACCTTCCGCATCTACCCCGACGGTTCGGGCACCGGCATTGGGCCCAAAGGCACCGAGCACGAGCGCTTCCGAACATGGAAGGAAGAGCTCAACGAGTCATCGTGAGATCAGACGATGGTCCAGCCCCCGTCGACGAAGAGGGTTTGACCGGTCATGTAGCTGCTGGCGTCTGAGGCCAAATACAGGAGCGCCCCGTCGAGTTCGTGCGTGTCTCCGTGTCGTCCCATCGGCGTCGAGCTATTGATGAGGGCAAGACCTTTCTCGTTGAACATCTCGCTGGTCATCTCGGATTCGAAGAATCCTGGCCCGATTGCGTTCACCCGGATGCCCTTGCGAGCCCACTGGTTCGCCAGTTCGCGAGTGAGCTGAATGAGGCCTCCTTTTGCTGCGGCATAGCCGGCCATGGCAAGTCGACCACCGGCCACCTTGCCGAGCACCGACGCGGTGTTGATGATCGAACCGGTGCGACCGTTCTCGATCATCCACTTCGCCGAGCGGGCAGCGAGGTCGTAGGGCGCGACCAAGTCGATCTGTAGTTCATGGCGAAAGCCGTCGGGGTCGTCGTCGATGGCCTTGATTGCTCGACTGATGCCAGCGTTGTTGACCACCACATCGATCGCGCCAAACTGTCCCAGCGCGGCCTCAACGACCAGCGGTGCGGCATCGTCGGTGCTGAAGTCGGCCTGCACAGCAATCGCATCCGACAATTCTCCGGCGAGTGACTCCAATCGGTCGAGTCGACGAGCGGCGAGGACTAACTTCGCTCCGGCAGCGTCGCATACGCGCGCGAACCGCTCACCGAGGCCCGACGAGGCACCCGTGAGGACCACAACCTTTTCATCGAGGCGAAATTGCTGGGTTGGGTCGTCCATTGGCGGTGTCCTAAGCGTTGGTATTCGAGAGGTGACGAAGCAGGAAATCTCGCTGCAGGTTGAGCAGATTCTCCGCCACTTGCTCCTGCGGGGTCATGTGCGTCACCCCCGACAATGGCAGAACCTCGTGGGGCCGGCCAGCCTCGAGCAACGCCTGTGACAGCTTGAGCGTGTGTGCTGCCACCACATTGTCATCGGCGAGGCCGTGGATCAGCATCAGCGGCCTCGACAGGCCAGCGGCCTCGTTCAGGAGGCTGCTCGCCTCGTAGTTCTCTGGATGCTCGTCGGGGTCCCCTATGTATCGCTCGGTGTAATGGGTGTCGTACAACGCCCAATCGGTCACCGGCGCTCCCGAAACAGCGGCGTGAACAGCGTCAGGACGGCGCATCACCGCGAGTGCCGCAAGGTAGCCGCCAAACGACCAACCCCGTATCCCGACACGAGAGAGGTCGAGTTCTGGTCGGGTCTCTGCCAGTGCATAAAGCCCGTCGATTTGGTCATCGAGGACCTTGGTTGCGAAATCGCCCCAGATTTCGCGCTCAAAGGCCGGCCCACGGTTGGGCGTTCCGCGACCGTCGATGACGACGACTGCGAACCCTTGCTCGGCAAACCACTGCGATGTGGCGTACGCGTTTCGGGTACGAAGGACCCGTTGCGCGTGCGGCCCGCCATACGGATCGAGGAGAACTGGAAGCGGTGAGCCGTCATGGCCCGAAGGGAGGGTTAGTGCAGCGTGCAATTCCCGATCGGTCACGACGTGAAAGCTCGGGGTGCAATCGAACCCGGGAGCCTCCGCTCCCGATGCGATCGAAGATGTCGAGCCATCGGCCCAGCGCACCTCATAGGAAGTATCGCCGTCGGGCCTAGCGGTCGTGATGACGGTGGTCCCTCCGCTAGCGACCACCGTCGCCATCCGGCCGGGCTCGGTGAGCTGTTCGACGCTCCCGTCGATCCCGAGGCGCGCAACGATCGAATCCGAGCCGTCGTGGGTGATCAAAGCAAGGACGGCGCCATCGTCGACAGCTGCGAAGCTGCGAACGTTGAATCCGTGCTCAATCGGTTCGCCGTCGATGGCGATCTTGCGAAAGGCCCCATCGTCGACCACCGTGATCACGCCCAGGTCGCTCTGGCGAGGCGTACCTGTTTGCAACTCGACCCAGTGAGCGTCGGTGATTCGTTGAAGAACTTGCCCATCCCCAGAGTCCGGGTCGATGTCGAGAATGGCAAGTGTTCGCTGGTCTCGGGTCTGCACGGTGCATCGAACAACGCTCGTGCCATCGATCGTGAGCCATTGCACACCAGCGAGGTATTCGAACTCGCCTTGTGCCCAATCGAGTTGGCGCTCAGGGCCATCATCTACATCGATGACCCACAGCTGCACGTCGGCGTTGGTCGTTCCGGCGCCCGGGTAGCGAATGGCCCGCGGCGCGACGGCTGGATTCTCCGGTGAGGAGATCCACCATTCGTCGACCATTTCCGTGTCGACTCGGGACACCACAAGGCGCCCGCCCGAGGGGGCCCACCAGAAGCCGCGCCCCCTGCCCATCTCCTCGGCTGCTACGAATTCTGCCGACCCCCACGAGACGTGCCCATCGCCAACAGCGCCGGGTACGAGTCGGTCTTCA